>JBKHDD010000108.1:0-16913 GCA_046541515.1 Desulfococcaceae bacterium
CTACTGGAAGGGCAAGAACGAGGCGTTCGTCGCCTTCGCCTCCGTGCCGTTCGGCCTGGACGCCGAGGGCTACAACATCTGGCTGTACGAGCGGGGCGGCATGGAATTGATGCAGGAACTATACGGGAAATTTAACCTGTTCGCGTTGCCCGGCGGACAGTGCGGCCAGGAGATGGGCCTGTTTTCCAACAAAAAGGCCACCTCCATGAAGGATTTCAAGGGGATGCGGGTCCGGACCCCGGGCTGGTACATGGACATTCTCACCAATCTGGGCGCTTCTGTTTCCCCGCTGCCCGGCGGCGAGGTCTATCTGGCCCTGGAGCGGGGCGTCATCGACGCGGCCGAATTTTCCTCCCCCGCCATCAACTATCCCATGGGATTCGACGAGATCACCAAATACGCCATCCAGCCGGGCGTCCACCAGCCGGGCATCCAAAGCGCCCTGTTTTTCAACAAGGACGCCTACGACAAGCTGCCCGAAGACCTGAAGTGGATCATCGACATCTGCGCCAAGGAAACCCAGCTCTGGTCCTACAACTGGATCAACAGCCTCAATTCCGAAGCCATCCGCCGCTTCAAGGAAAAGATCGAGATCGTCAAGCTGGACAAGGAAACCCTGATCGGTTTTCGGAAGACCACCAAGAAATATCTGGACGAACTCAAGGAAAAGCACCCCGACGTGAAGAAGGTGCTCGACAGCCAGGAAGCCTTCATCGAAGACTTCGCCGAATGGCGCGAGGCCCGAAGCGGCGCCACTCCCTGGCCCTACGAGACCTACATCGAAGGCCGGATCACCGAATAAGGTCATCGGGAATCCCGACGAACGGACTCCGGACGGGCCGGCCGTTTTTTTCGGCCGGCCCGTTTTTATCAACGCAAGAGGGGGAGCGAATGCTCGAAACCATTGTCAAGGGAATCGACGCCTTCAGCCGCAAGCAGGGAGAACTCACCTCCATGCTGATCATTCCGCTGTTGCTTGTGGTCATCTACGAAGTGTTCATGCGGTACGTCTTCAACGCGCCGACGACATGGGGCTTTGAAATGACCGGGTTCCTGTACGGCCTGCATTACATGTTCGGCCTGTCCTACACCGACGTGAACGACGGCCATGTGCGGGTGGACATCTTCACGAACCGCCTGCCCCAAAAAACGCAGCATGTCATCGGCATCGTCACCCTGCTGGTGCTGTTCATGCCCGTGATGACGCCCATGGTCATCTGGTCGGCCAAATACGCCATCACCTCCGTGGCCGGCCTGGAACGCAATCCCACCAGTTGGGGTCCGCCCATCTGGCCCTTGAAATGTCTGATGGCCCTCGCCTTCTTTTTCCTCTGGCTTCAGGGATTTTCCAATCTGCTCAAGAACATTCGAGGCCTGCGGGGTCAACAATAGTCGAGAGGAAAGGGTGACATGTATTTCAGTCCGGAATTTTTAACCATCGCGATGTTCCTCACGCTGATCGTGTTCATTCTTCTGGGGCATCCGCTGGCCTATACGCTCGCGGCCGTGGCGACGCTTTTCGGCCTGCTGGACAACGGCTTCAACATCCCCTGGCTGTTCGACATGTTCGCCAACATCGCCTGGGGCTTGATGGAAAACTACGTCCTGGTGGCCATTCCATTATTCATTTTGATGGCCCAGCTTTTGGATCGCTCCAAGGTCTCCGACGCCCTTTTCGAGGCGCTCTACGTGGTTCTGGGAAGCGTCAAGGGGGGACTGGGCCTCGCCGTGGTGGTGGTTTGCACCGTGTTCGCGGCCACCACCGGCATCATCGGCGCCTCCGTCGTCGCCATGGGGCTTCTGGCGACGCCCGCCCTTTTGCAGAAGAACTACCAGAAAGAGATGACCGCCGGCATCATCTGCTCCGCGGGCACCCTGGGCATCCTCATTCCGCCTTCGATCATGATGGTGGTCTACGGCGGTTTGACCGGCCTCAAGGAAACTTCGGTGGGGAACCTGTTCGCCGGCGCCATTTTCCCCGGAATCATTCTCGCGGCTCTGTATTTTCTCTATATTTTAATCCGCTGCAACCTGAATCCGTCTCTGGGGCCGGCCATCTCCAAGGCGGAGGCCGGAAGCTATACGACCGCCCAGAAATGGGCCATGACGCTCAAATCGCTGATTCCGCCCCTGGCCCTGATCCTCGCGGTGATGGGCACCATCCTGGCCGGGGTGGCCACCCCCACGGAGGCCGCGGGACTGGGCGCCACCGGCGCGGCGGTCCTGGCCATGTTCAACCGGAAATTCACCTGGGACGTCATCAAACACAGCGCCTTTTCCACCATGAAGACCACCGCCATGGTGATGATGCTCTTCATCGGCGGAAAGTTTTTCAGCTCGGTCTTTCTGAGCATGGGCGGCGGCGACGTGGTGGCCGATCTGCTCATCGGCAGCGGGCTTAATCGATGGATGGTGCTGTTCATCATGATGTTCATCGTGTTTCTGATGGGAATGTTCATCGACTGGGCCGCCATTTTGCTGGTGACCGTGCCCATTTTCATGCCCATCTCCATGGAGCTGGACTTTGATCCGCTGTGGTTTTCCATGCTGCTGTGCGTAAACCTTCAAACTTCGTTCCTGACGCCGCCCTTCGGCTACGCGCTGTTCTACTTCAAGGGGGTCGCGCCGCCGGAATTCACCATGATGCACATCTACCGGGGCATTTTGCCATTTGTCCTGCTCCAGCTCGCCGGAATCGGCATTCTGGTGGCCTTTCCGGCGCTGGTGACCTGGCTGCCGGGAATCTTTTTCGGATAAGAAGCGCCGGCCGGCAAGGAAGCGTTTCCCGCCGTTCCGGGTCCGTCGTCCAAGCGGAAGGACGGACCCGGAACGGGGAGACGGCAACGAAAAATCGAAACCACGGAGCGGCGGAATGCGATCGTCTTATCCCCCCCGACCGGAGCGGGTCTATCTCTTCGGAACCTGCCTCATCGACATGTGCTATCCCGAAACCGGGCTTTCGGCCATCCGGCTGCTGAAGCGGGAGGGGGTGGGGGTGGTGTTTCCCCCGGACCAGTCCTGCTGCGGACAGCCGGCCTACAACTCCGGTTTTCCCGACGAGGCCCGGGAGGTGGCGCGCAAGCAGTTGCGCGCCTTTCCCAAGCCCTATCCCATCGTGGCGCCCTCGGGCTCCTGCGCGGGAATGATGCGCCGCCACTATCCCAGGCTCTTCGCAGAGGACCGGGACCGGGACGCGGCCTTGTCCTTCTCCGAAAGGGTTTTTGAACTGAGCGAATTTTTGGTCCACGTTTTGAAGGTGCGGCTGGAGGACCGGGGAGAGCCCATCCGGGTCACCTGGCATTCTTCCTGTCACGCGGCCCGGGAAATGGACGTCATCACCGAGTCCAAAACGCTGATCCGGCAACTGAAAAACGTGGAACTGGCGGAGCTGGCCCACGAAGACCAGTGCTGCGGCTTTGGCGGCACCTTTTCGGTCAAGCAACCGGCCATTTCCGCCGCCATGGTCCGAGACAAGGTGGACGACATCCGGCGGACCGAAGCCCGGCGGGTGCTTTCCGGCGACCACGGCTGTTTAATGAACATCACCGGCACCATGGACCGGCGGGGCGTTTCGGTGCGGGGCCAGCACATCGCCGATTTTCTATGGGAGCGCACCCATGAGCCAACCGACCGGATTTAATTTCAAGGAAAACATCGACCGCGCCCTGAACGACAAGCAGCTTCGCGGCAATCTGGCCTTCGCCATGGGGGCGATGAAGCAGAAACGAAAGGCGGTTTTCTCCGACGCCGAGGAGCTGGACGGGTTGCGGGCGGCGGGCAACGAGATCCGCCGGCGGTCGCTAGGCCGGCTGCCCACCCTGTTGCGCAGCCTGGAAGACAAATGCACGGCCAACGGCATCCAGGTCCATTGGGCGGAGACCACGGAACAGGCCCGCGAGCTGGTGCTGTCCATCATGCGGGACCGGAACGCCACCCGGATGGTCAAGGGCAAGTCGATGGTCTCCGAGGAGATGCACCTCAACCATTTTCTGGAGGAAAAGGGGCTGGAGGCGCTGGAGACCGACCTGGGCGAGTTTATCATCCAATTGGCCGGGGAAACGCCGTCCCATATTATCGTTCCCGCCATTCACAAGAACCGGCGGGAGATCGCCGCCATTTTTCACGAACGCATTCCCGACACGCCCTACACGGAAGAGGTGGAGGAACTTAACGCCATCGCCCGGAAAACGCTGCGGGAAAAATTCCGGCTGGGGGAGGTGGGGCTCTCCGGCGTCAACTTCGCCGTGGCGGAAACCGGGACGCTTTGTCTGGTGGAAAACGAAGGCAACGGCCGTATGTGCACCACCGTCCCGCCGGTCCACGTCGCGGTCATGGGGCTGGAAAAGGTGGTGGAAAAACTTTCCGACGTGCCGCCCCTGCTGCGTCTTCTCACCGGATCGGCCACCGGGCAATTGGTGACCACCTATTTCAACATGATCACCTCGCCCCGCAAGCCGGGAGAAAAGGACGGACCGGAGGCGGTCCATCTGATTCTGCTGGACAACGGCCGGTCGGAGATTCTGACCGACCCCGAGTTGCGGCAGACGTTGCAATGCATCCGTTGCGGCGCCTGCCTGAATCACTGCCCCGTCTACACCCGCATCGGCGGCCACGCCTACGGCCACGTCTATCCGGGACCCATCGGGGAAATTTTGACGCCCCAGATGACCGGCCTGGAGGCCTCCGGCGAGCTGGCCACCGCTTCCAGCCTCTGCAACGCCTGCGAAGAGGTCTGCCCGGTCAAGATTCCCATTCCGGAGCTGATCCGACGGTTGCGCGACGAAGCCTACGCGGCCAGAGGGACGGTGAAGGGCGCGGGATACAAACGGAACCTGGGCGAAATTCTGATCTGGAAAGCCTGGGCCTGGGTCAATCGCGTCCCCTTGCTCAATGTGCTTTCGGCCCGGATGGCCGGCCTCTTCGGCCGATGGCTGCCGCCCGTGGGGCCGCTCAAAGCCTGGATGTCGGTTCGGAACCGGCCCAGGTTCGCCCGACGAAGCCTTCACGAACAGGTGCTCGCGGAAGGAGTGGAACATGAATAACCCCGCCAACGCCGGCGGCCCCCAAACCCGGGATCGGATTCTGGGTCGGCTGGAACGGGCTCTTTCCCGGAAGTCGGGACCGGTTTTTTTCGCCGGGCCCGGGAACCGGGGCTTTGAAAACGCCGGAGACGATATCCGGTACGCATCCGAGCCGTTGCCGGCGCCGGATCGTTCCCCGGCCAAACGGCTGGAGCGGCTCAAACGGCTGCTGGAGGCCATGCGCGCCGAGGTTCATCTGGTTCCCGAATCGGATTGGCAAGCCGAACTGGGCGCCTATCTTCGGAAAAGGGAATTCGGCACGGCGCTCTACGGTCCCGGTTCCGAGGTGGGCGAGGCGGTGAAGGCTCAATGCGGAGAGGCCGTCGCTCCCGAGGCCATTCCCTACGCGGAGCCGGTGGAGTCTTTCAAGGAACGGCTGTTCGCCGGCATCGACGTCGGCGTCACGTCCGCCCGAAGCGCCATCGCCGAAAACGGCGCGCTGGTCCTCTGGCCCGACAAGAAGGAGCCCCGGCTGATGTCGCTGATACCGCCGGTCCATATCGCCGTGCTGCGCGCCTCGGACATCCACAACACCTTTGCCGACGCCATGGCGGCCGAGGACTGGGCGGCGGGCGTGCCCACCAACGTGGTGCTGATTTCGGGACCGTCCAAAACCGCCGACATCGAATTGGTGCTGGCCTTCGGCATTCACGGCCCCAAGGAGCTGGTGGTCTTCATCCGCGCCGACGAGGCCTGAACCCGAGACCGTTCATGTGGCGGGAAAATTGCGGGGACGCATCGCATTCGCCCCCGGTCCATCTGGCGCGGTTGTCCATTTTAAAATCCAAACTGAACGGCATTGGGCCTAAACCGCCGCCCTTTCTTTCCAGCGAAAAAGCCGTTTTGATTTTGATTTCGAGCGGTTTTATTCGAGTTTTCCGGGGCGCGGCCGATGGAACCGGCGGTTGCCCGATTCCCTTTTTGGAGGAAACATGATCCCGAAGATTAAAAAAATTCTCTACGCCACCGACTTGTCCGACACCGCCCGCCACGCGGCGGCCTACGCGGCGTTCATGGCCGACCGGTTCGGCGCGAAGCTGTCCCTGCTGTACGTGATCGAAATCCTGCCCACCACCGGCAAGAGCCTGGTGCTCGATTACATCGGGGAAGACCAGTGGAACGAAATCCAGGCCAAAAAGCGGACGGAATACGAAAAGAATCTGAAGCGCCAGGTGGAGGCGTTCTGCCGGGAAACCAGCGAGGAGATGCCGGAATGTCCCTTGCTGGTGGAGGAGACCCTCATTCGGGAGGGAGATCCCGCCGAGGCGATCGTCCGAGAGAGCGCCGACTTTGATCTGGTGGTGATCGGCACCCACGGCCGGAACGCCGTGGCCGAGACCCTGCTGGGCAATACCGCCCGGCGGGTGGTGAGACGCTGTTCCGTCCCCGTCACGGTGGTCCGTCTTCCGGAGGAAAACGCTTGACGCGTTCCTGATTCATTCCGTTTTTAAAAAAATGGCCGCCTTTCCCGTGGCGCTTCCACGCGGAGCGAACGGGGAAGGCGGCTTATGTTTTCGCGGGCCGTCGCCCGACCCGCGAATCGATTCCCGAGACCATTCCTTGGGCGATTTTCGGGCCGGGCCGGGGATCGGCTCTCCGGCCCCGGAACTCCCGAAGCTTTCGAAAAAAACAGACGGCGAAACCGATCGAATATCAGTAGGTCAACACCATCCCGCCGTCGAAAAGGAGGTCGCCGCCGACGAGGTATTTCCCGAATCGGGAAAAACCCATCATGAACAGGTTGCCCACTTCGATGGGGGTCATCATCTCTTTGATCCGGCTGGCCCCCATCATCACGTCGGTGACCACTTTTTCTTCGGAAATGCCCCGTTGCTTGGCCTGGGCGGGAATTTGGTTGAGCGCCAGCGGCGTTTGCACGAATCCGGTGCTGACGGTGAAGGAGCGGATTTTTCCCTCCCCCTCCGCCGAGATGGACTGGGCCAGGGCCCGAAGGCCGAATTTGGTGATGTTGTAGACCGGTTTGCGCATGGTGGTGATATGGGCGTGGACCGAGGCCATGTGGCCGATGGCGCCTTTGCCGTCCGGGCTTTTTCGCAGATGGGGGATGACCAGTTTGGACAGGTAAAAGGGGGCCCGCAACATGATTCGTTGCATGAGGTCGTATTTTTCCATGGGGAAATCTTCCACCGCGTCGATGTGCTGAATGCCGGCGATGTTGGCCAGATACCGGATTTGTCCCAGTTTGGCGGCCTCCGCCACGGCGTTTTCGATGTGGGCGTCCACCGTCAGGTCGGTCCGCAGGAAAATCATCTTCCCTCCCATTTCCTCCGCCTTGGCCCGGGTTTCCGCGGCGGTTTCCTCGTTTACGTCCAGCCCCGCCACGGTCAGCCCGTTGGCGGCGGCCGCCACGGCGGTGGCCCGTCCGATCCCGGTGCCGCATCCGGTGACGAGGCACACGTGTTCCGGTTTGAAGTCGGGATCGTCCAGAAAAAGAATCTGATCGCGCGCGATGACCGGTTCCTTGATTTCCATGGCAAGGCCTCCTTAATGAGAAATGGATTGTGTTTGGACTGTAGGCGGATGGCGGAAAAATTTCAAGAGAACTCCGAAAAATCCGGCCGCCAATATTTTCCGACCCTGGGTTTCGAGGGGAAGAGGCCGCCGGGAGAAGTCCGGGAGGGTTTTCTCCGGGCTTTTTGGAACGCGGTGGAAGAAACGTTTCCTTTCCGCTGGATTCCAGCTCGTCGTTGGGGCGCGGACCCGCCAAAAGAGGAACCGCTTTTCCGGCAATGTCGGAATGATTTTTACTGCGACCGGTTTGGGTCCCGTTGGATTTCAGCGGAAAATTCATCCAGTTCTTTTCTGGCCTTCCGAAAAGTGTTAAACTTTCTACCGCATGGACCTTGCATATCGAGGGTTGTATCGGTATAAAAAGAAGTGAAAAAAGAGCGTTTCCGGTCGTTTTTTCCCCTCCGGGGGATGGCGAAGCGGCAAGCGGCGGCAAATTTGGGAATCTGCGCAAATACGCCCTGGAAAGGAGCCATTCATGGGGGCCGTGCTGATTGTGGACGACGACAAGTTGTTGCGGGAGGCCTTGTCGGAACACGTTTCGGATTTGGGGCATGAGGTGCTGGCCGCCGCGAGCCTCCAAGAGGGAGAGGCCCTGGCCCGCACCGAGCCGGTGGATGTGGTCTTTCTGGATGTCCGTCTGCCGGACGGAGACGGACTGGAGGCGGTTCCGGTTTTCCAGAAATCGCCGGCCTCTCCCCAGGTGATCATCATCACCGGGGTGGGCGATCCGGACGGGGCCGCCATGGCCATCCGTCACGGGGTTTGGGATTATCTGCAAAAACCCTTTTCCACCGAACAGATCGAGCGCCATATTCGGCGGGTGATCGAGTATCGGCAGCGACGCGGCCCTTCCTGCGAGTCCGCGGCGCTGAAGCGGGAACGGATTATTGGGGGCAGCCCCGGACTGATGGAATGTCTGGAGCAGGTGGCCCGGTGCGCCGCCAGCAACGGGTCGGTGCTCGTCACCGGGGAACCCGGGACCGGGAAAGAGCTTTTCGCCCGGGCCATCCACGCCAACGGCCTTCGGTCGGACCGGCGCTTCGTGACGGTGGACTGCGAGAACATTCCCGAAGAGCTGATGGAAACCCTCCTTTTCGGCCATGCCCCGGGGCTCGAAGGCTATCCCGGCGGGGGGAAAGACGGCCTGCTTCGACAGGCCGACGGCGGCACCCTGTTTCTGGACGAGGTGGCGGAGTTGTCTCTGGAAATCCAGAAACGGCTGCTGACCGTTTTGCAGGAACAAAATCCCCGGCCCGTGGGGGCGCGTCGGGACGGCGAAAGCGAATTTCGCCTCATTGCCTCCACCCGCCAACATCTTTGGCAGATGGCGGACCAGGGCCGTTTTCGCAAGGATTTGCTCCTTCGCCTTCAGGCTTTCCACATCGAAATTCCCCCGCTGCGGGAACGGTCCGAGGATATCCTTGAACTCGCGCAGTATTTCGTGCATCATCTGACGGAAAAAAAGGGCGGCCCGCCCAAGTCCCTCTCCCAGGAAATCATCGAGGTCATTTGCGGCTACGAATGGCCCGGGAACGTCGGCGAGTTGATCCGCGCGCTGGAATCGGCCATGGAGGCGGCGGAGCGGGACGCGGTGCTCTTTCCGGTTCACCTGCCGGAGGCGATCCGACTTCGCCACGTGCGTCGGTCGGTCATCCGCAAGCAGTCGGAAAGCCGGCCGGACGGATATCCCTCCCTCCCGGCCTCGGCCCAGCTCGCCCGGTCCATGCCCACCTTCCGGGAGGCCCGGGAAGCCACCCTGCTGGCCATGGAAGAGTCCTACCTGCGCCGGCTTGCGGCGGAAACCAAGGGGGACGTGGCCCGGATGGGAGAAATCGCGGACCTGGGCAAATCCCGCCTGTACAGCCTTTTAAAGAAACACGGTATCTCCCTGAGCTGATCGCGTCCTGCTCTCGCGCGCCGTTTTCTCATCCAGATGAAAGAAGACAGGGGTGCGATGCCGAATCCGATTCTTTTTTTGGCGAGACCGGGGGGATCCCAACCGGTCCGGATTTGCGCGTTTGGCCGAAACGTTTGCGGAAGAACAATTCCGTTTTCTGGAACAGCCGTCGGCCTTGCGCGGGGCGGTCCGCCAGGGATGCCGTATCCTGGTGTTTTCCGTCGAAGGACCCCAGGGGCTGGAATCCCCCTTTCGCCCCCGACGGGCGCCGTTTTCAACCCATCCCCGGGTTTCCGGCTGTTGTTGCTTCTCCCCAAGCCAACCGAGGATGAAGGGGCGCCTTTCCGGATGCCGCCTATCGCCTGAAGCCCTGGCTCGTCCTTCGGGGCGATTGGGGGCGCGAGGCGCTTCCGGGCATTCTTCAACGCCCGATCCGAGCGCCCCGGCGGAGACCCGAGGATGTCGTCGGCGTGGGGGAAACCTGAACCGGTTTTCCTCGATTGCGGCCCACGGCCCAACGCCGTTGCGTCAAGAAACCATGCCCGTGGAATCGGCAACGCCTTCCTTAAAAATGGGCGAATGATTTCAAGGCATTGCCGAAAAATTCTCCCCGGCCCCCTTCAGAAAGGGGGGTGAGTACGCCTACCTTGGCGCCATTGCTCCCACGGGCTTGCGTATGAAATCCGGGCGTATGGAATCCGGGGTGAGTACCCTTGCCTTGGCGCCATTGCGCCCTCGGCTCCCGCGTCGGGCGGCCGGGACGTTTCTGAACCAATCCTCCAGTCGCCGGGAAGGGGCGGAAAGTCTTTGATGAGCGAATCCGAACGACCGGAAAAATACCACCGGCAGGCCGAAATGCTGAGCAACCGGGTGCGCAAGCGTTACCGGCACTTCGCCAAACGGTTCGCCCGACAAGGCGTTGAGGTGTTTCGGCTGTACGACTGGGACATCCCCGAAATTCGGGCCGTGGTGGACTGGTACGCCGGCCATCTGGTGGTGGGGGAGTACACCCGTCGGCAATCGGTGTCGGAATGGCTGCCCATGATGGGGGCCGCCGCCGCCGAGGCCCTGGACGTTCCGCCCGAGCGGCTGCACCTCAAGGAGCGGCGGGCCGGTTTCCAGGATGGCAAGCGATACGAGCGGCTTGATTTCACCAACGAGAAGATCGCCGTTTCCGAAGGCGACTTCTCGTTTTGGGTCAACCCCGACGATTTTGTGGACACCGGCCTGTTCGCCGACCACCGGATCACCCGGCAAATGGTGCGGGAACGGGCGGCGGGACGGGATTTTCTGAATCTCTACTGCTACACCGGGACCTTTACCTGCTACGCCATCCGGGGCGGGGCCCGCGCCAGCGTTTCCGTGGACCGCTCGGAAACCGCCGTTGCCTGGGCCGGGGAAAACCTGGCGTTGAACGGATTGGCCTCACCGGAACACGAACTTGTTCAGGCCCCCGCCTTTTCATATCTGAATCAGGCCCGGCGGAAAGGGCGACGTTTTGATCTGGCCGTGGTCGATCCGCCCTCTTTTTCCCAGACCGAAGCCACCGGAGAGGATTTCGACATTCTGCGGGACCACCCTCTGCTGCTGGAGGCCGTCGCCAAGGTCATGCGGCCGGGCGGGACGATCTTTTTTTCCACCAATCATCAGGATTTCTTCTTTCGACCGCCGCCCTCGCTGGAAGCGGCCGCCTTCGAGGAAATCACCCACATGACCGTTCCCGAGGACTTCGTCCGCAACCGGCCGCCCATCCATCGGTGCTGGCGGATTCCGATCTGACGCCGCGGAATCGGCCCCGCCCGCCATCCACGCCGTTCTGGCAAGCCAGATTTGCGACCGCGCGCCCATTGGGCAGATCGCCAACTTCGTCAATACGCCGATTCTGGCGAAGGTGCTTTGGGAGCGGATTCGTCCGGCGGTCCTGCGGGTATGCGGAAGGAAGGGTTGTTCGACGAAGCGGCCGGCTTTCTGCAAACCGTTTCCGACGCGGCGGCCGTCGGCCTTCGCAATGCGCCGACCGTGGAAAGGATAGGGCGGGAAGCCCGGCGGATCGCCCCGACGGCCTGGTTTTCCGCGACCGACCAGCTTTCGATCCATCCTTCCGGTTTTTCTCGACCCCTTCAATCGCGGTCTCCATACCCATCCTCCGCGAATTTCCAGCTTCTTTCCCGCCGTATCGTCTCTTCGCCTCTTCTTGACCTTCCCCGAAAACCATTCTAAAAACCGTTTCGACTGGTTTTTCCGCTTGGATCGGGTCCATTGGGATGAATGCGGCCAATTATCGAACGGCGCGTCCGAATCCCGTCGGTTTTTTCATAAAAAAAGATTGGCGCGGTTGAGGTCGGTTCATAAAGGAATTGCGGGAGATTTTTCTTGAAGCGCTATACGATTCCGGCGGCCCCCGCGGCGATGCAGATGTGTCTGGGGGCGACCTGTTCCCGGTCCGTTTTCATGGAGCCCATGGGGGAGCCGACGGGACTGTTCCGGGGGCCGGTCCAGGCGCCGTTTACGTTGTTTTATTTCCCTTTTCCGGGAACCATGATGTCGGCCGGGACGCCGTTGCCGGGACCGCGGCGGTGCGCGGCAATCGGCGGGGGCTGGATGCTGGGCGGGCTCGGCGTCCATAATTTGGGCTTCACGATTCCGGGAGTCGGCCTGAAGGCCGGGATCGGCGTCGGCATGGCCCCCATTTTCGGTGTCGATCCAGGGGTTTCCGGAAAACAAAGCACTGGCGACCGGCGCAGGCGACGGTTTTGCCGGCCGCGCCGTTTGTGTTGCGTTCCGCCGAAGGGCTGTGGATTATGGCGCTGCCGACCGGCTTCAACTGCGGCGGGGTACTGGTGGTCTGGGTCAAGGCCGCCGCGCGCAATCGGGGCGGCGCCCACGTTGGGCAGGGCCACGGTTGGCCGTTCTCCGGGAACATTCCGGCCACGCCCACGTCCATCTTCGCCGGGCCGGCCTTCGACCACTTCGGCCACTTCCAAGTGGCCCTGACCGTGATCGCCGTTTTGCTGATTGCGACGGCCATGGTGGTCTGGCGCGAAGTTCCGGCCGTGAATGTGAGAGGGGCGGGGAGCGTGGCGCAACTCCAAACTCAACCCAAAGGAAAATCCCATGAAAGTCATCGCCGATTTTTGCCTGGTGCCCTTGGGCGTCGGGCTGTCGTTGTCGCCCTACATCGCGGCCTGCGAAAAAATTCTGAAGGAGGCGGGGTTGGAGACGACGCTCCACGCCTATGGAACGAACATCGAAGGGGAATGGGACGCGGTGGTGGCCGCGGTGAAGCGATGCCATGAAACGATCCACGAAATGGGCGCGCCGCGGGTTTCCACGACGCTGAAGCTGGGCACCCGGACGGATCGCGCCCAGACCATGGCCGACAAGGTGAACAGCGTCACGGAGAAGTTGGCATGAAAACGGTGCTGGGAATCATCGCCTCGCCGCGCAGGCTGGGAAACTGCGAATTGATGGTCAAGGAGATCGCCCGATCCATCCCGGAGCCCCATGACCTTCGGTTGCTCCGCCTCCACGATTTCGCAATTGGGTCGTGTCGGGCCTGCTACGCCTGTCTGTTTGGCGATGGCGTATGCCCGGTCGGCGACGATCTTCCGGCGGCGATCGAAGCGATTGCGGGGGCGGACGCGCTGATCGTGGCGGCGCCGACCTACTACCTGGGGCCCAACGCGGCGCTGAAGGATTTTTTGGACCGGGGGCTTTCGTTCTACGCCCACGCGGACCGGCTGTGGGGAACCCCCGCCGTGGGGGTTTCGGTGGCGGGAATTCCCGGGCGGGAAGGGTACGCCAAGCTGGGTATCCAGAGTTTCCTCAAGCTTCTTCTGGCCGATGTGAAGGGCGTCGAAGTGGCCTACGGCGCATTGCCGGGCGAGGTTTTTCTGAGCGATGAAAACCGGGAGATGGCCGCTGCGCTCGGGAAGGCGCTGTTTGGGGAACCGGTTTCGGCCGCCGGACCGGTCTGCCCGCTGTGCGGCGGGGACACCTTCCGGTTTCTGGGCGGGGACCAGGTCCGCTGCATGTTGTGCAGCAACGCGGGGCGGATGGAAACCGGGCCGGAGGGGCCGTCCTTCCAGATCGAGCGCGGAGAGCACCAGCTTTTCCTGACCCGGAAGGACGTGGAAGACCACGGGGAGTGGCTTCGGTCGATGAAGGATCGATTCATGGAACGGCGGAAGGAATTGAAACGGCTGATTCTGCCCTATCGGAAGGATGGGGAATGGATTCGGCCGGACGGAGCGGCGTGATCGGATCGAAGGGAACGTTCGGAACTTTCCAAAAACCGGAGGGAGCGCGTTCATGGACGAGGGGATTCGCTGGATTGGCGCCCATTGCAGCCGGATGGACCATGGCGGTTGCGCCATTCGCGTGGGCGTTCGGGACGGGCGGGTCGTCAAGATCGTGGGAGACCCGGACGGATTTCTGAATCGGGGCTATGTTTGCCCCAAGGGGCTGGCGCTGGGGGAGAAGCTGGAACACCCGGACCGGCTGCGGCGGCCCTTGCGCCGGATTGGGAAGCGCGGGGAAGGGAAGTGGGAGACGATTTCCTGGGAGGCGGCGCTGGATTTGGTTTGCGAAGGGCTGGATCGGACCCGGCGGGACTACGGCGCGAAGAGCGTGGCCTTTTGCCAGGGAATGCCCAAGGGAATGGAGCATTTCGCGCTGATCCGGCTGGCGAATCTGTTCGGCTCGCCCAATGTGGTGGCGGTGCAGGACGTCTGCCACGCGCCCCGGGAGGTGACCGGCCTGCACACCTGCGGCTTTTATCCCGTGGCCGATTTGCGCCACCAAACCGAGGCGGTGCTGGTCTGGGGCGGGAATCCCCTGGCGACCAACGAAGAGGGCCAGATCGGCCGGAACCTGCTGGACCGGTTGAAGGCGGGGGCGAAGCTGATCGTGGTGGACCCGCGACGGACGAAGCTGGCCGCCCGCGCGGACCATTGGCTGCCGATTCGGCCGGGGGCGGACGCGGCGTTGGCGCTGGCCTTTCTCCATGTGGCGATTGCGGAGGATTTGTTCGACCGGGAATTCGTGGCGGAATGGTGCCATGGATTCGAGGCGATGGCGGACCATGTGCGGGCTTTTTCGCCGGAGGCGATGGCTGCGGATACCGGCGTCGATCCCGAAGCGGTGCGGGCGGCGGCGCGGCGCTACGCGGCGTCCAAACCGGCGGCGTTGGCCTGGGGGAACGCGGTGGAGCAGACGCCCCACGCCTTCGACGCGGTCCGGGCCCTGGTTTCGCTGATGGCGATTTGCGGAAACCTGGACGTGCCCGGCGGCAACGTGGCGACCCTGGACCCGCCGATTCTGGGCCTGGGGCCGTTCGTGCGGGCGAAGAAGATTCCGGACAAGCCGAAGGAAATGCTCCACGCGGCCCACGGAACCATCCCCCGGCTGATGACGGCGCCGCCGGTCTATTTTCGCCGGGCGGTGCTGGAAAGCGATCCGTATCCGGTGCGGGCGGCCTACCTCCAGACCTCCAATCCCATGCTCTCCTACGCGGACGCCAACCGGACCCGGGCGGCCCTGGAATCCCTGGATTTTTTCGCGGTGTCGGACGTGTTCATGACGCCGACGGCGGCAATGGCGGACGTGGTTCTCCCGGCGGCCACCGGGCTGGAGTTCGACGACATCGGCCATTACGGGCTGGGCCACGGCTATGTTTTGGCGCGGCCCAAGGCGGTGGAACCGCCGGCGGAGTGCCGGCCGGACCTGGACATCCTGACGGAGCTGGGGCGGCGGTTGACCGATCCGGCGGAATGGCCGGAGACGGGCGCGGGTTTGTTGGACGAAGTGCTGGCCCCGGCGGGGATGGATTTTGCGGGGTTCGCCGAGGCCGGATATCTGAAAGGGCCGGATCGATACCGGAAGTACGCGGAGAAGGGATTCCGGACGGCGAGCGGAAAGGTGGAGCTGGTCTTGAGCAAGGCGGAGGCGTTTGGATTGCCGGCCCTGCCGGAATGGGAAGGTGCGGCGGATTCGGACGCGGCGTTTCCGCTGTGGCTGACCTCGTGCAAATCGCCGGATTACCTCCATTCCAGTTATCGCTGGGTGGAAACACTGCGAAAGCGGAGCCCGCAGCCAGAGGCGGTGATCCATCCCGATACGGCGGCGGAAATGGGAATTGGCGATGGTGAATCGGTTTGGATCGAGACGGCCCACGGACGGATTGAACAGACGGCCCGGCTGAGCGACGACGTGCGGCGGGATACGGTCCACGCGGGGTACGGATGGTGGTTTCCGGAGGCGGGCGCCGAATCGCTGTATGGCTGGGAGCGGTCGAACCTGAATCGGTTGACGACGGTGGACGAGGTGGGAAAGGCGTTTGGGACGCCGAGGTTGCGGGGGATGCGGTGTCGGGTGGGGCGGGTGGCGGGATAATTCCGCCGCGCCCCTTTCACCCCACATTCCCAAACGGATAGGCCCCGGCCAGAATGCCGAGGATGAAGAGGATGGCCCCGTAGAGCAGGCGGCGGTGTTTGCGGCGGCCGGATTCGATGAAGGCGGCTTTCCAGGAAGCGGGGTCGTTTTTGTGGGTGGGGTGGCGTTGGGGGAGCAGGACGAGCACGAAGAGAATGAGGGCCGCGGACCAGAGCAGGTGGGGGATGAGCCAGGGGAAGGCGGCGGCGGTTCGGGCGCCGAAGGCGATTTTGAAGGCGGCGAGGTAGAGGCCGGAGGTGGTGGCGGTGGCCCCGGCCAGGAATTTGGCGACGTCCTCGATCCGGGCGATGCGGTGCACGGGGTCTTGGTAGCCCTGCTGGAGGTAGAATTGGTCCTCTTCCGTGAGGGGCTCGGAGACGAGGTCTTGGATTGGTTCGTCGGTCATGGGATGGGCTTTTTTGGGAAAAGGTAAACTGGATTTGGAGAACCAGCGGGAAATTTCATGCGACGCCGACCAGCGGCAGTTCTCGCTCTCGCACCGCTTCGGCGGCGAAACGGAGCGCTTCCGTGATGTCTTCCGGTTCCAGGTCGGGGTAGGCGTTCAGGATTTCATCGGCGTTCATTCCATCGGCGATCATGTCCACGACCGTGGCGACGGGAATCCGCAGGCCCCGCAGGCAAGGGATTCCGCCCATCTGGTTTGGATTGGTGGTGATTCGGGTGTAGGCCATGTGGTTTCTCCAAAATGAACGTTGAGAATCAAGATTCAAATAAATCAGCGGGAGACGGACGCTCTCAAGGACATGATAATCATGTCCATCCAAAAAATCCCCTGAATCCCAGTTCAGAGGGCAAAGGACAAAGGATTCAAAGCGATTCCAACATTGCTTCCACCCGATCCACCCCCGGAAACCCGGCCGCCCGGCCCGCCTGAACCGCCAGCGTCAACACTTGTTTCGCCGCGTCTTTTTGCCCCGCTTGGGCCAGAAGATTTCCGAAATCCCTTCCCA
>JBKHDD010000109.1:0-16784 GCA_046541515.1 Desulfococcaceae bacterium
ATGCTCCACCTCGTCGTCTGCGTCAAACAGGTCCCCATGGTTTCCGAATTGCCCTGGGACCCGCGAACCGGAACCCTGCGTCGGGAGATGGCCGACGGGATGATGGACCCGGCCTGCAAGCACGCCCTGGAGGCGGCGCTTCGGCTTCGGCGCCGGTACGGCGCGTCGGTGACCGCCGTGACCATGGGCCCGCCCATGGCCCGGGAAATCCTTCACGAGGCCGTGGCCTTGGGCGCGGACCGGGGCGTGCTGCTCACCGATCCCCGCATGGCCGGCGCGGACACCATGATCACCGCCCGCACCTTGGCCGCCGCCATCCACGCCGCCGTTCCGGAAGCCGATTTGGTGCTCTGCGGCAACCGCACCAGCGACAGCGAGACCGGCCAAGTCGGCCCCCAGCTCGCGGGAGCGCTGAATTTTCCCTCGGTCGCCGGGGTGGAATCCCTGGAGCTTTCCGGCCGGAACCTGACCGTGACCCGCCGAGCCGACGGCTTTCGGGAGACGCTGGAGATGGCTCTTCCCGCCCTGGTCACCGTGGACCCCCGAGCCTTCGCGCCCCGCTATCCCACGCTGGACGGCGTTTGCGACGCCTTCGGCGAGGTGGACATTCGCACGCTGACGGTGGAGGACATCGGGCTGGAGCCCTCCGCCGTGGGCCTCAAGGCGTCGCCCACGGCGATTTTGGACGTCACCTCCGCCGCCGCAAGCAAGGAGAACGTGGTGCTTACGGGACCCACCCGGAAGCTGGTGAACGCGCTGTTCGAGACCTTCGGCGACCGGATCGGCGGGGCCATGGGCAAGGATCTGAAAACCCACTGCCACACGGGCGAAGAGGAGGAGGCGTGAGCGCGTCCCGCCGCGAAATCTGGGTCTTCGGCGACTACCGGAACTATTTCCAGAACCGGGTGACGCTGCAACTGCTGGCCCGGGCCCGGGAGTTGGCCGAACCGCTTTCCGCCGAAGTCGCGGCCGTCATCTTTGGCCACGGAGTGGACGAATTCGTGGGGGAATACATCGCCCACGGCGCCCACCAGGTCCTCGTGACCGAACATCCCGATCTCCAGGGCTACAACACGGAGCGGTATGCCGAGCTGTTGGCCCGGCTGGCCCGGGAGCGCCGCCCGGAAATCATTCTGATCGGGGCCACCGATTTCGGCCGGGAGTTCGCGCCCCAGGTTTCCTGGCGGCTGCAAACCGGCCTCACCGCCGACTGCATCAACCTGGAAATCAACGCCGACGGCCTGCTGGTCCAGACCGCGCCTTCTTTTGGCGGCAACCTGATCGCCCAAATCGTGACGCCGAAGCGGCGGCCCCAGATGGCCACGGTTCGCCCGGGAACGTTTCCCGAGTTGCCCCACGATTATGAAGCCACCGGGGAGATCGTCTTGGTTCCCCTGCCGGACGATTTGCCCGCGCCCCGGGTACGTCTGGTGAAAAGCGAACCGCTGCCCGCGCCGCCCCGCAGTTTGGAAGACGCGCCGGTGGTGGTCTGCGGCGGCCGGGGAATGGGCGGCAAGGCCAAGTTCAAAAAGCTGTTCGAGCTGGCCCGGCTGATGGACGCCGAGGTGGGCGCGACCCGGCCGGTGGTCCACGGCCGATGGATCGACGGAGACGCGCTGGTGGGTCAGGCGGGGCGGCAGATCAAGCCCAAGGTGCTTTTCTCGTTCGGGATCAGCGGGGCCATCCAGCACACCGCCGCCACCAACGAGGCGGAATTCGTCATCGCCGTCAACAAAAATCCCGCCGCCACCATGATGCAAACCGCCGACGTCGCCATCGTCGCCGACGCCAACCAGTTCTGCTCGGCGCTCATTCGGGAGTTGAAGGGGCGGATTCGGGAGTAGGGGCCGATACGTTTTCCCTCCTCCGAGCACTTGCTCCATCAGAACTTATTCGTCCAGGCCCCAAATTCTCTTGGAGTCCTCAAAACTTTTTTCAGTTTACCCCACTTTCGTTTTCGCGTTTCCAAGTATATTTGGTAAAGTAGTTTCTACTACCATGCCATCGCATTTGTAGCTACTTTTCGATCCGGCTCCACTTGGCCTTGACAGGCTGCTCGAATAGGGGCTTCTCCCTTTCGCCCTTATGTATGCAAAGGAAGGGATTTTGAAGCTCCGCTTCCATCGCTAAGCCGCCAAACTTACCAATGTAAAACTTTATGGATGCTTTAAAAGGAAGGAAAAAATAAATGAAATCAATATCTTTGGACCAGGGAACCGTAGATTTACAGGGGCTTCTGGCCGAAATGGAGCAAAACCCGGAGTCCATTGTATTCCTCCGGGAAGGAAAGCCCATCGCACATCTCTTCCCCAGCTATTCTGCTGAAAAAGACCGATTGACACCTCATCCGAAGATGAGGCAGATTCAAATTCATTACGATCCAACCGAACCAATGGATGAAATCGAATGGCCAGAGGATTTGCGATGATCCTTCTGGATACCTGCGCTTTGCTATGGCTCACACAAGGTTCTGAAAGAATAAATCGCGATATTTATGAAAGAATCCAAAAAGCTCCAGTAGTGTACATATCGGCGATTTCCGGATTCGAAGTAGGGTTGAAACAGCGGAAGGGGAAATTAGATTTGCCTTCGCCAGCGGGCGTGTGGATGGAGACCGTAATCAATCACCACGGTTTGACCATCCATCCTTTGACAATGGAAATTTGTGTGCGGGCCACTGATTTGCCTTTTCACCACAACGATCCTTGCGACCGGATGATCATCGCGACCGCCCAAGAACTTGGAATCCCTGTCGTAACGGCAGATCAGGCTTTTATGCAGTATGATATCGAAGTCCTATTCTAATCATTCATATTGGGAAGCCAGCTGTATCTCCGGCCACTGGAGGAACCTACCATTCAGGATAGGATTCCTATCGTTCTAATTGGTGGGATGATTTTCATTCACCAACACCTTCTTCCGAAATGCGAAGACCCGCACCGCATAATCCAGCAAATATCCCCCCGCCTCCGTCCACTCCGCCTGTTCCATCAACGCCCGCACCCGCTCCCCCGTTTCCGCGCTCCAATGCGCGTCAGGATTTTTGCGGACGTCTTCCTCGATTAGCGCCTCGAAGCTTTCCACAATGCAATCCAACCGAACCGGGGTTTCGGATAATGGGATGAAGCCATGGTCCGGAACTGTCCGAACCATTTTAATGGCGTGGTCCTTGGCGTCCTTTTCGTGGGAGTAGAGCGCGAAGATTTTCCCGAACAGGCCGCCCCGGTAGACCGGTTCAACGATGGCGAGCCGACCGCCGGGCCGGAGAACTCGGGCCGCCTCCTTCAAGGCGGTCGCCTGAAAATCCACCGGCACATGGTGGAGCGACTGGCAGAAGAGCACCGAATCGAACTTTTCCAGCCGAAAGCAAAGCGATTCGGCGGCGCAGGCGAGAAAGGAGAGGTTTTCGGGCCGGGGATTCGCCGCCGCTTCCCGGAGAATCGGCGCGTATGGATCGAAGGAAATGATCCGGCGGCAGAAGGGCGCGAGTTGCCGGGAAACCACGCCGTCACCGCAGCCGATGTCCAGCAGGCGGAAATCGGGATGTGTGGCGATTTCGACGAGGGCGTTTTTCAGGGCGTTGTGGATGTCGATTTGCATATAGGCTTTCATCGTTGTTTTGTAGGGGCAACCCCCGTGGTTGCCCTCGGCCCCAAAACCGCGAGCCTCAAAAATTCGAGGCGTCGGAAGCGCGCCGGCAGGGCAGGCACGGGGGGCTGCCCCTACCATCCCGAACAAATGGACATTCGCTCCGATCCACCGCCGACCCGCGACATCGTTCCGGGACGCCGGACTTGCGACCGAAGACCGTCCTACGGTCCGCTCACCTCCTGCTCCAACGTATACCGCGCCAACAAACTCTCCCGCCAGTAGGGGTTGTCGGGATTTTCGAAGAAGCGGCGGAAGAGCGCGAGGCTTTCGCGACGGCGGAAGCGGGGGACGATCCGGATGGGGTTGTCGCGGTAGAGGGGCGAAAGATTGGACCGATCCATTTCGGTAGCCCCGCCCATGGCGTCTTCGTAAGCCCAGACGAGACGGCCCACGCCGCTGAGGAGAATCGCGCCGAAGCACATCAGGCAGGGCTCCATGGTGCAATAGATGGTCATCCGGGAACGGTCCAATGACGGGTCCACCCGTTCCAACCGGCGGAGAGCCACCATCTCGGCATGGTCGGTTTCGTTGGTTCCGCCGGCGGCCGTGCCTTCACGGGCGCCGGCCACGATGAGGCGACCGTCGTAGAGCACCACGCAGCCCACGGGAAATTCTCCGGCGGCCAGGGCCCGTTCTCCCTCGGCCAGGGCGAGGGACATGGCTTCGGCGTCGGTCAACGAGGGCGAAGCCATGTCGATATGGGATGATTCATAGCGATGTCTCCAACGACGCGGTCAACGGATGGGCTGTTGTATCGCGGGGGCTGCGGTTTGTACAGAGATGGCCATGCAACGGAAACAGACGGCGGTCTTTCGGAGGAAAAATTTTCCATGCCGAAAATTCCCTTTTACATGGAAAAAAATTTTGTGATAGTGGCTTTATTGAGAGAAAATCTCTAAACAGGGAACCAAGCAATCTCGTCGGGAAAAACAGGGGGCAACAATGGCGGAATACGAAGAAATTCAGAAAAAATATAAAAATCAAATAACTGTTTTTGTGTGGGAAAATGCACCTTTTTTTCAACTAAAAAGACTAAAAAATCATGTGGGCCACGCCTCAATGGATATCCGAATTTTCGAACCCAAAGAAGCTTTTCTATATATCAGTTGGTGGCCCAGCGACTACGAGGGCGTTCCCTATTATCTTCCCTCCTGTTACAGGGAAGATTTGCGGAGAGAAATATCCAGCAGCACCAATGAGCACCTCGCGAATCGAGAGTACTCATTGCGCCCAAACCAAGTCGCACTCCCACCCAAATTCGGCGACAAATTCACCAAAAACATACTTGATGACGATTTTCAAGAAACCGCCTATACGTTTTCCTATTCCAGCGGCCCGATTACCGCCCTAAAAAAAGGTTTGACACCCAAAGACATTGTGGGTTTCCAAAGCGCTTTCATCGGAAAGGTGAATCCAGTTTTTGGAACAAAAGAAGATGCAAGAACATATCTCCCCATAATGGATGGAACGGAAAACTTTTGGGGATTAAATGGCTTCAGAATGACAGAATGGTGGAAGGGGAAAAAAAATCAAGACGAATATTCAATGTTTTCGACTAGCTCAAATTGCGCCGGAACCGTGGTGAAAGGGTTGATCGCCGGAGGGGGAGAAGCATTTGCTCCCGCCCCAAAAAGGAGCTTTCTTATGTTGCCGACCAATGTCAGCGATTGGGCCTCAAGATTGGAAGCAAAAATAACATTCCTGAATCAG
The DNA here is from genome assembly GCA_046541515.1 of Desulfococcaceae bacterium. Classification (GTDB taxonomy): domain Bacteria; phylum Desulfobacterota; class Desulfobacteria; order Desulfobacterales; family Desulfococcaceae; genus CAYFVR01. The sequence goes on from JBKHDD010000109.1 coordinate 5,362, forward strand.
ACCATGAAGGCCGCCTTGAAAAGGCCAGTTCAATACCGAGAACGCTCCCTGCCGGTAAAGGAAGTAGATATGGATCACGGCTATCTCCTGAACCTGTTCGGCGGCAGAGCGAACCCTTTCTGGAATGAATTTCAACCCCTTTTTCAGTATATTCAAACATACCAATTGATGCAATGGAACACCCAATATGTGGAGAAAATGAAAAAGCTCATCATGATTTTTGAGAAAAGCAATCAGCTTTTAACAAAACATTCGCTTTCTCCGCTTGGCGGCCGATTGAAATCCATTATATACACTATCGCCCTTTTGTTAGGCTCCGAAAATGTGATGAAAACAGTCTCTTCAAGGCGACAAACATTGCAATCGAAACTGCTGGCGGCGGGCGGCGAGTTTGAGGAAGTATTCGAACCCATGGCGCCCACCGATGAAAACATCGAAAAATATAAAGAACACAGAGCAAAACGCCAAAAAGAAGCCAGGAAACTCCTGAAAGGAATGCGAAAATTAAGAAGGCTATAATCAATCCGACATTTCATTCCAGGGCATAGGCCACCTCCGGCTTCTTGAAGAAGTTCCGGATCATCCGGGGCGTTTTTGGGAGCGCCTCCAGAGCCTTCCGGGTTTTCTCCTTCAAGTCGTCCATTCCGTTCAATTTTTGCTTCCCGACTTCGTGGTTTTTCACATGATTCCAAACCTGTTCGTCGGGGTTCAGTTCCGGGGAGTACGGCGGCAGCGTGAACAGTTTTAAGCGGCCATTTGTCGATTCGACAAAATCCATAGTTTTCTTGGAAACATGCGCCGAATGGTTGTCTGTTATCAAAAATACCGGCCTCTCCTTTTCATGAAGAAGCCTTTTCAGGAATTCGACGAAGCGGTCGCCGTTCATGCTTCCTTCGAACGTCATGAAATGCATGCCGCCCTTGGGACTGATCGCGGAAGCCATGTTCAGTCGAAGCCCGGTTCCGGCCGTTTCGACAACCGGCGTCTTCCCTTTCGGAGACCCTGTCGTTCCGCTTTGGGAGGTGGTGGAAATCCCGGCCTCGTCCTCGAAAAAAATTTCGGCGTCCCCTTGGCGGGCCGTCTCCTTGATTCGGGGGTATTCCGTGCTTTTCCAAGCCTCAACTTCCGGGATTTTGTTCGGCCGCACGGCGCGGCGGGCGTTGGGGAGAAAGCCCCATCCTTTTCAAAATCCGGCCCGCCGTCGTTATGCTCGCCCGCTTGCCGAATTCCTCGAAGACGACGTCCCGAATCATCCAGCGGGTCCAAAGCGCGGACTCGAAGCCGCAATCCTTGGGAGAAGGTTCGGTGACAATTCGCAGAAGTTCCTCTTCCATGTTCTCGTTCACGGCCCTCCCGCGTCCGGGCAAGGGACAGTCCTTCAACGCGTCCCATCCGCCTTCTCCATACCGGCGCAACCAGTCGTACATGCTGAAACGATGGAATCCGAGAGCCGCGACGACGTCTTCGGGGCTCTTGCCTTCTTCAACGACAAGTCGCGCCGCTCGTTTTCGCAGTTCTTCGCGGCCGGCTCGCCGCGCGGCGAGCCGGCCGGGACCCCCGCGGCGATCAAGTCGCCGGTCGAGGTAACAACTATCCTGACACAGGGGGTCAAGGTCTTTTTTCAGAATGGCTTCAGTGAAACATATGTCGATTTTAAATTGAACCCTCTAATAATTCTATCTTGGTATTTTGGCGGTATATGGTCGGAAACGGGGCGTCCCGATGCGAAAGGGGGGGGAATAAGCCGCTCCCCGATCAACTTGCCAAAGTAGAACCAATCTCGACTTGGCAGGCTCGCCTTTAATCGTTCATCCCGGCGGCCCGCCCCCTTCCCGCCGCGCCGCCGGCGTCACGGGACAATACGGCGTTTCCGGCGGAACGGGACGGCCAAGTTTTCGTTCCGGCTTGGACCGCGACGCCCCGGATTTTCGTTTCGGCCGCCAGCGGAGAATATTTCCGATGTCCCGGCCGATCTCCCGAAAGAGGTCCCACAGGTCCTCGGTGATGATGTAGAAGGCCGGAACCATCAGCAGGATGATGAAGGTGGCGAAGAGCACGCCGAAGCCGAGGCTGATGGCCATGGGTATCAGAAACCGGGCCTGAAGCGAGGTTTCGAAGATCATCGGGGTCAGCCCCAGAAAGGTGGTCAACGAGGTCAGGATGATCGGCCGGAAGCGGCGCACCCCGGCGTCGGCCACCGCCTCGCGCACGTCGTCGTATTCCTTCCGGTTGTCGTTGGCCCGGTGGACCAGCACCAGCGAGTCGTTGACCACCACGCCGGAGAGCGCCAAAAGCCCCATCATGCTGATGATGCTCAGGGAATAGCCCATCACCATGTGGCCGAGGACCGCGCCCACCAGCCCGAAGGGGATGGCCGACAGCACGATGAACGGCTGCACGTAGCTTTTGAACGGGATGGCGATCAGCACGTACATCACCAAAATCGCCACGGCGAAGCCCTTGAACAGGCCGGCCATGGACTCCCGCCCCTGCCGGGCCTCCCCCTCGAAGGAGAAGCTCAACCCGGGAAAATCCCGCATGAGCCGGGGCAGTTCCCGCTCCCGCAGCGCGGAAAGCACCTTGGCGCTGGTGGTCGCCTTGGCGTCCACGTCGGCGGTCACGCTGAGGGTCCGGCGACCGTCGGTGCGCTGAATGCTGGTGTAGGAACGGCCCCGCTCCACCTCGGCGGCCTGATACAGCGGAATCTCCCCGCCGTCGGGCGTCCGGATCAGCAGGGACTGGATGTCGTACTCCGATTCCCGTTCCGACTCCGGCAGCCGCACCATCACCCGGACGGTGTTCCGGCCCCGTTGCAGCCGCAGGGCTTCCGCCCCCCAAAAGGCGTTTCGGGTCTGGCGGCCCAACTCGGCGGCGGTGACGCCCAAACTTTGGGCCTCCGGCCGCACCTTGAAATTGAGCTGCGGCTTGCCCTCGGCCACGCCGTCGTCGATATCGGTGACGCCGGAGAACGCGGTCAATTTTTGGGCCAGATCTTCCGCCGCCCGCTCCAGGGTGTCGATATTGCGATGGCTGAGCTGGACGTCCACCGCCTTTCCGCCCCGGGGACCGCCCGCCGTGGCGTCGAAGGCGAGGGAATCCACCCCGCTCACCGAGCCGACCGCCTCCCGCCAGCGATTGGTGAATTCGGTGGCGGAAACCTCCCGCTGGTCCATGGCCACCAGGACGCCGGTCAGGGTCAATTTGTGGGTCCCGTTGATTTCGGTGAACAGCCCCCGGCTCAACTTGGACGGCTCCCCGCCGGTCAACTCGTCCACCACCTTCAGATAGGCCGTTTCCATTCGACGTTGAATCCGGTCGGTTTCGGTGCGGGACACGCCAAAGGGCAATGTGGCGCTGGCCACCACCCAGTCCGATTCCACCTTGGGGAACAGAACCACGGAAACCCGCCCGCCACGTACCACGCCCACCGCCACCACCAGAACCGCCACGGACAAGGCCCAGGTGATCCATCGGTTGCGGACGCACCAGCGGACCATCCGGCCGTAGACGTTCTCCGCGAACCACTCAACCTTTAAACCAAAGCGCCGCTGGAACCGACCGGCCCGGGCCAGCCATCCCTCGCCGCCCGCCGGCTTGAGGTGGCCCAGGTGCGCGGGCAGAATGAAGATCGACTCGAACAGGGAGAGCAAAAGCACCAGAATGATGACGGCCGGAAAAAACCGGAACACCTTGCCCCAAGTGCCTTCCACGAAAAACATGGGCGCGAAGGCGGTGATGGAGGTGAGAATGGAAAAGGTGACCGGCGTCACCACCTCCGCCGCGCCTTTGATGGCCGCCTGAATTCGGGATTCCGCGGACCCGTCGGACCGTTGTCGGTGGACGTAAACGTTCTCCCCCACCACGATGGCGTCGTCCACCACCATGCCCAGGGTGATGATGAAGGCGAACAGCGAAATCATGTTGATGGAAACGTCGGCGGCGGGCAGGAAGAGAAAGGAGCCCAGGAAGCTGATGGGAATGCCCATGGTGACCCAGAAGGCCAGCCTCAGCTCCAGAAAAAGGCCGAGGATCCCCAGCACCAAAATGAGGCCGTAAATGGCGTTGCGCCGGAGCAGGTCGATCCGGTCGTTGAACATTTCGGACCGGTCCCGCCAGATGGCGGTCTGAATTCGGGGCGGCAGGTTTTGGTCCAGCGCCTCCCGGTATTCCCGCACGGCGGCGGAAATCTCGATGGGCGTCTGGTCGCCGGTGCGGTAGACGTTGACCAGCGCCGCGGGCTTTCCGTCGTAAAAGCTGGCCACGTCGGTCTCCTCGAAACCGTCGATGACCGTCGCGATGTCCGCCAGCTTCAGCTCGGCGCCGTCCGGCGTACTGATGACGGGGACCGTCTCGAATTCCCGGCCCAGCTCCCGCCGCTCGTCGGTGCGCAGCAAAATCTCTCCGCCGCGCGTCTTCACCCCCCCGCCGGGCAGCTCGATGGCCGAACGGGCCACCTGCCGGGCGATCTCCTCCAGGGTCAAGTCGTAGGCCCGCAGGTTGGCCTGGGACACCTCAATGCCGATTTCCGGCTCGCGGACGCCCTCCAGCTCCACCTGGGCGATCTCGTCGTCCCGAAGCAGGTCGTCCCGCACCGATTCGGCCAATTCCCGCAGCGTCTTTTCCTCCACGTCGCCGTAGAGCACCAGGCTCAGCACCTCCCGCCGGGTGGTGGGAATGCTGACGGTGGGCTCCTCCGCGTCGTCGGGAAAGGAGACGATCCGGTCGATCTCGTTTTTGATGTCGGCCTGAACGTCGTCGGCGTCCGCGTCGGTTCGCAGCTCCACCATGACGGTGGCCATGCCCTCGGAGGCGGTGGACTGGACCTGATCGATCCCCTCCAACCCCTGAACCGCCTCCTCCACGGCCAGGATGATCCCGGTCTCCACCTCTTCGGGCGACGCGCCGGGATAGGGCACCGTGATCCGGACCACGTCCACCTCGAAGGCCGGAAAGACCTCCTGCCGGACGCCGAAAAGCAGAATCATCAGGCCGCCGACGAGGAAAACCAACATGCAGAGGTTGGCGGCCACGGGATTCCGGGCCATCCAGGCGATGGCGGTGGGTTCGCGATATTCGTTCATTGCGCCGCCTCCTTCCGGGGCGTTTCGGATCGGCCGGACGCGGACACGGAGCGAGAATCTCCGTCCGGGTTTTCTCCGCGGGCTTTGTCGCCGGCCGAATCCGGAACGTCTTCCGCCCCCTCGGATCCGGCCATTTCATCGGACCCGACCCGAAGTTCCATTCCCGCCACCGGCGTTCCGATCCGGCTCAAGACCACCCGGTCTCCGGCTTCCAGCCCGCGAACCAGCACCTCGTCGGCGGTTTCCCAGACCGGCTCCACGTCCTGGAAAACGAGCCGGTTTTCGTCGTCCACGGTCCAGACCCGACCGTCGTCGCGGATGGCCCGGGGCGGCAGCGGAAAGGCGTCGGCGACGGTCGGTCCTTCGATCTCGGTGCGGACGTAGGCGTCCACCAGCAACGGCACCGCGCCCGCGTCCCCGGCGGCGATTCCCAGAGGGTCTTCCACCGCCACAAGTACGCGGGCCATCCGTCCCCGGGAGTCCATGTCGCCCAAAAACCGCACCACCCGGCCATGGCGCACCACCCGACGAGGATTCGCCCCCCGCCCTTCCTGGATCACGCGGACTTTGGAACCCGCGGTCGGTCTTTCCAGCGTCTCGCCTTCGGAATCGGTTTCTTCCGAAATGACGGCTTGGGGGCCGGGGACCTGAACCATCGGCAGCTTATCCACCGGAACGGATACCCGCACCCAAAACCGGTCGGTCCCCACCAGAGTCGCCAGCGGCGCCGAGGCGGTCACGAACTGGCCCACGTCCACATTTTTTTCCCGGACGAAGCAGTTGAACGGCGCGCGGATGACCGTCCGTTCCAAATCCAGTTGGGCCTTGGCCAGACTGCTTTTGGCCGATTCCAGGGACGCCCGGGCGTTCTCCAATTGAGGCACTCGCAACGCCAGGGATTTGCCTTCCGGGGTCGTTCGGATTTCGCCGCCCAGCAGATTCCATTCTTTTTTGGCCACCGCGCCGCGGCCCCGCTCGGTCTTCAGCTCCACCTGGGCCTGGGAAACCTGTGCCCGGGCCTGCTGCACGGCGATCTCGTAATCCCGTTGGTCGATTTTGAGAATCACTTCGCCTTCCAAAAAGCGGCCGCCCGGCATGAAGGTCGGGGACACCTCCACGATATGGCCGGAGACCTGGGGCTGCAAGGTCACCTCCCGGGCGGGCACCACCGTGCCCATGGCGGTGATGGTGGTCTGGCGGGTCTCCGGACGGGCGGTCATCGCCTCCACCCGGGGGGTGCCCACGGAAATGGCCTTCCGCTGGGCCGTGGGCCGGGTTTTGATCAGGGTCATGGCCGCCAGCGCGCCGCCGCCGATGATGGCGATGACCACGAGAATTTTGATTGCGGGTCTCATGAAGAAGATGGTTCCTTAATTTTGACTTGGATTGGCTGATCGGCCGGCCGGTTTTTCCATTTTCATCTCGTTGCATTTCGCCGCGTTGAACACGGGGAGAAGAGCCTCCCGGAATGCATCCCCCCCTTGGAGCGACGAGTTGTACTCGTCGAATCGAGTACCTGTCCGGAATCGGGCGACGAGTACAACTCGCCGCTCCCAGATGAGGTGGGGGAAGCGCGAAACGCGCCTTATGAATTTTGGCCATTGCCCCGGCTCGCCGCCTCCGGGGGCGTCAGCGTCCCGGTCCAGGCGCCGCCCAGTGCCCGGTAGAGTTCGATTCGCCGGGTCAGCAACAGCCGACGGGCGCCCACCCATTGCCGTTCCAGGGATTGGACGCTGCGGAGGGCGGTCAGCACGTTCAGGTAATCCCGGATTCCGTTTTCGTATTGCGTCCGGGCCTGCTCCAGCTCCCGCCGGGCGTTGGCGATCTGCTCCTCCAGCCGGTCGATGAACTCCGCCTGAAACGATTCCCGGACCAGGGCGTCCTCCACCTCGCGAAAGGCCGTGAGGGCGGTTTGCAAATAGTCGGCGGTTCGCTCGCGCACCACGGCCTTCACCCGACGAACCTCGGCCCGCCGTTGGCCGCCGTCCAAAAGCGGCGCGGAAACCCCGCCCAGCAGGTCCCAGACCGAAGTGGAAAACAGATCGGCCAATTGACCGGCCCGATAGCCGCCACTGGCGCTCAACCGAAGCGCCGGAAATCGGTCCGCCACGGCCCGGGCCACCCGATGATCCGCCGCGGCCAGCCGGAATCCCGCCGCCCGGAGGTCCGGCCGCCGGCGCACCAGATCGGCCGGCACGCCGATGTCCGGCAGGGGCGGCGGCTCCGGCAGCCGGTTGCCCACATCGGTCACCGATTCTCCCGGCGGCCGTCCCAGCAGCACGGCGAGGCGATGGCGAAGCACCTGGAGATCGGACCGGATGGGCGGAATTTCCGCCTGGCTGGCCGAGACGAGCTGCTTTTGCTGATACACGTCCAGCGCCGAGGACAGGCCGTAGCCGAAGCGGGTCTGGATCAACTCCAACAAGGTTTGATTGGTTTGAAGCTGATCCCGGGCCAGATCGAGCCGGGCTCGCTGCTCCACCGCCTGAAACCAGACGTCGGCCACCTCCGCCGCCAGTGTGACGGCGGAGGTCTCCGCGTCGGCCCGGGCCGCGTCGGCGTCCAAATCCGCCGCCCGCGCGCCGGAGGCGATCCGGCCCCAGAGGTCCACCTCGTAGGACGCCGCGCCGGTCAGGGAAAAGCGGTTGCTTCGGGACACGATTTCCCGGCCGGTCACGTCAATGCTGGAACGGCTCCGGCCGGCCTGGCCTTCCAGGTCCAATTCGGGCCAAAAGCCGGCGGACTCCCGATCGGCCAGGGCGCGGGATTGATCCAGCCTTGCCCACGCCTGGAGAAGGCCGGGGTTTTCCCGCAGGGCCCGTTCCACCAGCCGGGTCAAATCGGGATCGTCGAACGCCTCCCACCAGCGGGGCCGCACCGCCTCTCCCGTGCGGGAAAAGGCCGGCGGCGTCTCCGGCGGAATCCCCACCGGTTCCACGTTGTGGACGGCGCAACCGGCCATGAACCACAAGCCCATCAACAGCAACGCCGCCAACGGGGGGCGGCGAAAACGCGGCGTGTCCAGTGTCATAAAAAGTCGATCCGTTGCGATGTCCCGGTGGGACAACTATATTGGGGAGGATTGGCAATCGGAGGGAGCCCCAAAAGCCGATGGGCGTTCCCATTGCAAAGGGCTCATTCGTGGAAAGTCGGAATCCGAAGCCAAACGGTTACATTCCAAACTCGAATATCTTCAAAATTCATGAAAAATCTTCGGCGCGTAAACCAAACCCCATGGATTTGGCGGAATTCAGTCGAGTTTATTCTCAACTCATCCCGCCTGGACCCCCGGAGATGGGAACGCCCGAAGCGTGTGATCGACGAGAGTAAGCGGGGCAATGAGAAATGTCAAGAATGGGAAAGGAGCAACGTTTGTCCGTTCTGATGGAGTTCGCCATGTTTCCAACGGATAAGGGGGTCGGCGTCGGCGAATACGTGAGCCGCGTGGTGGCGATGATCCGGGACAGCGGGGTCGCCTACCAGTTGACGCCCATGGGCACCATTGTGGAGACGGAGACCATGGAGCAGGCCACGGATATTCTCCGTCGGGCCTACGCGGAATTGGAACCGGACGCCGAACGGGTCTACGCCGCCGCCAAATTCGACATCCGCAAAGGCCGAAGCGGCGGGCTGGACGGAAAAACCGCCTCGGTGCGCGAGCGAATCGGCGAGGTCCGAACCTGAGCATGGGGCTTCGCTTTCTGGCCGTGTTCGGCCTCGTCGGCGGCGGCGCCCTGCTGCTCAACCGGTGGGTCCCCAATCCACTGAGCTGGCGGGAAAACGCCGGCGAAATCGCATATGCCCTGTCCCTGTCCGCCTTGGCCAGCTATTTCGTGGCCGCCCGGCTGGACGATCTGGCGGGGGCGCGGCTCCGCAAAACGCTCCAGTACGCCGCGGCCTGGGTCGCCATTTTTCTGGTGCTGGCGGTGGGCCACGCCTACCGATTCGAGTTGGGAAACGTCTGGAACCGGGTGGCGGGCGACGTCATGCCCGGTCGGGGCGTTTCCGAAGCGCCGGGCGAAATGCAATTCCGGGCCTCGGCGGACGGCCATTTCTACATCACGGCGGAAGTGAACGGCCGGGACGTCCGCTTTCTGGCGGACACCGGCGCGACCGAGATCGTCCTGTCCCCCGCCGCCGCCCGCCGGGTCGGCTACGATCCCGACGAGCTGAGATTCGACCGGATGTACCAGACCGCCAACGGCCTCGGCCGGGGCGCGTCGGTCCGGCTGCAACGGCTTTCGGTCGGCGATCTGGTCCTCCAAAACGTCCCCGCTTCCGTCAACAAGGCGGGCATGAGCCATTCCCTTCTGGGCATGGGCTTTTTCAACCGGCTGGATGGGTACACGGTGCGGGAAGGGGTGTTGACGTTGTATTGGTGATGTTTCATCCTTGTTGAAAAGGAATAAAAAATGGAAACAAAGTCCGTTGAAATCCAAGATGTTCAATCCCAACTTTCCGAACTGTTTTCGCTGGTTGCCGAAGGAACTGAAATCGTCATTTTCGAGGGAGAGAAACCCTTTGCTCGAATTCTTCCCGCTCGAACCAAACGGATCCCGGGCCTCCATAGGGGCTGTATCCAAATAAGCCCCGATTTTGATGACCCCTTGCCGGATAGTTTTTGGAGCGGCGAGGAATGAAGCTCTTGTTCGACACCCACACATTTATTTGGTGGGATAGCGATCCAGAACGTCTTTCGGACAAAGCCTTGGAACTCTGTCAGAACGAAAACAATGAATTAATTTTGAGCACCGTAAGCCTGTGGGAAATGCAAATCAAAATCCAAATCGGAAAACTGCAATTTGACAAACCCTTAAAGGAAATTGTCGAGCAACAAAAGACTACAAACCAAATTGTCCTGCTGCCCGTCCACCCCGACCACATCTTTGCCTTGGAAAAACTCCCCAGCGCTCACAAAGATCCGTTCGACCGCCTACTGATCGCCCAGGCAAAAATGGAAGAGGCCCTTTTGGTAAGTGCCGATCGGGTATTTTCTTCCTATCCGGTAGAAGTGGTCTGGTAAATTCCGATGGATAAAAAAACTAATATCGTAAACTCTTTGGCTTGCCATGGAACACATAACCCCTCATACATTAAGGAGGCATTCCATGAATCGCAAAATGTTCTTCACGCTTATCACCGCAATCTTGGCCGCCGGATTTTTCGTCCTTCCGGCCGGCGCCGAAGACATGGGCGGCTGGGAAAAGGACGGCGCGTACAATCAGAACTACCGCAACAGCGAGCGGGACCGGATCAAGGGCGAGATTGTGGACGTGGTGGAAATCACGCCGCTGGCGGGCATGAGCCCGGGCGTCGCCCTGAAGGTCCGGGACCAGTACGACGACAGGGTCTTGGTTCACCTTGCGCCCAAGTGGTACGTGGACGAACATCCCATGAACCTGCGAAAGGGCGACGAGGTGAAGATCAAGGGCGTCTGGGCCACCATCGGCGACGAAGACGTCTTCATGGCCGCCAAGGTGAAGCGCGGCGAGTACGACGAGTACAAGGTGCGGCTGACCAGCAACGGAATGCCGTTTTGGACCATGCCGCCGGAACAGTTGGCCAAGGAGTTGGCGCAAGGCGAGTAGGCGTTCGGGGAAGCGGATGGGAGAAAAAACGCCCCCGCCGAGCGGGGATTCCATGAAATTTGAGGTGGGTACGGCGTTGAGCCTTGAACCGCCACGAAATTCCGGATACACGGGGAGCGGCCATTCGGTCGCTCCTCTTTTTTGTCCAAACATTCAACATCGGAAAGGAGCCGAATCGACCGACGGCCCCGCGACGCTCGCCTATCCCGCGATCTCGAAAATCAGCCAGGAAAAGCGGAAAAAGGCCCAGGCGAGGACCAGAAAAATGATCACCCCTTTCCAGGGGATGTCGAGGGGCGCGTCGGGATCATCTGGCGCCGGTTTCGCGGGACCGGCGGCCTTTGTTGGATTTCCCGACGGGTTTTCTCGAGCGTCGCCCCCCGATAATGAAGCCTTTTTTTCCCGGGCGGCGGAAGGCGGGGAGGCCATCGATTCGGTTTTCGGGCCGGTTTCGGATTCGGATGGGCGGGTCGAAGACGTTTCCGGTGTGGTCATGTTCCATTTCCGGACAGAAGAGGCGAGAAATTCCGCATGGGGAATTCCGCGGGCGATACGGTTGGATGGGAAACGCGTCTCGCCGGCCCCGGCTCGGAGGAACCGGCGCGACGCGTTCCAGGATCGTTTCTCACCGGCATGAATTGGGTCTGGACCGCCGGAAATCAAGCGGCCTTTCCACAACCGCCAATATATCACGATCTGGGGTTCTCCGCCAGTGCGGCGGAGGAGGCGGGCTGAAAACCCTTGCCGCGCCGCC
>JBKHDD010000110.1:0-16494 GCA_046541515.1 Desulfococcaceae bacterium
CATGCCGGCGTAGATGGCGTTGAGCAGCCCGTCCTCCGACGGCGGGTAGCTTTCCAACGCTTCCGGCAGATGGCGGGCGAAGAGGTCCGCCCCGATGGAAAAAAGGAAGACGAAAACAGGGTGAAAACCAGAAACCGTTTTCCCCCAGGTGGAAATGGCCCAGGATGACCGGCGGGATGTTCATCACGGGAAACAGCGCGCCCACCGACCAGCCGGTGAAATGGTTGATAATGATGCCGATACCGCCGAATGCCGACGGCCGCGATTTGAAAGGGGACCTGAAACAGGGCGTAGGCGAAGGCGCAGATGATCGCGCCCAGGGAGACCACGCTTTGCCGAAGAATGAACCGGCGCAGCCGATCCGCCTTGGGAATTCGAAAGGCGCGGTGGTTTCGTTTTTTGGCGGACATGAAAGACCTCGACGCGGGTTTTGGGTTCGTCCGCGCCGGCCGGAACCGGTCGCGGTTTTCCAAATAAAAACTGGAGAAATACGCGCGTATTTCTCCGGCTCGTTTCGGGGACGGGGTGTGAAAAACCGGGGCAATTTGCGCCTGGTCGAAATAAAGTCAAGCGGAATTTTTCAGAAATGTGGCGGCCGAAGGCGTGCCGCCGGGTCAGTGGCCATTTTGGACCGCAACCGGGTCGATCGGCAATGCCATTTACGTAAGGCGCAAACCCTTGCCATCCGAGGAATCGTAGGGGCAACCCCGCCGTGGTTGTCCTCGCGTTTTTCGACGGATTCCAAAGAATTGAAGCGCCGGGTTTCTTCGGCGAGGGCAGGCGCGGGGGCTGCCCTCGGTCGCTAAAGTAAACGACATTGGGTCGATCGGCGCCTCATCCGGCGGGCGCGGGGATCAATCGCTCATGGACGCCGGTTCCGGATAGGATTGCCGGTGGGTGAGAGCATTATCCCTTTGCTCTCCATGTGCTGAAAACCGAGTCTCTCATTACAACCATGAGCCCTTTCCACTTCTCGGGCGGAAATTTATGAAAAATTTGAATGATCCTTTCATGAATTTTTTGTTTGCCCGGCTGTTTGAGCCGGACGATAACCAAGCCGAAATGGTTTTCATTTCGGTACACCGCAAAACCTTTATCGGTGGTAACAAAAACTCGCTGTTCGATCTGAGCCTTTTCCCAAAGAAATTCGTCTTTCATGCCTTGGTTGCCTGTTTGGCGAATATCCGCTACATCCCATCCGTCTTCTGCAAGACGTTTGATCGTAATTTTCGGGATGTTTTCATCAACCAAGATCTTCATGCCAATTCTTCATGCGCGTCAAATGTGGAAAACTGCTCCTCCGCCAATGAAGCCGCGTAGTTTAAGCATGCGACAATATCCGCTTTTGTAATTGGTGGAAAATCGTCGATTATTTCTTCCATCGTGTCGCCACTGGCAAGCATTCGAATAATTTGGTGAACCGGGATTCGAGTACCCTTTACGCAAGCCTGTCCATGGCAGATATCTGGATCAATTGAAATTCTTTGGTTCATGGGGATCCTCCCAAATCTTTTGTTAGGGTGTTTTCATCGTAAACCATATCGTTATGTAAACCAAAATTTTAAGACTTCCCCTCCACCTCCGCAAGAAACCGGTCGAAAAACGCCACCATGAACCGGTGGCGCTCCTCCGCCATTTCGCGGCCGGTTTCGGTCAACATGCGGTCCCGGATGCCCAGCAGTTTGACCCGGTATTCCCGATAGCCGGTGTCGTCCCGGGAATAGGCCGAGGAAACGGTTACGTCCACGTTCGGACTGTGCAGCGCCGCCCCGATTTCCCCGGCGAACAGATAGGCCCGCGCCACGCCCACCGCGCCGATGGCGTCCAGCTTGTCCGCGTCGAACAGCACCCGGGCTTCCGGCGTTTCCGGCACGTTTTTTCCCCGGAATCGATGGGTCCGGACGCAGTGAAGAACGTTCTTCCGCCATTCCGGGGAAAAGCCGTTCAAACCCGCCAAAATCGGCCCCGCCAACTCCGCGCTTCGTTCCGCGTGGCAGACCGCGCCCTTGGCCTCGTCCTGGTCGCGCCGCCCGATGTCGTGCAACAGCGCCGCCGCGGCCAGCACGTCCAGATCGGCCCCCTCCCGCCGGCCGATCTCTTCGCACAGCGCCGCCACCCGCAACGTATGGTCCCACCCATGGCTGCCCCGCGCGTCGTCGAAAAAGGGGCGGGCGATGGGGATGAGTTTCTGGTGAATGGTCATGGTGGTGTTTTCCCGGTATGAAAATTCGTGCAATTCGCCTTGAAATGGCGGGGCCGGTCGCCGTTCCCGGGCGTCCCGGGCGGACAATTTGCTCATGAATTTTTTCCTTCCGAATGAGACGGAGATTCCCAATCCCGGAAAACTTTACCACGGCGGCGGGCGGGAATCGAGGGGGGAAATCGCGGCGACGGACAAACCGGGGCTTGTGTTTCGCGCGAGAAATCCGTAGTTCTGTGGACCGGCGCCGTTTTCCACCTCAAATTGGAGTCCTCCATGTATGACGCCGTTCGACGGATCGTCCGCGCACCGGAATTTCTGGAACCCTGGCTGGACCGGTTTTACGAACCGGCGGAGGCGCGCCTGCTGGCGCGGTTGAGTCAAACCGAAGCGAATCCCGCGAAAATCGTGGACGAATTCGGTTTCTCCCAAGCCGACCTCCTTCGAATGTGGCGGCGGGGAATTTTGACGACGTCCGAACCGGAAACCCCCCGTCCGGCCGATTTCCACGTCCGGTTCGACGTGTGGGCCTTGTTCGAGGGTTGGAAGGATATCCCCGAAGATATCCGAGGTCGGCTGAATCGATGGGAGCTGGACCGATACATTGCCGGCAACCGGGATCGGGTGACGGCGCTTCGGGACGGCCGGGCGCCCGATCCCCGATCCGTGACGCCCCGCTACGTGCTGCTGGAAGAGGCCATGGAGATCCTCCGGCGGGTGGACCGGTTTTACCTTTGGCCCTGCAACTGTCGCTCCATGCTGGAAAATTGCGACCAGTCGGTCTACACCTGCGTTCGGTTCGACAACGACCGGGGACTGGGATGGGAGATCGGCCGGGAGCGGGCCATGGAGATCGTTGGCGCGGCGAATCGGTCGGGGCTCATGCAGTCCGGCGAGCTGGGGCTGGACGAAAACGGGCGGCTGACCGGGGCCATTTGCAACTGTTGCGCGGATTGCTGTTTTCCCCATCGCCTGGCCGACGAGCTGGCGGCCCCGGGCCTCTGGCCCAAGCAGCGGCATCTGGCCCGCCTCAAAGAGCCGGATTGCATCCGCTGCGGCCGGTGCGTGAAACGTTGTCCCTTCGAAGCCTTCACGGTTCGCCGCGGCCGCCCGGAGACCAACCTCGCCGCCGGAAAATCCGGAAAGCGGGAACCGCCGATCATCGCGTTTCATCCGGAACGTTGCCGGGGCTGCGGCCTGTGCGCGGAGGCCTGCCCCGCCGACGCCATCGAGATGGCGCCGCTGCCGGCGGTGGGGTCCGGGTGGGATATTTGGAACGCCGTGTCGCCGCCGAAGGCGGAAGGGCGGGAAACGGACCATCCCTGACCGAGAGATGCCCCGCGGTATTCTTCCTCCCCAAGCGGAGTCCCCGGGCGATCCCGTTTTCGACGGCGTTCCGTGGAAAAATTCCCGGGACGTTTTATTTTTTGCCTTTTCCCCTTGGTCGCAAGCATATCTCGGCGACGGCCGGGTTTTTCGCGCCGAGTTTCAGGAGGCAGACGGATGAAGGATGCCAAGAAGGATTATTCCGCCCTGGATCGCGCCGGGCGGCTTTGGGCGATGGAGCAAAGCGGACTGTTGGACACGCCGCCGGAGGCGGCCTACGACCGGTTGACCCGGATGGTGGTGCGGGTTCTGAACGCGCCGATTTCGTTGATCACCCTGGTGGCCGGCGATCGGCAGTTTTTCAAAAGCCAGTGCGGCCTCCCGGAACCCTGGGCCAGCCTGCGGGAGACGCCGCTCACCCATTCCTTCTGCCAGTACGTGGTGATGTCCGAACGGCCGCTTCGGGTATCGGACGCCCGGAAGCATGGCTTTTTGAAAAGCAATCTGGCCATCCCGGAAATCGGAGTCGTCGCCTATTTGGGCGTGCCGCTGGTTTGCTCCGAGGGCTCGGTGTTGGGGACCCTTTGCGCCATCGACTCCGAAGCCCGGGAATGGACCGATCAGGACCTGGAAATTCTCTACGCCCTGGCCGCCCAGGTGGTCACGGAATTTGAACTGCGGCGGGGCGTGAATTCCCTCCGCCAGGCGCTCTCCGAAGCCCGCGAATCCGAAGAGTCCCGGAAGTACGCCGTCAATCTGGCCGTCCACGATCTTCGGACGCCGCTGACCTCCCTGATTCTCGGCGTGGGAATGATCCGGATGACCGGCGAGCTGAACGAGCGGCAGCGTCATTTTCTGAAACTGGCGGAGCAAAACGGCCAGGTGGTGACCGACATGCTGGACGATTTGCTGGAGGTCCAGCGGGCCGAACGGCTGGGCCACGCCTCGACCTCCCACGTCGACCACGATCCCAAGTCCCTCATCCAACGGGCGATGAATCAGGTGGCGGGGCTGGCCGCGGACGGCTCGGTGGCGTTGCGAACCTCGATATCCGATGACGCGCGTCCGGTTCGGTGCGATCCCGATTTGCTGGTTCGGGTCTTGGTGAATCTGATGGGCAACGCCGTGAAATTCACACCGGCCGGCGGGCGAGTGACGGTTTCCGCCGCGCCGGATCGGCGGAAGGATTCGGGAATGATGCGGTTCGAAATCCGGGACACCGGGGGCGGCATCCCCGCGGCGGACGCGTCCGCCGTTTTCGAGGAGGGGGTCCATGGCCCCACCGTTCACAGCTCCATGCGGGCCACGGGGCTTGGCCTCACCTTCTGCAAGCGGGTGGTGGAATCCCGCGGCGGCGGCATCTGGTTCGACAGCCGGGAAGGGGAGGGGACGACCTTTTTTTTCACCGTGCCGATGAAAATGGAGGAATCGTGATTTCCCTGTCGGGAAACCCAACGGAAACGTGGATGGGAAAATGCCGACGATCCTGAAGATACTGGGTTGGCGTCTCTTTTTTTACGCCAACGAAGGGAAGGAGCCCATTCATATCCATTGTCGAAAAGGTGAAATGGAATGCAAGTTTTAGATCGATCGCGATAATTTTGAAATTTCGGAAGCATACGCTTTCAATCCGAATGCGAAATCGAGAAGGGAAATCCGTTGGATCATTTTTCGCCATTTCGAGATCATTGAAGAGTTTTGGGACGAATTCCAAAAAAGGAAAGGTCAATGAAACCGTACCATAAGGTAAAAAATATCCGATTTGAATATGATCGGCTAAAAATGGAAATCGACGGGAAATCCATGGAATTTCCATTGGCCGAAATTTCCGAAGAATTGCTCCGCGCTTCCGCTCTGGAGCGGGAGACGTTCGAAGTTTCGCCCTCTGGTTACGGTATCCATTGGCCGTTGCCGGATGAAGACCTTTCCATCGACGGTCTGCCGGGGATTTCCCATCGCCGGGCGCCGGAGCGGAAGCGGGCTTGATTCCCATTCTTTTCGGGCCGTCATTCCATTCGGGGAACGTTTTTTTTCTACTTTGCCGCCTTGGGGCTTTAGAAGTGGAAACAAAGTCTTCCGGTCCAAAAAATCCCCCCGGCCCCCTTTGCAAAAGGGGGAGAAACCTGCCGGCCGAACAACCTGCCAAAGTAGAATTATGAAACTGTTGCTTTTCGGCGACATCCACGGAGACATGGACGCCATCGCGGCGGTGGTCCGGCAATCCCGGGACGCCGACGTGGCCATCGGGGCGGGGGATTTCGCCCTGTTCCGGCAGGGGTTGGCGGCGACGATGGCCGCCCTCTCGGGAATCCGGATTCCCACGATTCTGGTGCATGGGAACCACGAATCCCACGAAGAGCTGGTCCGCGCCTGCGGCGATTGGAAAGAGGCCCACGTCCTTCATGGAAATTCGGTGGAAATTTTGGGCGCGACGTTTTTCGGCTTGGGCGGCGCCACCCCCGTCACGCCGTTTCCGGAATGGTCGGTGGACGTGCCGGAGTGGGCGGCGGCGCGGCTGCTTTCCGAATGTCCGCCGGGCGCCGTGCTGGTTACCCATTCCCCGCCGTTGGGCTGTTTGGATGAAATCGAGGGAAACCGCCGAATCGGCAGCCGCGCGGTGCGGGATTTCGTGGTGGACCGAAAACCGCCGCTGGTGGTCTGCGGCCACATTCACGAAACCTGGGCCCGGCGGGAATATCTGGCCGGCGTCCCCGTGGTGAATCCGGGACCGGCGGGGCGGTTGTTGCCGTTCCAGACGAATTCCGACGGCTTTTCATAAAGCCGTCGGAATTGTTCTTCCGCCGTTTCGGCTTCCGCTTCCATGTCGGCTTCGGGCTCCTTTTTTCCGACCTGTTTCAGCCAGGTTTTTCACGTGCTGTTCTCGGGCGAACGCCACCATCTTCGTCTCCGGGGATCTTTGGGCCTTCGGGCCCCCTTGGCGGCATTCCACAAAAACGCCCGGCGTGGCTGAAAGGTCTCCCGAAGCTCCGCGAGCATGCGTTTGAGGCCGATTCGGACCCGGCGGTCGGTTTGCAGGTGAGACATTTTTAAAGTGGGCAGGGCCCTTCCCCGGATTGGGCGGCGAGCCGACTAAAGGCTGTTTCGGAAATGTGGGCTTTCGGCGAAGGGGTTTATCGAAATTTCCGTAAATTTTTGAAATGTCAACGGTTTCCGAATTTTTCGGCGGTGGATGGGAATTGACGGCCCAAGCGGACCCGAATTCGGGAAAAGCCGTTGACAAATTTTGCCGGCTTCACTAAAAATGCGGTCCAACGCGGAATAAGAAATTCCGCTCATAACACGAGGCGATCCAAACATCCCTGGCCGCGAAGAAACCGCCGGAACGAATCCGGCAGATGCTTTGAGGCCTTTTTTGTTTTCGGGCGAAACGTTTTTTTCCGATGGCGGGCAATCCGGCCGGGGAGACGATGCATTCGCCGCCCGCCCGAGCCAAGGGAACGCCCTGCGGGGCAACGGCGTTCGGAAGATTCACGCGAGCGTCTCCAACATCCAAACCGAAAGGACATCCATGGGACGAACCTTGCGCCCATTTCGCTGGAAAATTCCGCTTTTGGCCGCCGGCGCGCTTTGGCTATCCCTTGCCCCCGCCATCTGGGGCCAGAATGACCCCGATCCGGAAGGGGTTCGTCGGGAAGCGGTAGACGCCGTGGACACCCGACGGGCCGTCCAGGAAAAATTGGATGATTGGGCGGCGGAAAAGACGGAGTTGTTCGCGGAGATGGACCGGATGGAGATGGAAATCCGCCGGCTGGAATGGGAACGGCGGCAGACCGAAGCGTTTATCCGGGATCTTTCTCAAAAATCCGCCGATCTCTCCAATCAGGAGGCGGAAGCCGAGGCGTTGCGAGACCGGATCGGACCGCTGCTGGATGAGACATTGGAAGGGCTTTCCGCCAGGGTGGCGGCCGACCTGCCCTTCGCCCGGGAGGAGCGGGCCGCGCGGCTGGAACAGGTCCGGCGCTCGCTGACCAATGCCGACGCGGACGCGGTGGGGCGGGCCGGCGCGTTGCTGGACGCCGTGACCGCCGAGGTGAAGGCGGGATACGCCGCCGGAGTGGATACGGCCGACATCGACGTGGACGGAGACGCCGTTCACGTCCACCGGCTCCATGTCGGCCGCCTTGGGCTATACGCCCTGAGTCCGGACAACCGGTCCGCCTGGCTGTGGAATCCGGAAGGCGGAGAATGGACCGCCATCCCCGAACATGCCTCGGCCCTCTCGGACGCCGCGCGGATCGGCGAGGGACATCGGTTGGCGGAGCTTGTGGCGTTGCCGGTGGCGCCGCCCGCGCTGGGGGAGGGAGAATGAAAGTGTCGGTTGGGAACCAGGGCCGAAAAAATCTCCCCAAGCCCCCCCTTATCGCCCCCCTTATCAAAGGGGGACTTTCCCAAGCCTCGGGGGCGCGAATGCATTTCCCTCCCTTTTCCAAAGGGAGGCCAGGGGGGATTTCTCCCGCAAAAACTTCCACCTGCGTATTTATTGAACTCGCGACACTTGCAGCGATCCTCGTCGCTACACTTTTCTTTTTTTCGCCAATCCCAACCCACGCCCAAACCGACGCCCGGACTTTCTCCGAAGTCGCGGAGGAGATTCGCCAAGACCTGGAAGCCGCGCGGTCGGAAGTCGCCGAAACCGAGGCGGATATCCAGCGCCAGCGGGCGGCGGTCGAGGCGGCCGCGGCGGAATTGCGAAACCGGCTGGAAGCGGAACGGGCCGCGCTCGCCGATGCGCGGGAGCGGATGGCGGCGGCGCGGGCCGCGCGGGACGAAAAGGCCGGGGCGGTGCGGGAAGGGGACGGCGATCTGGCCTCGCTGGAGGCGCTGATGCGGGAGACGGCCGGAGATTGGCTGTCGCTTTTTCGCCAGTCCCCCTTCTCCGCCGAAGCCCCGGAGCGGCTGGCGGAATTGGAGCGGATTCACGAGCAAAAGGGGTTCCGCTTCGGCGACCTGACCGCCCTGCTGGAGCTGGGGTTTTCAGACATCGCCGAAGGCGCGCGGATCGTCCGGCGGGAGGGGGAAATCGTCGGACGGGACGGTTCGCCGGTTTCGGCCGAAATCCTCCGGCTGGGCCATCTCGCCGCAATCTATCGCGGAGAAAACGGAATCGGCTATCTGCTGCCCGGCGCGGACGGCAGCCGTCTGTTGGCCTCGGGCAAACCAAGCGTTTGGGTCCGCCGAAATTTGAACCAGGCCATGGAATCCAACCTCGCCGAGGCGAAGGTCGCGGCCTATCTGGACATCACCGGCGGTGGCGCGGTTCGCCAACTGGCCCGGGACTCCGACCTCTGGGAGCGGGTCCGGGAGGGCGGCTTTCTGATCTGGCCGATCCTGCTGGTGGGCGCGGTCTCGTTTTTGTTGACCATCGAGCGGATCATCTTCCTCGGCCGGGTTCGCCAGAACACCGATCACCTGATGACCCGGGTCACCGCCATGGTGGACGACGGCAATTTCGACGGCGCGGTGGCGGCCACCGATTCCCAGACCGGGCGACCCACGGCCAACGTGCTCCGGGCCGGGCTGAGCCAGCGGAACCAGCCCCGGGACATCGTGGAAAGCCGGTTAAACGAGGCCATCCTTCGGGAAATGCCCCGGCTGGAGCGGTTTCTGCCGGCGCTTAAAGTTCTGGCCGCCATCGCGCCGCTGCTGGGCCTTCTGGGGACGGTGACCGGCATGATCAACACGTTTCAGGTCATCACGGTCCACGGCACCGGGGATCCCCGCCTCATGGCCGGGGGGATCAGCGAGGCGCTCATCACCACCCAGCTCGGGCTGGCGGTGGCGATTCCCATTCTGGTGATTTCCGCGTTGCTGGGCCGCCGGGCCCAGACCATCGCCGCCGACATGGAGGAAAAGGCCATGGCGCTCATGGCCGCGTTGCTTCGCAACCATTTGCAAAACGGGTTGGAAACCGTGCGAGAGGCGGCCCCATGAACCCGCTTTTGGAATCGTGGGCCGCCTTGTGGGATTACCTCCGGACCGGCGGGCCGGTGATGATTCCGCTGGTGGCGCTCTCGCTTTGGATGTGGCATCTGATCGTCTTGCAGGGCATCCGAACCTGGCACGCGGGCCGGCGTCGCCTGGCCGCGGCCGACGCCATCGCCCGGTTGGAGACGGGGGAGGCGGTGGTTTCCGACGAAGATGGCGCGGGGCCGATGGACGGTCCCCGGGTGGCGGCGCTGGTCGACTTTCTGGCCCGTCGCCGCAGGGACCCGGAAACCGACCGGATTCTCTGGGACGTGGCCGTCCGGCGGCAACTGCCCGGCCTGAGCCGGAATTTGACCGCCATCCTCACCCTGGCCGCCGCCGCGCCGCTGCTGGGCCTGCTCGGGACGGTCACCGGCATGGTGGAAACCTTCCGGACCATCGGCCTGCAGGGCGCGGGCAATCCCCAGGCCCTCGCCTCGGGCATTCAGGAGGCGCTCGTCACCACCCAGACCGGACTGTTGGTGGCCATTCCGGGAATGCTCGCCGGACAAATCCTCCGCAAACGGGTCCGAAACCTCCGGGCCGATCTGGTGGCGTTTCATCAGGCGGTGGACCGCTGGCTGGAAGGGGGACGCCATGCGTAGGTTCCAAAGCCGCTTCCGGCTGGAGGCGGACGATCCCGGCGAGGCCGAGATCAACATGGCCCCGCTTATCGACATGATTTTCATCCTGCTGATCTTCTTTCTGGTGACCGCCAGCTTCGTGCGGGAGAGCGGCGTGGAGGTGGAGCGGCCCGTGGCGGCATCCGCCGCGGCAAGGGAGAAGCCGGGCCTGCGGATCGCCGTGACGCAAGAAGGCGAGATTTTTATGGATCGTCAAGGGGTGGATATGCGGAGTTTGCGCGGCCGGGTGGAGCTGTTTTTGATGGAAAATCCAGGCGGCGGCGTCTTGATCGAAGCCGACGCGGGCAGCCGCACCGGGCGGCTGGTTTCGGTGCTGGATCAGGTGCGGCTGGCCGGCGCGGAGCATGTGGCCGTGGCGGCCCGGTCGGAACGGCCGTGATTCTCTCTCTCCACGAAAGCCGGCGGAACCTGCTGGCCGCGGCGACGGCGGTCCTGGTCAATCTGATGATTCTGGGGCTGGCGCCCTTGTTGCTGCGGCCGGACCGGACCCCGCCGGAGGAGATCGAACCGCCGGTGCGGCTCCAGTTGCCGTCCATGGACGAAGCGTCGCCGTCTCCGGAACCGGCGCTCCCGCCGAGCCCCCCGGAGATCGAGCCCCCCGCGCCGGAGCCGGAGACCGTCCCGCCCCCGCCCGAACCGCTCCCGCCGGAAGTGGACGTTCCGGAACCGCCGCCGGAGCCGGTTCCGGCCCCGCCCCCCACGCCCGTGCCGGAGCCGCCGCCCCCGGAACTTCCCGCGCCCACGGTGGAGACCGCGCCGCCCCCGCCGGTGAAATTGCCGACCTCCCGGGTCCCCGTTCGCGTCCGTCCCCGGGTGGCCGAGGCGCCCGTTCCCCCCAGCGCGGCGCCGCCTCGGCCGTCCCCCGCGCCGCAAGCGGCGGCGCCGAAACGTTCCGCCCCGGCGGCTTCGTCCGGGCCGTCCAAACCGGCACAGGCCCCGGCCCGGCGGGGCCCGTACACGGCCGGAGAAGTGGACGATCCCCCCTCCGTGGTCCGTCGCCGGCGGCCGGCCTATCCCTTCCTGGCGCGGCGTCGCGGCGTGGAAGGCGTGGTCCGGGTGCGGTTTCTGGTGGGCCGGAACGGGCGGGTCCGGAATCTGGAAATTTTGCAAGCCGATCCCTCCGGCGTGTTCGAGGAGGCGGTGCGGGAGGCCATTCTCCGCTGGAGATTCCGCCCCGGCCGCCAAGACGGCCGGGCCGTGGAAACGCTGGTGGAGTTGCCCGTCCGGTTTGAACTGGACGAATAGGATCGGATCGATGACGGCGACGAAACGCTGGTTTCGCGGAATTCTCCCTCGGTTTTGCCATGAACCAGGCGCCCCGAATTCCGCCCAAAGCATTCACGCGGCCCGAAGCCGAGGCCGCCGTAACGGCGCTATCGCGCGCGTGAAACGCCAAACGTGATTCGCGAGGATTCCATGACCCGACGGATCGTCCTTTTCGCCCTTTTCCTCGCCGTCGCTTCCATCGCGACGGCCGCGCCCTGTCCCGATCCCGAACCGTTGCCCCACGATGTGGGAACGGCGCTGGCCTCGGTCCGCCAAACGCTTGCCGCCGGGCGGCCGGGGAAGGCGCTGTCGAAACTCGACGCGGCCATGGCCGGGGCGGGGGCCCTGCGCCATCCCTACCCGTCGCTGTTGCGGGGACAAATCCTGCTGTCCATGGGGCGGCCGGCCGAAGCGGAAACGGCGTTGATGGAAGCCCTGAAGCGGGATCCGTGCGCCGAGGCGGGCTGGCGGAATCTGGCGGCGGCCCGCCATGCCCAACATCGGCCGGGTCCGGCGGCGGAAGCCACGGAACGGGCGCTTGAGCTGTCGGATGACTTGGACGGCGAATTGCGCTATCAGGCCGCCGGGTTTCACTTGGCCGCCGGAAATCCCGGCCGTGCGATTTCCCACTTGGAACCACTGGCCCGCCGGAAGCGCCCGCGGGCGGAATGGCTTTCTTCCCTGGGCGACGCCTACGAGCAGGCGGGGCGGATGGAAAATGCGGCCGACGCCTATGCGCGGGCGGTCCGGATCCGCGGGGCCGCCGAAAACCGATACCGGGCCGGGCGGGCCTGGCTGGCCGCCGGAAAGCCCGGGAAAGCGGCCGAGGCCCTGGCCCCGCTGGCGAGGATGGAGAAGGGGAGGGCGGAATGGTTTTTGGCCCTGGGCCACGCCATGGAGCGGATCGGGAAAAAGAGCCAGGCGGGCGACGCCTTCGCCCGGGCGTTCCAAGCGAGCGGCGACTTCGACGCCGGGTTGCGGGCCGCGCTTCTTTGGCTGGAAGGAGAGAATCGGGACGGGGCGGTTCCCCTGTTGCGGGAATTGGCAAAGCGAAAAAAGCTGTCCACTGATCGCGCTCGAAATCTCGGCGGCGCGTTGGCGCAAGCGGGGCTTCCGGGGGAAGCGGCCCGGGTTCAGGCTCGGGTGGCGGGGCGGACCGGCATGGCCTCGGATCGGTATTCGGCCGCGTTGCTGTTTTTGAACGCGGACCAGGCCCGGGACGCGCTGCCGCTGCTGGAGGCGCTGGCGAAAACCGACCGGCCGAAAACCGATTGGCTGGGGACGCTGGCGGCGACCTTGGAAAAACTGGATCAACCCGGGGAAGCGGCGGCGGCCTGGGCCCGGGCCTTTCGGCGAACCGCCAACCCGGATCATGCTCTGCGGGCGGCGGCGCTCCATCGCAAGGCTGGGAAGAACGGGAACGCGCTTGAGATTCTGGCGGAGTTGCCCGAGGACGCGGAAATTCCGGAGGAATGGGGAACCCTCCGCGCCGATTTGCTGGCCGCCGAGGGGCGGTTTGCGGAGGCGGCCCGGGCGCTGGAGACGCGGCCGGATTTCGGGAAACGGCCGACCCTTCGCCATCGGGCCGCGACCTTTTGGGAACGGTCTGGGCGGTCGGAAAAAGCGGCGGCCTTGCTGCGATCCCTGGCCGATCGACCCGACGCCAAACCGGAATGGCGATCCGATCTGGCCCGGCTGCTGGTCCGGACCGGGGCGACGGAGGAGGCCGAGGCGCTGATGGCCGGGGACGATGGGGCGGCCGACGCCGGGTCTTCGACGGAAATGATGGAAGTCCGGGTCGATTGGCTTTTGGAAACCGAACGAACGGCGGAAGCGCTGCCGCTTCTTCGAAAACTGGCCCAGCAACCGGGAGCGGCCCCGCAATGGCGGATTGCGTTGGCGGAAACCCTGCTGGAAACGGGAGACCCGGACGCGGCGGTGGAAGCGGCCGAGGCCGTGGAGGGGTCCGAGAGCGATGCGCTTTCCCCCGCCGAAATCCACCGACTGACCGCCTTTTGGCTTCGGTTGGATCGTCCCTCGGAAGCGCTTTCGGTTCTGGAGGCCGGATTGGAGGCGGGCAATTCCGCCGAATCCCACGAATTTCTCCGGGTCCGGGCATTGGCGGCGTTGGAGCGTTGGGAAGCGGTTGACGCCGTTTTGGCCCGGCTGCGGGAACGTCGGCCGGACGATCCGTCGGTTTGGACGCTTTGCGCGAGAATAGGCGTCCAACGGGGGCGTTTTCAAGAGGCCGCCGCCGACTTGGCCCTGGCCTATCGCCTTTCCCCGCCGCCCCGGGAAGAGTGGCGCCGGCTGGGCGATTTGTACGCCCGCGCCGGCGTGCATCGGAAAGCGGCGGAGACCTACCAACGGGCGTTTGGGGATTCGCCGGTCGCGGCGGAGTTGGATCTGTTGGCGAAAACCTGGAAACAGGCCCGGGATTTGGACGCGGCGCGAAAGGCCGCCGAAGCGGCGGCCGTGTCCGAACCGACCCGGGCGCGGTGGGCCTTTGTGGGGAATTTATCGTTGGCCATGCGGGATTTCAAGGGCGCCCAAGAGGCCTTTGTTCGAGCGGCGGCGCTGGATGATCCCGACGGAGAAATGAGCTATTGGGCGGGTTACGCCGCCTGGCGGGAAGGGAATTTCGACGCCGCGAAAGCGTCCCTGGAACGGGCGATGATTCGGGCGGAGGAAAATGGCCGAATCATCGCAAAGGCGCGACAGCTGCTGAAGGTGATGGGGTGAGGATTTTCATGTCTTATTTCACAAAAAAATTATTTTTCCACTTTTTAAAGTCTTTCAGTCAGATATTCAGGGCCTCGCCGTTATTCCGGCCTTTCACTCGATAAAAAATGTTGTATGGAAATCGAAACAATGGTCGCTTCCGGATAGGCCTTTTAAAAATCGGCATGGAAAGCGGAAAATGGGATAACTGATCCAGGGCGTATCGGAATTCTTCTACCAAGCCATCACCGAGACTCTCTGAAAATTGGTCGCAATGCTTTGCGGCCTTGAGGACTTCTTTACGGGCGAGGGGAAAAACCCTTACATTTTTCAACGATTACGATTCCTCAGCTCTTCCAGCACTTTTTCGGCGGGAATGAGTTCTTCCAGACCGGCATCGACCCTTGCGATACGCCGCTCCACTTCCTCGATCCACAGTTGTTCGATGGCCGCTTCGTCGAATGATGCCTGTCCCTCCCTATCCTTCATTGTTCATTTTTTTTCCGAAGAAATTGATTTTCCAAGTTGTTTTAGGGTTTCTTCGATTACCAAAAGCCTTTGCCGGTCCTTCGGAAATTTGGAATTCCGCTTTAAATGAGCGATGGTGTTCAAGTCCAAAACGCGAATGCGGCTACCCCGAAGATCAACCTCCATTGTATGCGGGAGAAGGTCATCGTATTTTCTCTCTTCTTCAATAAAGGCCAACACGTCCAAAGGGCCTAGGCTGGTTTTCAACAAAAAATGCCCTTTGCTGAAAAAGTCTTCTTCCTTTGGTTCGATGATCTTTTCATCCGGGCGACGGTATACCGCGTTGATCCCCCGCAAAAACGAATGGAGCTTGGATATGTTTTTTGCCTCTTGGCGATGGACGATGTCCACATCCATAGTGGTAATGGGAGCGCCTTGAACAACTGCGGCCAACCCCCCCACCAAAATGAATTCTACGCCCGCTTTTGAGAGCCCTTCCACGATTTCGCCTAAATCAGCCTTCATTTTCTTGGGTCTTCCGATAGCTCTCCCTCATTTCCAAAATCGCTCGCACTGCGTTATCGTTTGCCCGCAATCGCTCTTCCGGAGTAAGTTTCAGGAACATGGCCACAAGACTCTTATCGACTAACGAGGTGTCTGGTTCATGTGATTGTTTTTCCATGGAATCTCCTTTGTTCGATGGCTGGTCCCCAAAAGAAAACCACCATCAATACCCGCAAAAACCAGTCTTGAAACAGTTCCCATTTTTAGGGCAGGCCCTCCGGTGAGCCTTGGGCTTGGAACGCTTGATACGGGTCTTTGATGCGGCCAGCTTTTCAATCGGGGCATTGGGTCATAGGGGATGCCCAAAAAAAAATGATCGAAGCCGGCTCAATCGCAATGGTTTCCGCGATTCCTGAAATACCGGCTCCAATCATTCTTTATGGATTTTCTGTCTCCCGTCAACCCCTCAAACGCCTCAGTCGTTCTCCATCTCCGTTTTCCAGACCTGCCAGACCTTGCCCACCAAATCCGGACCAGGTTTCAGGGTGATTTTCCCCGGCTTCCATCCGGAGGGCGTCGCCTCGGTCCCGCCGCTTTCCCGGACGAGCTGGAACGCCTGAATTTGCCGCAGGGCTTCGGCCGTGTAACGGCCCACCGGCGGGGTGAGGACCTCGTAGGCCTGAATCACGCCGTCGGGATCGATGATGAACCGTCCCCGGTTTTCCACCCCCGCGTCGTCGTCGAATATGCCGAAGGCCCGGCCCACTTTTCCGCCGGCGTCGGACAACATGGGAAACGGGATGCCGCCGTCCACCATTTTGGACAGTTCGTGATCGTTCCACATTTTGTGAACGAAGACGCTGTCTATGCTCATGGACAGGACTTCCGCGCTCAGCTTTTGGTACTTCGGATAATTTTCGGCGACCGCCGAAATTTCGGTCGCTCAGACAAAGGTGAAATCACCTGGATAAAAACACAGCACCACCCATTTCCCCAGGTAATCCGACAGCTTGACGGAAGTGAAATCCCCCTTGAGATAGGCGGGGGCGACAAAATCCGGAGCGGGCTTTCCAACCTGAATCATGTTTCGGGCCTCCTTCGGAACGGATTGGGACGTTTGTGCCTTCGTTTCTTCCGCCGGCGGCTCCCCGACCATTCCGCCGGTCGGGCGCGCGCAACCTACCGATGGCTTGTCCGCCATGGGCAACCTCCTTTTGCGGGTTTTCCGGTCCCCGCCTTTTGGGGGATCGGTTTCGCCGATTGAATTTGCGGCATATTAAGATAGATTTTCCAATGAAGGAAGCAAAAATTTCAGGATATGATCATATCCCGCTTTTTCGCCAAAAGCCTTTGGATGAAAATTGCGATATCGCCTCCGAT
>JBKHDD010000111.1:0-15926 GCA_046541515.1 Desulfococcaceae bacterium
TTTCAAACGGATTAAAAGAGACCTTTCCGTCCGGTTCCGGGGCCACCGACTTGCTCTTCAGAAGAAAAGGACAAATGGTATTATTCTTAATAATTTCCCAATTTTTCCGAATAGCGGCAATTGAGGACGGTTTTAAAGGAAATTTTTGAATGAACCATCTCTCGTTTTCGAAAAACGGCCATTCCAGCATTTTTCCAGTTTGACAGGGACGGATGAACTCTGTATATTCCATTTTAAGAATATAGTTGATGACCGGAAAGCCGACTGGCAAGTGAAGACCGTCGGGGGAAAGCGGTTACGATTCGAGGAGATTCGTCCCTTTCCACACATGGCCAACCGGCAATCTGCCCAACGACTGGTCGCGACGGTCCGGACCAACGGCGCCGAGGCGGCCCAAAAGCGAGGAGAAAATGAAGGAAAGAACCAAATTGCTGTGGATCGTCGGCGCCTTTTTGGTCGCCTACTATGTTCCCTGGGATCACCCGGTCATCCGCCAGTCCGGCCTAGAAGCCTTCCTGATGCTTCGGGAATATGCCCGAGAACACGTCCTCACCTGTCTCGTCCCGGCGTTTTTCATCGCCGGCGCCATTTCGGTGTTCGTCTCCCAGGGCGCGGTGCTCAAATACTTCGGCGCCCAGGCCAACAAAATTCTCTCCTACTCGGTGGCCTCGGTGTCCGGGACCATTCTCGCGGTCTGCTCCTGCACGGTGCTGCCGCTGTTCGCGGGCATTTACACCCGAGGCGCCGGCATCGGCCCGGCCACTGCCTTTCTGTATTCGGGCCCGGCCATCAACGTGCTGGCCATTTCCATGACCGCCAAAATCCTGGGCTGGCAATTGGGCTTGGCCCGGGCCGTGGGCGCCGTCGTCTTCGCGGTCATCACCGGCCTCCTCATGGCGGCGATTTTCAAAAAAGACGACGCAAACCGCACCGCCGGCCAGATTTACGTTCCCGAGGACGAAAACGAGGGGCGAACCCTGTTGCAGGACGCCCTGTACATTCTCGTCATGGTGCTGATCCTCGTCTTCGCCGCCTTCGCCCGCCCCGCGGCGGACGCCACCGGCATCTGGCCCGCCATCTTCGGGGCCAAATGGTACATCACCGGCGTGTTGCTGGTGATTCTGGCCTACATGAGCAAGGCCTGGTTCACGCGGGAGGAAAACAAAAGCTGGGTGGACGCCACCTGGGGTTTCGCGAAACAGATTTTTCCGCTCCTGGGCGCCGGGGTGCTGGTGGCCGGGTTCACCCTGGGCCGTCCGGGCCATCCGGCCCTGATCCCCGAACACTGGATCGCCTCCCTGCTGGGCGGCAATTCATTCGGGGCCAATCTGACGGCGTCGCTGGCCGGCGCGCTGATGTACTTCGCCACTTTGACCGAGGTGCCCATCCTTCAGGGACTTCTCGGCTCCGGCATGGGCCGGGGACCGGCCCTGGCCCTGTTGCTGGCGGGTCCGGCCCTTTCCCTGCCCAACATGCTGGTCATCGGCAGCGTTTTGGGCGCGAAAAAAACGGCCACCTTTTGCGGCATCATCGTGATTTTGTCCACCATTTCGGGAATGATGTACGGGGCTTTCTTCGTGTAGAATTTCGCCCGCCCCGCATCATTTCGCCGTCCTCGCGGCTTGGCTTGGACGTTTTCCACCTTCGCCGCCGGGGACGGCCTCGCGTCGGGCAGGCCGAATTTCGGAAACTCGCGGTCGGAATGACACGGCGTCATGACGATTCGCCGTCAACCGTTGTTTTGAAAGGAGATCATACATGGAAATCAAAGTATTGGGTCCTGGCTGCCCCAAGTGCCGGCAGGCGGAAAAAGTGGTCCGGGAAGCGATCGCCGAATCCGGCGCATCCGCCGAGGTGGAAAAGGTCACCGACATGATGAAGATCGCGGAATACGGCGTCTTCGGCACCCCCGCGGTGGTGGTGGACGGCGAGGTGAAGAGCGTGGGCAAGATTCCCAAGAAGGAGGACGTGCTTTCCTGGATCGAATAGCGAGCGAAACGTTTCACCCGAAGGCGCGGCCGGACGATCCCGTTGAATTTTCCCCGTCGTCGCTCCTCGCGGCGGCC
The DNA here is from genome assembly GCA_046541515.1 of Desulfococcaceae bacterium. Taxonomy (GTDB): domain Bacteria; phylum Desulfobacterota; class Desulfobacteria; order Desulfobacterales; family Desulfococcaceae; genus CAYFVR01. Next base: position 2,067 of record JBKHDD010000111.1, read on the forward strand.
CGGCGCCTTTCTCGCCCGGCGCCGCCGTTTTTCCCCAGAGGAGGAAGTCCATCATGTTGCTTTCCGGCTGCAAAACGGAAATTTTCCGGCCCGAATGCAATCCAAGCTTCGCCTCCGTCCACCGCGTCGCGCATCTCGACGAAGACATCGCCCCGGTTCTGCCCTATCTCAACGCCGCGCTGGGCGGCGCCCAGTATCTCGAAGACCCGCCCGAGGCGATGTTTCATCACCGAGGTCGAATCATCAACGCCGGCGGCCGGGAAATCGCCGTCAACGCCCTGGGGGACGCCGACGAGGCCGAACGGATTCTTCGGTGGCTGACCGAAGAGATCAACCGGACATGGGAGGCGCGGGACGAAATCACGCCGCGCCGCCACTTGCCGGCCAAGCCGAAGATCATCGACATTCTGCGTTTTTTGCCCAAAACCAATTGCCGGAAATGCGGTCAGCCCACCTGCATGGTATTCGCCGTTCGGGCCGCCGAAGGCGTGGTCGGCGCGGAAAACCGTCCGGAACTCGACGACGAGCGGCGGGCCGAATTGACGGCCCATCTCTCGGAATTCGACTTCGATTGACCGGCGCCGCCTTGGACCGGCCCACCTCCGCGACTCCCCGGCGTTTCAAAAATTCGGTTGCGAAACGCCATCCCGTCGTGTACCGTTGCGGCGGAAAGGTGGGCTGGTTATGATGGTTCGGTTTTTGCGTCTGCTGATCGCCTTGATTCTGACGGTCGGCATGAGCGGCGTTTGGGTCTGCGCCGCGGCGCCCCCCCAGGGCGAAAAGATGCGTTGCGAAACAAAGCAGGACCGGCAAGACGGCCGCGAACCGGCGGATGCCGATTCGTGCAAGGTTCGTCCGTGCGCCGCGACGGCGGCGTTGGGTCTGCTTTCGCCGAGCCCCGTGCGGTCCCGGTTCGACGACCCCGGTCTATCGGCGGGATGGACTGCGGCCGGGGTTCACGCCGCTCCGTGCCCCGACCTTCCCCGCCTTTCTCCCTCGCGTTTTCACATCCGTCTTTTGCAGGCGTTTCGATCGCCTCCCATTCCCCATTTTATCCTGCATTGCGTTTTCATCTGCTGATTCCCACACATAACCAATTGTAATCAATAAGAATTCAAATCCAACGGTCCATTGCGCCGTTCCGGGTCCAAAGATCCCGGCGACGGGTTCGCAAGTTCGACCGACGATTTCCGTTTGCGGAATCCCCTTGCGGGCAACCGGTACGGATCGGCGCGGCGTGGGCCGTCGAAGTTTGCCTTCGCGTCCCGGCGCGAAAGGGGTTCGCGCGGTCGGGGAGTGCGGGCGGATCTCCGCTCGACCTCGACGCCGAATCCCCATGATTTCCGCCGACGTTGTCCGCCGGAAAACGAGGGGCGAAGGAGCGGGCGGCTTCGCCCGGAGGCGTTGAACCGCCTGGATTCGACCGCCGTTTTTTCGCCGGATACCCGGTGCGCTCGCCGCTCGTCGAGGGCCCAAGGTTCCATCGCCATCCCAAAAAAAGGAAATTTTGCAATGAAAAAAGCATCCAAAACGAAAAATCGGACGAAGACGAACGCCGCCGCGAACGCCGACGGCCAACGAAAATGGATTCGGACGGCGCTCGTCGGCATCGGAATTCTCCTGCTGTTGGCCGCGGGAGGAACCGCGGCCCAGTTTCTGGCGACCTCCGACGCCCCGGAAACCGCCGCCGATCCCTCGGCTTCGCCGGTCGCGGAAGGGAAAGGGAAGCGGGTCACCATGATCGACCTGGGCGCGAAAAAGTGCATTCCCTGCAAACTGATGGCGCCCATTCTCGAAAAGCTGGAAAAGGCGTACGCCGGACGGGCCGACATCGTCTTCATCGACGTGTGGGAAAAACCGGAACAGGCCAAGAAATACGGAATTCGGGCCATCCCGACCCAGATTTTCTTCGACGCCGACGGCAAGGAGGTCTATCGGCACACCGGGTTCATGGACGAAAATACCATCGTGGCGAAACTGAGCGAAATGGGCGTGAAAAAACCATAGGGCGTGAAAAAACGATAGGAAAGGATGCCTCGAAATGCTGGACCAATTGTTCCTGACCGTGAATCAATGGATGACCGGCGGCGTTCTCGTCGCCGCCTTCGGATGTTTTCTGTGGGGAATGATCAGCGTGCTGTTCTCGCCCTGCCACATGGCCTCGATCCCGCTCATCGTGAGCTACGTGGCCGGCCAGGGCCAAGTTCTGGAAACCCGTCAGGCGAGCCGGTACGCCGTCGCCTTCACCGGCGGTCTTTTTCTCACCATCGCCCTGGTGGGCGTCGTCTGCGCCATTTTGGGCCGAATGCTGGGGGAAATCGGCCCCTACTGGACCCTGCTGGTGGGCGCGATTTTGATCTGGGTGGCCCTGGACATGGTCGGGGTTTCGGGCTGCTCCATGTCCGGCGGCCTCATGAGCCGATTCAAGCTCCGGGGCGTTTTCGGCGCCTTCGTTCTGGGACTGGCCTACGGCCTGCTATCCGGTTCCTGCACCTTCGGCTTCATCGTCCCGATCCTGGCCTTCATCACCATCCAGGAAAAAATCGGCATCGGCGTCCTCTACATCTTGCTGTTCGGCATCGGCCACTGCATTCCCATCGCGGTGGCGGGCAGTTCCACGGCCCTGGTGCAGCGGGTGCTGGAAAACGGCAACTTCGGCAAGGGCAGCCTCTGGTTCCGAAAGGCGGCCGGGGTGGCCATCGGCCTGTTCGGCGTCTATTTCATCGTCCGGCCGTTCGTGGAGGCGTGATTCTTCCCGGGCGTTCCCGCCGGGTCCCGGCGGGAACGCCCGGAAACCGACAAGGAAAAATCCATTGAGAATAAACGCGAAGTGGGCGTCGGTCGTTTTCGCCTTCCTGTTGGCGCCGTGGGCCCTCGCCTCGGCGGAAACCGGACGTCCGGCCGATTTGACGATCGTCCACACCGGCGACGGCCTGGGCCATATCGAGCCCCAAGGCTGCTGCAACCGGATCGGCGGAATGGCCCGCCGGGCCACCGAAATCCGGAAAAGTGCGGGATCCATGCGCCCTTCGACGGCGCGCTCCCGGGCGCCGATCCGGCCGGACGAATCGCCGCCCGAGGAGAAAGGAACCCATGATCGTCGAGTTGACGGAACAAGAATTCATGCGGATGAAGGCCGCCGCGCTGGACGAGGACGGCGAGGAGGCGCTTCGCCTTTTGCGGGAAATGATCAAACGATTGGAACAATCAACCCGGGCCGGGATGAAATCCCGCCTGGATGGATCGGAGATGAAATGAAAACGCTCATGGCCATTGGAATTTTAATTTTTGCGATGGCGGCGCCGCCCGCCCATGGAAACGAACCGCAAACCGACGCCTTCGACGCCTTTCTCGAACAGTTCGACAATCGGGAACGGAGGTACATGAAAATCCGAATTCCCGAGATGCTCGATTTGTACGGACAGGGCCGGGCCCAGATCATCGACATCCGCACCCCGGAGGAGCACGACGCCTATCATCAGGATTTCATGCCCCATATTCCGGTCGATGAATTTCCGAAACGGCTGGACGAGCTGGACCGGGACAAAACCATCGTTCTGGTCTGTTCCGTATATGTCCGGGCCGCCATCGTCCGAACCTATCTGACGACGAAAGGCTACGATTCCAGATACCTGGTGGACGGCATGACCGGTTTCGCAAGGTATCTGAACCGGCCCGGGGCCCGGGAATCGCTCGATTCGATCCTTTCGAACCGGTAAGGGACTCGGCGGCAGCTAAAATACCGTTTAGGATTTCCATTGCTCAACCGTGCCAGATTGCACAAGGGCGAATGCGATTCGCCCCTACCCGATTTTGTCCAAAAACAGCATTGGGATGAAAACGGTACATTGACAAATTCCGAGTCCCCAAGTTCAACCTCGGCCGCCCGATTCGACGACGAAAAACCGAATCTGGGAGATGGGAGAAAAAGATGAACGACATACCCCGACAACCGCTTCGCTCGGCAAGCCGGCAGATCCCCGCCCTTCTGGCGCTGTCCGTCCTGCTGGCGGTCTCGGTCAACCATTTCCGTTCCGACGGCATTCCCCTGGTCGGGGACTGGTCGGAGACGGCCCGTTTCGCCGACGCTTCGGGCGGCGGCATGGTCGTTTCCCTGGAGGATGCCCGGGACCTGTTCCGGGCGGACGAGGCGATCTTCGTGGACGCCCGCCCCAAGCACCAGTGCGACGAAGGGCGCATCCAGGGCGCGCTGTGCATTCCCTGGCAGGACGTGGACCGATATTTTTTCGACGCGGCCGAGCGGCTGGAGGCGGAAAAGACCATCATCGCCTATTGCGACGGCGAAGCCTGCGACCTGAGCCACGAGCTGGCGCTTTTTCTCCGGGACATGGGATTTCCGAACGCCTTCGTTCTGGTCAACGGGTGGACCGTCTGGAAACAGGCCGGACTGCCCGCGGAAGGAGAATGAACCGATTATGAGCCAAACCGGCGAATCAACGGCCCGAACCGATGAACGATCCGATGAACGATTCGACGAACGAACCGATGGACGAACGGACCCAACCCAACGCCGATTCCGGTGGGAACCGACGGTCCATCACGTCCTGCGGCTGTTCATGGGCGGCGTGTTCCTCTACGCCAGCTACGACAAAATCCTCAAACCCGCCGCCTTCGCCGAGGCGGTCTACAACTACCAGATCCTTCCCGACGCCGCCGTCAACCTGGCGGCCCTGACGCTGCCCTGGCTGGAATTCCTGCTGGGGGCCTGTCTGATCGCCGGGGTCTGGATGCCCGGCGCGACGGCGATCTCCACGGGGTTGATGCTGGTTTTCGTCGCCTCGCTGGTCTACAACCAAATGCGCGGGCTGGACATCCACTGCGGCTGTTTTTCCACCGAGATCACCGAAGGCCCGGCCGACGCCTGGACGGTGGTCCGGGACCTGATTTTTCTGGCGGCCTCGGCCTATCTGACCGTCCGCGTCTTTTGGCTTCGACCAGAGACGACGACCAAGCCGGACATCTCCCCGAACCATTGACTCCTTTGGTTCGAAGCCGACCTTTCCGCGACGTTTGCGCGGTCTCGTTCATCGCGCCCGCCGTCCTGGACAAAAAGAGATCCGGCGACATCTTGACAACCGGTTTCTTCTGCACGATAATATTTTGTTAATTCGCTAGATGAACAATCGAAAGGCGAAACATGGAAGCGACCCTCGACATCGCGAAAGCCCTGGCCGACGGCAACCGAATGCGAGTGGTCGCGGCGCTGCTGGAAAGAGACGAGCTTTGCGTGTGCCAGATCGTCGAAATGCTCGGCTTGGCGACCGCCACCGTTTCCCGCCACATGCGCATCCTGCAAAACGCGCGTCTCGTGCGGAATCGCAAAGACGGGCGGTGGGTCTATTATCGCCATTCCGAATCCTTTCCCGCGCCGCTGCGCCGATGGCTCGCCGAATCGCTGTCGAGTTCGCCGGAAATCCGGGCGGATCGGGCGCTTCTGGATCGAATCCTCGTCCGCGAACCCGAGGAACTGTGCCGGCGTCAAAAAACGCGGAAGGAATGCCCGGCTTGAATCCAATGCCGTTCATTTCTCGATCAAAGGGCGGGGGCGTATCGCATGCGCCCTTGTCCATCCGGCGCCATCGTCCATTTGAAATCCAAAATGGAACAATTCCGACCCGGCGCCGAAGCCATGGCGCGGATGAACCGTTCCAACCCAAAGGAGAACGCAACCCATGGAAAATGAAAAAGACGCCGGCATCAGCTTCTTCGAGCGCAATCTCACGGTGTGGGTCGCGCTGTGCATGGTCGCGGGCGTGCTGATCGGAAAATTTCTTCCCGCCGTCCCGGCGGCGCTGGCCCGATTCGAATACGCCAACGTTTCCATTCCCATCGCGGTGTTGATCTGGCTCATGATCTATCCCATGATGATGAAGGTCGATTTCGCCAGCGTCAAAAACGTCGGCCGGAACCCGGCGGGACTTTATCTTACCTGGGTCGTCAACTGGCTGGTCAAGCCCTTTACCATGTTCGGCATCGCCGCGCTGTTTTTCCACGTCATTTTCGAGCCCTTGATTTCGCCCGATCTGGCCCGGGACTACCTGGCCGGCGCCGTGTTGCTGGGCGCCGCGCCCTGCACCGCCATGGTCTTCGTCTGGAGCCATCTCACCCGGGGCAACCCGGCCTACACGGTCGTCCAGGTGGCCACCAACGATCTGATCATCCTCGTGGCCTTCACCCCCATCGTGGGACTGTTGCTGGGCGTGGGCGGCATCGAGATTCCGTGGGACACGCTGTTTCTGTCGGTCTTCCTTTTCGTGGTCATTCCGCTGACGGCCGGCATCGCGACCCGTCATCTGGTGATCCAAAATCGGGGCGAAGATTACTTCAACCATTCCTTTCTGCCAAAGTTCAACAACATCACCATCGGCGGATTGCTGCTGACGCTGATTCTCATCTTCTCGTTCCAGGGCGACGTGATCCTCGACAATCCCCTGCACATCGTTTTGATCGCCATTCCCCTGACCCTCCAGACGACCTTGATTTTCTTCATCGCCTATCTGGTGGCCCGATGGTTGCGGCTGCCCCATGACGTGGCCGCCCCCGGGGGCATGATCGGCGCCTCCAATTTCTTCGAGCTGGCCGTGGCCGTGGCCATCACCCTGTTCGGCCCGGCGTCGCCCGCGGTGCTGGCCACCATCGTCGGCGTTTTGGTGGAGGTTCCGGTCATGCTCTTCCTGGTCAAAATCGCCAACCGAACCCAATCCTGGTTTCCCGAGGGACACGGCGTCCCCGGAGGGAAGGAAATCCGGCATTCGTGAAAATTCCGGGGATTCTCCGCGCGTCGGGTCTTCCCCCAAAACCACTTTTTTCGAAAAGGAAAATCTCCGTTGCGAAAAGCCTGTTTCCTTCTATTTTTTCTGCTGGCATCGCTTTCTCCCTCGCCAAGCCCGGCGAAAGTCGAAGGCGTGTTTGTCCATGGGTCCGGTTGGATTGAAGTGATCGTCTTCAGCGATTACTTCTGCGGCGCCTGCCACGACATCGAGCCGGTTCTGGAGGAGGCCCTGACGGATTTGAGCGAGCTGGGCGCGAAGATCGTCTTCGTGGATTATCCGTCGGGCATGGCCGAAGCCGTCTTCTCCAAGTATTTTCTCTATTCCGCCAACGCGGACGGCCGCCTGTCGGAGATGTTGCGGACGCGCCGCGTTCTGTTCGAACTGGCCCAAAGCCAGGGGGTGAAAACGGAAAGAGAGCTGATTCGGGCGCTGGAAGGAGAGGGGGTCAAGCTCGAACCTCTCAAGGTGAATTCGATCCTTCGGCAGTGGAACGATTTGGTTCAACGCCACGAAATCATGACCACGCCGGCCTGCGTCATCTCCTGGCCGCCGAGGGAGGACCGGACGCTTGCCGGCGGCAACGCCATGGTCGAAGGTCTCGTGGAATTGCTCGGAGAGCTGGAGGGGAGCCGGGAATAAGGGCCATCTGCCAAATTCTCCATACCGTCCCTGGGAGCGGCGAGTTGCACTCGTCGCCCGCTTCCGGCCGTGTTCCGATTCGACGAGTACAACCCGCCGTTCCCGGAGACACGGCAAAACGGGAATCGAAGGGCGATGGCTTCTCCCCTGAAAAACCATTTTACAGCGGGGCTTCATCCCGGTAAGCATGGAATCGGGTTGCGCCAACCGATTCCATGGGAGAAACGGGATGATCCAAACGGTTTCCTTGAAATATTTCAAGAAATTCCAGGAAGAAACCTTCGAGCTGGATGATCGGATCGTCCTTGCCGGACCCAACAATTCCGGAAAATCAACCCTCCTTCAGGCCATTTCCGTCTGGCGCCTCGCCCTTTCCCACTGGCAAATGGAGCGCGTTGGCAACGGTTCCCGAAGCGAAGCGCGAACCGGCGTTCCCATATCCCGGAAGGCGTTCACGTCCGTCCCCTTGGGCGAAATGAATTTGTTGTGGACGGATCGGAAAACCGCTTTCGGCCGCGACGAAGCCAAAGGCAAAAAGCCGGGCCATCCCAAGGGAATTGAAATCCGGGTGGACGGAACGGACGGCCAAGGAAACCGGTGGAGCGTGGCCGTTTGGCTCCGGTTTTCCAGCAAGGAACAAATTTACGCGAAGGTAACCGGCGGAGACGGCGAACCCCTGACCGAGTTCCCGTTTTCCCTGGAAGAATTTCGCGTGGTTCATGTCCCACCGTTTTCCGGAATCGGCGCGGAAGAAACCCGGTATGACGCCGGGTATCGGAATCTGCTGATCGGGCAGGGCAAGCCGGGGGACATTCTTCGGAATCTATTGCTGGAAATCCACCAGGAGCACTCGGAAGGCTGGGCGGCGCTGGTGGATCAGGTCCGGGAGCTGTTCGGCTTTACGTTGCTGGAACCCCGGTACGGGCCGCATGATCCATTCATTCGGGTGGAATACCGGGAATCCGGAGGGGATGGAAAACCGTTCGATTTGGCTTCGGCGGGAAGCGGTTTCCATCAGGTGCTCACGCTGTTTGGATTCCTCTACGCCCACTCCGCATCGGTGCTTCTGGTGGACGAACCCGACGCCCACGCCCATGTCCTGTTGCAACGGCAGGTTCTGGACCGGCTCCGGGAAGCGGCGCGGGAAATGGGCTGCCAACTGGTGATTTCCACCCATTCCGAGGTGCTGCTGGAGGATACCGCGCCCGCCAACATACTATCCTTTTACGGCCGGCCCCACCGGCTGCGGGTGAACTTTGAACGGGAGCAGGTCCGCGAAGTCTTGAAACGGCTCGCCGCCCGGGACATTCTGCTGGCCGAACGCGGGCGAAACATCCTTTACCTGGAGGATTTTTCCGATCTGAAAATCCTCACGGCTTTCGCGAAGGTTTTGGGGCATCCGGTCTACGAAAAGTTGAAAAACCCCTTTTTTCATCCCATGCGGGGAAGCAATCCGCGAGAGGCCCGGGGCCATTTCTTTGGGTTGAAGGCGATTTCTCCGAAAATTTCCGGGGCGGTGCTGCTGGATGGGGACAATCGAAATCTGCCGGATCACGAAGTGGCGGGGGAGAACCTGACGTTGCTCCGGTGGCGGCGGTATGAAATTGAAAATTATCTTTTGCATCCCGCCGTTTTGGAACGGTTCGTCCGGGAAACTTTATCCATTCAGGGAAAATCCGACCCGGACGCCGCCATGGCGTTTTTGAAATCCCAAATGCCGCCGGACGCCTGGGAGAACCCGAACGGGGAGAATGAATTTTTGGTTTCCGTCCCGGCGAGCAAGCGGTTGTTGCCGGAGTTCATGAAAGCCGCCGGGCTTTCCATCGGGAAAAACGAATATTTCCAGATTGTTTTTCGGATGGAGGCGGGGGAGGTTCATGCGGAGGTGGTGGAGAAGTTGGAGGGGTTGCGCAAGGTTTTGTAGGTAGTTCAGGGGGCAATCGACTCTTTGTGGTTGTTCGAGGAATTTATGGCCAATGGAAGTCGGTTTTTAGTGGGTTCAGAATTTGAAGTCTTTCCTTGACCCGTAATCCATCCTGCATGTCTTCGGAGTAAAGAACCGTCGCCTTGGCATGTAACGCGCTGGAAACAATCAGGCTATCCCAAAACGAAAAAAAATGGATCCCCCTCAAATAGGAGGCTTCCTCGATGATTCCCCGGTTAAAAGGAATCACCTCGTAGTTCTGAAAGAAGGAATCCACAAGCTCTCGAATCTCCTCTTCCGTGGACACCTTTTTTCGCGTAAGATTGAAGCAGATTTCATTGATCACTTGGGTTCTGAGAACAAGGCTGCACGTGAGGAAAAGCTTCTTTGCGGCCTTATGCTTACGCTGATCTTGGCTTTCAATGAAGGCGTAGAGCCCCAGATGTTGGAATCCAGAAAAGCCCTTCCTTCACCGGCCATTGTAAATTTCCGATCGCCGGAAGGGCGTAAATTCCTTGACGGAGATTGGATTTTCAATCAGTTCCCGAACCCGATCCCGGCCGCTTTTTGGGTGTTCCTCGGTCAAAATAATGACCCGGACTCTACCATGGATTTGGTCCCGGCATTCTTCCGGCAGCTCAATCTTGCCGTCTACGACGGACGCTTGAAATTCCATTGCATTCATGGCACCCTCCGCAAGTTGTTCTCATCTCAAGCTACATCTCTAATTTTCTTCCTTTTCTTTCGAAAGTCAATCCGGTGATGTTTGAAGAGGGCGGCGAGGCTATCCGCAAAACGCGGAAAAACTCATTTGACGGGCCTCCCCGTCGTTCCCTTTCTACCAGAAATTTGAAGCACTGGAGGTGTGGGATGCAGGTTTTTACATGCTCGGAGGCCAGACAAAATCTTGCTTCCGTGCTGGAGCAGGCGGAAGCCACCGGCAAAGTCTTGATTCGAAGAAAAGACGGCGGAACGTATGCCTTGACGTCGGAAAAAGTTGCCCGATTTCCTCTGGATGTTCCTGCCGTCAAAGCGAAAATCACGTCGAAGGAAATCGTGGATATCGTTCGAGCGGGAAGAGAGCGACCATAAAACGCAAAACGCCGGAAAAGCCCACCCAATGGGCCTTCCCGGCGTTATTAATTTTCAGCGATTGATCCGGCGGCAGCCGCCCCTACAAGAAAATTACTCCTGCTCCTTCTTCGACGCCTCGATCACCTTTTCGGCCATTTGCGCCGGCAGCTCCTCGTAGTGGGAGAACTCCATGATGTAGGTGCCTCGGCCGCCGGTCATGGAGCGCAGGTCGGGCGCGTAGGTCTGGAACTCCGCCAAGGGCACCTGGGCCTTGATGATCTGATACTTGCCCTCGCTGTCCATGCCCATCACCCGGCCGCGCCGGCCGTTCAGGTCGCCCATCACGTCGCCCATGAAATCTTCGGGCGTCCAGACGGTCACGCTCATGATCGGCTCCAGCAACACCGGATTGGCCTGTTCCATGCCCTTCTTGAAGGCAAGGGCGCCCGCGATCTTGAAGGCCATTTCCGAGCTGTCCACCTGGTGATACGAGCCGTCGTCCAGCTTGACCTTAAAGTCCACGCAGGGATAGCCGGCCAGGAATCCGCGCTCGGCCGCTTCCTGGATGCCTTTTTCCACGGCGGGGATGTAGGTCCGGGGAATGGCCCCGCCCACGATGGCGTCCTCGAACTGGAAGCCCTCGCCCCGAGGCAGCGGCTCCATCTGAATCCAGCAATCGCCGAACTGGCCGTGGCCGCCGGTCTGTTTCTTGTGTCGGCCCTGAACCCGGACGCTTTTCTTGATGGTTTCCCGATACGGAATTTTGGGCAGGTTGAGCTGCACTTCGACGTTGAACTTCCGCTTCATTTTGTCGGCGGTCACCTCGATGTGCATCTGGCCTCGACCGGAGAGGATGATCTCCTTGGTCTGGGCGTTCCGGTCGATCGTCAGACCGGGGTCTTCTTCCAGCAGCCGGTTGAGAGAGCTGAAAATCTTGTCCTCGTCGCCCTGATTCTTGGGCGAAACCGCGAAGGAGATGAGGTTGGGCAACGGCTCGGCGGCCTTGAGCTTCACCTTGGCCGATTCGTCGCAGAGGGTGTCGCCGGTGGTGGTGTCCTTCAGCTTCGCCACCGCCACGATGGCCCCGGGAATTGCGCCCTTGGCCGGCTTCTGTTCCTTGCCGGTGATGGTGAGCAACTGGTTGAACCGCTCCCGGTTGCCTTTGTTCACGTTGTAGAAGGTCCCGTCGCCGCCGAGCTGGCCGGACACCACCCGAAGGACGGAAAGACGACCGGCGTATGGATCGGCGATGGTCTTGAACACCAGGGCGGAAAAGGGGGCGTCCAGGCTGGGCTCCCGGGTGACTTCCTCCCCGGAATCGGGGTCCACGCCGGTCCAGGCCCCGTGATCCTCCGGGGAGGGCATGGCGTTGACGATGAAATCCATCAGCGGCTCGATGCCCTTCAGCCCGGTGGCGGCGCCGCAGAGCACCGGCGCGAAAATCCGCTCCACGACGCCTTTGCGCAAGGCGGCCTCGATTTCCTGCCGGGTCACGTCCTCGCCTTCCAGGTAGCGCTCGATCAGGGCGTCGTCGGCTTCGGCCACGTTTTCGATCAAGGCCTCCCGCTCGGCTTCCGCCTCGTCGGCCATGTCGGCGGGGATGTCGCCCGCGGTCATGTTGCCTTCGTCGTCGAAGAAGTAGGCTTTCATGGCGACCAAATCGACGACGCCCTGGAACTCGTCCATGGCCCCGATGGGGAGCTGAATCTTGATGGGCCTGGGGGATTCGAAGCTTTCCAGCACGTCCTCGAAGGTGCGCTCGTGGTCGGAACGGTCCTTGTTGAGCTTGTTGATGAAGATCGCGCAGGGCATGTTGAATTCCTTGGCGAATTCCCAGGCCTGCTCCGCCTGGAATCGGACCCCGTCCACGCCGTCCACCACCACCAACACGCCGTCGGCCGACTGCATGGAGGCGCGGGTGTCGCTGAAGAAGTTCTGATCTCCCGGGGTGTCGGTGAGGAACACGGAATGCTTTTGCCAGGCGAACTGATGAAACGCGCTGCTGATGCTCGACTGTCGCTTCACCTCCTCGGGCTCGAAATCCATGGCGGTGTTGCCCTGCTCAATCCGTCCGAGCCGGGTGATGGCGCCCGCTTTAAACAGGATCGCTTCCGCGAGGGAGGTCTTCCCCGCTCCGTTGTGTGCAACCAGCGCGATATTTCTCAGTGTGCTTACCATTTCAGCCATGTAGACTCCTCTCCGCGGTAAAAATTCTCCCGATCCATCCTCCGAAATCCCGCCGGCGGAGGGCCAATTTTTCAGGAACGTCGGGAAACGTCCCGTTTTGCCCGCCGTCCGGCGTCGCATCTTTTCGAAATCGTTTCAGAAGCCTCCGGAGGGTTTTCAAGCCCCCTCCGGACGAACCCTCGGACCCGATTCCGTTCTATCCCCGTTCAAGACGGTTTTGATTTCATTTCGAGTCCGATGGCCCGTTGGATTCCCATTCGAAACCCATTTGAGCGGGGTTCGAATCGGGTTCAAATCCAGTTCGATCTGATTGGAACTTTGGCCCGCCCCGAGGGCGCCGCCGGAGCGTTTTCCGCCGAAACCCGTGGACGACCCCTCGGACAAAATGCCAATGTTTCAAAGAGCCTCTAACGATTCCACCCGAAAAAATCAACCTCAAAATCCGCCCCCTTCGGACGCTTCGGGAGGCGTGCAGCCCCCTTCCAGACGGATGAGGAACTCTCGGTTCCCCTTGGGGCCCAGAATGGGGGAGGGGATTACGCCCTCGGACCGCAGGCCGAGGGTGGCGAAAAAGCGGATCAGCGCCTCCACCACCGCCTCGTGCTGGGCCGGGTCCCGCACCACGCCGCCTTTGCCCACCTGGCCCTTGCCCACTTCGAATTGCGGCTTGATCAGGGCGAGGATGGGCGCGGCGGCGGTTTTGAGCGGCAGCACCGCCGGCGCCACGATGCGAAGGGAAATGAAGGAGGTGTCGACGACCACCAGATCAACGGGGCGGGGGAGGGCGTCCGGTTTCAGATGCCGGATGTTGGTGCGTTCCAGAACGGTGACCCGGGGATCGTTTCGGAGGGACCAGGCGAGCTGGCCATAGCCCACGTCCACGGCGTGAACGTGGGCCGCGCCGTTCCGGAGGAGGCAATCGGTAAAACCGCCGGTGGACGCGCCCACATCCAGGCAGCGGGCATCCCGAACGGGCACGTCCCATTCCCGAAGCGCCGCTTCCAGTTTCAGCCCGCCGCGACTGACGTAGGGCGTCTCCTCGCCGGCCAGGGACAAAACGGCGGACTCCGACACCGACGCGCCGGGCTTGTCCATCGGCACGTCGTCCACGCGAACCCGGCCGGCCATGATCAACGCCCGGGCCCGGCTTCGACTCTCCGCCAGGCCGACTTCCACGACCCGCTGGTCGAGCCGTTTTTTTCCGACGGCCATCAGCCGGCGACGTGGCGCGCGGGCGTGGCC
>JBKHDD010000112.1:0-15798 GCA_046541515.1 Desulfococcaceae bacterium
TCCACATCCTGATAGCCCTCGTACCAGCGATGGATGTTGTCCACGTGTTCCGGCAGCAGCTCGTTCTGGGCGCGGCCGGTCTTGAACTCCTTGGCGGCATCGATGAAAAGCACCTTCTGGCGGTGGGCCTTGGGCTTGCTGTCGCGGAAGACCAGGACGCAGGGCGCGAGACCGGTGCCGTAGAAAATGTTCTGGCCGAGGCCGATCACCGCTTCGAGGACGTCCATCTCCAGCAGCTTGCGCCGGATCTCGCCTTCCTTGGACATGCGGAACAGCACGCCATGGGGAAGCACCACGGCCATGCGGCCGGTCTTGCGGGCCATGGACTTGATCATGTGCTGAACCCAGGCGAAGTCGCCGGACTTGGCCGGCGGCAGTCCGGCGAAATTGCGGCCGTAGGGGTCGTTGATCCAGACGTCGTCCCCCCACTTTTCCAGGGAGAAGGGAGGATTGGCGATAACGCAGTCAAAGGTGGCGAGGCTGTCGCCTGAATAAAAGGCGGGCAAGCGCAGGGTGTCGCCGCGTTCGATATGGAAATCTTCCGCGCCGTGGAGAAAAAGGTTCATACGGGCGATGGAGGATGTGGTCAGGTTCTTTTCCTGGCCGTAGAGCTTGCCCAGCATGAGGTTCTCGTCGCCGCCATGCGCTTTGACATGGTGCAGAGCTTCGAGGAGCATGCCGCCGGTCCCGCAGGCCGGGTCATAGATGGTTTCCCCGGCCTTGGGCGCAAGGATGCGGACCATCAGGGCGACCACGGAGCGCGGGGTATAGAATTCTCCGGCCTTCTTGTTGGTCAGGTCGGCAAATTTCTTGATCAGATATTCATAGGCCTGGCCGAGAATGTCCGCCTTGCAGTGCTCATTGCCCAGGTTGAGCGACGAGAAGTGTTCGACCAGGTCCTTGAGCAGCGCGTCCGAAAGGCGATCTTTATTGGTCCACTGGGCGTCGCCGAAGATGCCGTGCAGGGTGTCCGGGTTGGCCTGCTCGATGCAGCGCATGGCCTTCTGGAGCGCATGGCCGATATTGGCGCTCTTGGCCCGGACATCTTTCCAGTGGCAGCCCTCCGGAACCTGGAACCGGTGGTTCTCGGGGAACTGGGCAAATTCCACGTCGCCGTCGGACTCTTCCAGAGCCACGGCATACTCCTCGTCATAGACGTCGGAGAGCCGCTTGAAGAACAGCAGCGGGAAGATGTAGGTCTTGAAATCTGCCGCGTCGACAGGGCCACGCAGGATATTGGCCGCCTCCCAGAGATGCCCGGAGAGAGTCCCGATATCCAGATCGACTGAATTGTTATTTCCGTTTTTTTTGCTCATTCAGCGTATCCTGTCTGCTCTTGTCCGCCGCCCCGCCCGCCTCTACCCAGGCATCGACCTGATCTTTCTTGAACTTCCAAAGACGACCCATGCGGTGGGCGGGCATGCCATGCTTGTCGATCCACTTGTAGACGGTGTCGTTGCTGACCCCGAGGTGCTTGCAAATCTCGGTTATTGACAACCAGCGGTCTTCCATCTCGTTCATTCTCTTGCTCCACGGGCGCCTTGGTTGTTTGCCACGTCCGCCAGAGGCGAAACGGGAGAGACTGGACGCGCCTTTCCCAGGTTAAAAACTTCATCAACATACAAAGGCGCAATGTGCCAGGTCAAACGATCTTTGCCGATTTGAGCCGATTATTTTCTGTCACGATCGATGCCAGGCGCCGGAGTCAAGCCGGGCGCCGTTTTCAACACGGGGCATCTAATAGATCCAGGCTGGAATCGAAGTGCGCCCGCACGGCACCGCCACTATCACCCGCTGGTACATGCTGTGCCCGCCGGGCCGAAAGCCTTCCAGCCGGTCGACGGGCGGCAGGTCGCGCTGCGGGTCGGTGAAGGTCGCCGGCTCCCCATGGATCCGATCCCAGTCGCCGGTCGGGCGGCCGAAGCGCGGCGTGCCGGTCTCCTGCTGCCCGCTGGCGCCGGCCGGCGGATCGGCGGCGCCTCGGGCCAGGATCAGCCCTTCCGGCGCCTCCAGGGCCGGAAACCCGGCGTGAAGATGCCATAGCCTGCCCCGGACCACGGCCGGTTCGACCCTGGGGGCCGTGGCGCAGAAACGTTGATGGCTCCAGCGGCCCCGTTTCGGGGCGCCGCAGACGAAGAGCCGAAGGATGGCCTCGGGAGCGTCTTCCGGGTTTGCGCCGACTCGGGCCGTCCCCCGGCCCTCGCCCTGCGGGCGCACTTTCAGTGCGTCCAAATCCGCCGTCCTGGGGATTTGTCAGCTTCGAGGATTCTCCAACGTTCATGCATCCACTCCTTCGGGCAGCGTCCCTTTGCGCTCCTGGGCATGAAGCGGAATCCGCTGTTTTTCATGGCCCGCACATCCTCGTGGCGGATGGGGAGCATGGTCATGGGCGGCGCCTCCAGCTCGCGCCAGCCGTTGACTCGCCCCGTCCTTGGGGCTCGCCCTTAGGGCGTGTGCCTTCGGGCGTGCCTTCGGCACGTCCAAAACCGCTGTCCGGCGGTTTTGTCTCGTTGTTCGCGGCAAAGTGGATGGGGGCGGGCTTCGAGGCGTAGAGCGCCACCCGATGCCGGCGATGGATGCGCAGGCGGAGCGGCTTGTTGCCCTCGGGCACGGAGATGCTTCCCGGGTCGAGCCGCGAGGCCGGCGCGGCGATCATCTGGCCGCGACAGAGGGCGAGCGCCTTCTTCAAGCCCCCCTGTTCGACGGGGCCTTCGGGCGCGAAGCGGTCGGCCAGACGGAAGATCGGCTCGCTGTCCACTTCGGCGTAGCGCGGCAGCCCGAGGCGGCGGAACCGGTGGTTGGCGTTGCGGATGGCGCCGTCGTGGGCGCCGATGACGATCCCGGCACGGATGGGATGGTTGTTGCGGTTGTTGAACTCGTTGCCTCGGGCGCGCCAACGGGTGTGGCCCACGAGGATGGTGGTCTCGTTGCCGACCTGCCCGAGCAGCTCCCGAAACGGCTTCTCGCGCGGCCGACCCAGCCGTTGCCGGAGGACGCCGCCGCTGCGGCCGCCGATTTTCTAACCCGTCTGGCCCGGCACGGGCTGGTCGAGTTTTTGCCCGGCGACAAGGCCGGCGACCCCTGGCCGGAACGCTTCCTCGAAGCCCTGGAGACGGTGCGGCTCCTCCGGGCGCACCGACATGCACGCCCACCCGGAGGCGACCCGCCTGACCGCCGAGATGGGCCACCCGGAGGCGGCCGAGCGGCCGGCGGACCGCCGGCGCGAATACGCGGCCTTGGTCCTCGAAGGAACGAGACCGCTCGACAAGAACTTCGGCGGCAAGGAGGACCCGGCGCCATGGGCGGACAAGCAGGCGTCATTTTCGGCCGCAAGCGCAGACGGCCATACGAGCGGGATCGCCCGCTTCGGTCCCACCGGCCCGGTGTCCCGCCCTTCCGCGTCGCGATGGATGGCGGCCAACCGGCCCTCCGGCGCCTTTTTGAAAAATTCGAGATCGACGTGGTCGCGCATAACCGTTTTTCCTTTTGGATCGACGCCGGAACGGTCCTCCGCAGCCTCCGATTATCTTTCCTGAAAAAAACGGGGGAAACCCCAAAAGTTGTTCCCGGCGAGACTCCCAATGAACCGCGGCGCTGGGCGGGCCAAGGGCGCACGCAATAGGCCCCGACAACATTTTGAACGAATGCGGGTCATTGCACCCCCCCCCAAACGCAAACAGGCCCGAAGAACCGTTTCCGGTTTTCCGGGCCTGTTTGCCCTCGAAGGGGAGTGGTGGAGGCGGCGGGAGTCGAACCCGCGTCCGAAAGCATTCCACACTGGCATCTACATGCATAGCCTGAACTTTAATTTAACCCGTCATGCCTCCTTCAGGCGGGATGCGCGACGGGCGGCGTTCGGTGAATTTCGCCATTCCGTACCGAACGATCGGGAACGGCTATCCCGCTCGATGACGCCCCGATGCCAGACCCACGGGAAGAGGCCCGGCGGGACGGCTAGCTATGCAGCCAGCGCGTAGTTATAATCGTCTGCGATTATATTTTTTCCGCCGTATGCGAGCGGCAGACACCTCGACATGCAACCAGCGCTTCTTTACCCCCGTCGAAGCCGTTTCGCCCCCGTTCGAGGATGAAGCTGTTTGAAAGAGCAGCCAAATCTTCAGAGAAAATAATCCAACCGGCCCGGCTTGTCAATCCGTTTTCCGGGGAAACCGGAAAAAAATTGGTGCGACCGGCACAAATTTTTCATGCGAGGCCGACGGGCGAATCGATGGGCGGATTCAAAGAGGCGTAATAATTGGCACGCGATCCGGCTTTGTCAAGCGGCGCCCTCCGGTCGTTCACGCGGGACTCTCCGGGAGCGACGGCGCCCGTTTGGCCGAGGTTCAGGCGATCGGTTCCCACTTGGCCAAGGGGAACCGCACAGGCCTAAACCCAATACCGTTCACTTTGGGATTCCCAAAGGATGAATGTGCCGGATTGTCCGAGGGCGAATGCAATTCGCCCCTACAAATTTTCGCCAAAATGAACGGTATTGGGGCTAAGGACAATACCGTTCACTTTGGGATTTCTGTGGGTCAATGGCGCCAGATTGACCAAGGGCGTGCGCGATACGCCCCTGCTTTTTTCGGTAAATGAACGGTATTGGGCCTAAACCCCGTGCTCCTTCCGGCTCCGCTCCTGAATGCGCTGCTCGTCGCGTTTCCGGATCGACTCCCGCTTGTCATACTTGCGCTTGCCCTTGGCCAGGGCCAGGGTGATTTTGGCCTTGCCGTCCCGAAAATAGATGTCCAGGGGAATCAGGGAGCAGCCCTGCTCGTTCACCTTGCCGATGAGTTGCTTGATCTCGTGATTGTGCAGCAGCAGCTTCCGGGGCCGCTGGGCCTCGTGGTTGTCGTAGTAGGCGTGGGTGTAGGGGCCAATGTGCATCTGATAGACGAACACCTCCCCGTTTTTTATGCGGGCGTGGGCGTCCTTCAAATGGGCGCGTCCCTCCCGCAGGGCCTTCACCTCGGTCCCTTTCAGGACCAGGCCGGCCTCCATTTTGTCTTCGATGAAATAATTGTGGCGGGCTTTTCGATTGTCCGCCACCAATTTTCGATGGGATTTGGCCAAAGTAAACGCTTTCCAGTTCAGGAATTCAGGTTCGGGGCGTCCAGAATGTGGCCGAAACGCTCCCGAAGCAGCCCGTGAATTTGGTCTTGCCGCCGAAGCGCTTGAATCTCGTCCAGGAATTCCGGCAGCTCTCCCGCCCGCAGATTTCGAATGGCGTTTTTGACGGCGGGAATCGACTGGGGATTCATGCTCAGTTCCCGCAAGCCCATTCCAATGAGGATGGGCAGATGCAACGGATCGCCCGCCATCTCGCCGCACATGTAGACGTTGACGCCCCGGGTCCGCCCCACCTCGGTCACGTGCCGGATCATCCGCAAAATGGCCGGGTGCAACGGATGATACAGGTGGGAGACGTACCGGTTGCCCCGGTCGATGGCCAAGGCGTACTGAATCAGGTCGTTGGTGCCGATGCTGAAAAAGTCCACCTCTTCCGCCAGCACGTCGGCCAAAATCACCGCCGAAGGCACCTCGATCATGATCCCCACCTCGATGTCCGCCCGAAAAGGCCGGTTTTCGGCGTCCAGGGACGCCGCCGCCTCCCGCAGCAACGCCTTGGCCTGAACCACCTCGTCCAGGCTGGAGATCATGGGAAACATGATCCGGACCTGTCCGTAGGCGGCGGCCCGCAGGATGGCCCGAAGCTGGGCGCGGAACACGTCCGGCCGGGCGAGGCAATAGCGGATGGCCCGCAAGCCCAGGGCCGGATTCGCCTCCAAGGTGTCGCAGGCGTAGGGCGCGGCCTTGTCGCCGTTGATGTCCAGCGTCCGGATGGTCACCGGGCAGGGCGACATCACCTCCACCACGTCCCGGTATTTGTCGAACAGCTCGTCCTCGGCGGGGAAGCCGGACCGGTTCATGTACTGAAATTCGGTTCGGTACAGGCCGATGCCGTTGCCGCCGTGGTCCCGCACCGAGACCACCTCCTCGGGCAGCTCGATGTTGCCCATGATCTGGATGGAAACGCCGTCCAGGGACTGGGCCGGAAGCTGGCTGACCCGCCGAATGCGCTTGCGGTGCGCCTCGTAGCGGCTGCTCCGCTCTTCGTACTCCACCAGAGTCTGCTCGGCGGGGTTCACGATCAGCGTGCCGTCGCCGCCGTCCAGCACGATCAGGTCGTCGGTGCGGATCAGGTTGGTGACGTTTTGCAGGCCCAGCACCGCCGGAATTTCCAGGGTCCGGGCGATGATGCCGGTGTGGGAGGCCACGCCGCCGGCGGCGGTGACGAAGCCCTTGATCCGCTCCAGCTGAATCTGGCTGGTCTGGGCCGGCGAAAGATCGGTGGCCACCAAAATCACCCGCTTGTCGATGGCGCGGATGTCCACCGGCTCCTTCCCCACCAGGTTGCGCATGATCCGGTCGGAGACGTGGACGATGTCGGCGGAGCGCTCCCGAAAGTAGGGGTCTTCCATGTTCTGGAAGACCCGCTTGAGTTCCGAAACCACCTTTTTCAGCGCCCATTCGGCGTTGACCTGCTCTTGTTCGATGACCGCCATGGTCTTGTCGAACAACGCCTTGTCCTTGAGCAGAAGGATATGGGTTTCCAAGATGGCCGCGTGCTGTCGGAATTCCGGAGCGATGTCGGCGATGATGGCCGACAGCTCCGCCTTGGCCGCCTCCACGGCGTTCCGGAACCGCGCCCCCTCCTCCGCCGCGCCGGCCTCGCCCACGAAATACTGCTTGACGACGTTGACGCCTTCCCGGTCCACCAGGTAGGCCTTGCCGATGCAGATGCCGGGGGCGGCGCCGATCCCCTTGAAGACCCTTTCCCGGCCGTCGCGCTCGGTCATGCCGATTCTCCGAAGCCGTCGGAAACCAGGGCGGCGATCTCCTCCAGGATGGGCAGATCGCCGTCGTCCTCCACCCGGACCACGATGACCGCGCCTTGGGCGCATGCCAGGGTCAGCATGTCGATAATGCTGCGGGCGTCCACCATGTCGTCCCCGCGTTCAATCCAGACCGGCGCGGCGGCCCGCTGGGCGATTTCGGCGATTTTGGCGGCGGACCGGGCGTGGAGGCCCAGCTCGTTGGTGATCACCAGTTCTCGGGTTAAAGATTCCAGGGCGTCACTCCGGGGGCGGCGTCGGTTGCGATCATGGATCAGACTTAAAAATTACGAATTTCTATCAGCGAAGCGGTCCGTTGTCAATTCTTCGAGCGATCGTTCGGGCCGCACCTCTTCCTTCAACATGCAGCAGGCCACCCGGTATTCGGCGATTCCGTCCGGCCCGTAGCGCAGGTTGGCGGGCTGGACCAGCCGGTTCATCACGCAACCCTCCGGAATGGAAAGGTGGAACAGGTCCGACTCGTTCACGGGCGGCCGCTTCACCAGTCGGTCGTTCTCGAAGGCCATGCCGTGCAACGGAAAATCTTCGCACAGCGGGCAGCGGTAAACCCGACCGTTGGGAAAAACAAAATAGTTGTCCGCGCAAAGCCCCGCGCAGGCGAAGGGCTCCTCCGCCTCCAGGAACACCCGGGGGTAGATGGTTGGAATCCCCCGCTCCGCCGCGGCCCGGGCCGCCGACGGCACCTTCGCCAGCCAGTCGGCCCGGGTCACCGCCAGGGCGTCTCCGGCCCCGGCGGAATTGCCCCGCAACCCGATCACCTGAATGAAAAACCGGCCCACGCCCAGCTCGGCCAGCAACGCCGGCATCCAGTCCAATTCGTGGAGGTTCCGGGCGCTGACGGTGTAGATCAGGCTGGTCTCGAAGCCCCGCTTCCGGGCGGCCCGGACGCCGGCCGTCACCGTCTGGAACGCCCCTTCGCCCCGGATGGCGTCGTTGGTGGCCGGGGTGGCCCCGTCCAGGCTAAAGCTGAACACGTCCACCTCCGCCGGGGTCACCCGGTCCAAGATGTCGTGAAACAGGTATCCGTTGGTGTCCACCGTCACCGACCGGAAGCCGATCTCCCGGGCCGCCCGCGCCGCGTCGGCCAGGCCCGGATGCAGGGTCGGCTCCCCGCCCAGCAGAATCAGGTTGGCCCGCTCGGCCCGGTCGGCGAAGGCCGACAGCCAGGACCGGATGGTTTCCACCGGCACCATTTCCGATCCATGCTGGTCGGGATTGATGTAGCAGTGGCGGCAGCGCAGGTTGCAGCCGGTCAGGATGTGGAAAAAGACGTTGGTGGCGTCCCGGGAAAAGGCCACCGTCCGGGAGTGGACCATGGCCTATTCCAGCTCCATGCAGCTCTTGGACAACTGTTCGTCGAACTCCACCGGATAGCAACCGTCGAAGCAGGCTCGGCAAAACTCCCGCTCGGGCCGCTCGATGCCGGTGGCGCCCAGCAACCCCTTTAGGCTCAAATAGTGGAGGCTGTCCAGCCCCAGGTAATCGCTCAATTCCTGAACCGATTTGCTGGCGGCGATCAGCTCTCCCTTGGTGGAAAAATCGATGCCGTAGTGGCAGGGAAACCGGTGGGGCGGCCCCGACACCCGCATGTGGATGCGCTTGACGCCGATCTCCCGCAGGGCCCGCACCCGGGTGCGCACGGTGGTGCCCCGGATGATGGAATCCTCGATGATAATGATGTCCTTGCCCTTGAGCAATTCCTTCACCGGATTCAGCTTCACCCGCACGCTGAAGTCCCGCATGCTCTGGGTGGGCTGGATGAAGGTGCGGCCCACGTAGTGGTTCCGGATCATCCCCATTTCGAAGGGAATCCCCGATTCCTCGGAATAGCCCAGGGCCGCGTAGGTGCCCGAGTCGGGAAAGGGCATGACCAGGTCGGCCGCCACCGGCGACTCCTGGGCCAGCCGCCGCCCGTGGTTTTTGCGCACCTCGTAGACGTTCTGGCCGTTGATGGTGGAATCGGGCCGGGCGAAGTAGATGAACTCGAAAATGCAGAAATGGCGCGTGTCCGGGCTGGGCGTCCGAATGCTCTTGATGCCGTTTTCGTTGATGATGACGATCTCGCCCGGGTCCACGTCCCGGATAAACTCGGCCTGGACCAGGTCCAGGGCGCAGCTCTCCGAGGCCAGCACGTAGCTGCCGTTCAGCTTGCCCAGGCACAGCGGCCGAAAGCCGTGGGGGTCCCGAATGCCCACCAGCTCGCCCCGGCCGGTGAGCACCACGAAGGAAAAGGCCCCCTTTAGCCGGGACACCGTGTACTTGAGGGCCTGCTCGAAGCCGTATTTCATGTTCCCCACGAAGTAGTGGAGAAAGACTTCGCTGTCCATGGTGGTCTGGAAGATGGAACCGTTTTCCTCCAGCTCCCGCTTCAGGCCGTGGGCGTTGACCAGGTTGCCGTTGTGGGCCACGGCGTAGGACTTGCCCCGGTGGTGGATCACGAAGGGCTGGGCGTTGGTCAGGATGGAGCTGCCGGTGGTGGAGTAGCGGACGTGGCCCACCGCGCTGACGCCGTCCAGCTCTTCGAAATGGTAGTTCTTGAACACGTCGGAAACCAGCCCCATGCCCTTGTGGGCCAAGATGCGGGGGGCACGCGCCACGGCGATGCCGGCGCTTTCCTGCCCGCGGTGCTGCAGGGCGTAGAGACCGAAATAGGCGAGCCGCGCCGCCTCGGGATGTCCGTGGATGCCAAACAGACCGCAGGCCTCGCGGGGCTTGTCGTCGTCGTACATGGAACGTTCCTGTCCTTTGGCGCCGCCAGGGGTCGCTCCGCCGGAGCCGCCCCGTCGGGGGCTCCGCCGATCGACCCGGGGCGAAGCCGATTATCCGGCGACCATGTCCGCGGCGAAATCCTGAAGCGCCCGGACCCGAAGGCCCGTCTCCTTCAGCGCCGCGATGCCTTGGCACATGGCCCGGGCGCCCGCCACGGTGGTGGCGTAGGGCAGCCCGAACTTGAGGGCGGCCCGGCGAATCTGAAAGCCGTCCTGGAACGGCTCGTCGCCCACGCCGGTGTTGACGACGAGCTGAATCTCGCCGTTTTTAATGGCGTCCACCACGTGGGGACGGCCGATGGAAACCTTGTTGATCGCCCGGTTTTCCACGCCGTGCTGGTCCAGGAAGCGGGCGGTGCCGCTGGTGGCCAGCACGGAAAAGCCCATGTCCCGGAACTGGCGGGCCGTCTCCAGCACGGCGGGCTTGTCGCCGTCCTGGACGCTGATAAACACCGCGCCCTCCAGCGGCATTTTCTGGCCGGCGCCGAGTTGGGACTTGGCGTAGGCCAGGCCGAAGTCGGCGTCGATGCCCATCACCTCGCCGGTGGATTTCATCTCGGGCCCCAGCAGCGTGTCCACGTCGGGGAAGCGGTTGAAGGGCAGCACCGCCTCCTTCACCGACACGTGAGGCGGAATCACCTCTTCGGCGAACCCCACGTCCGCCAGGGATTCGCCCATCATAACCCGGGTGGCCAGCCGGGCCAGCGGCACGCCGGTGGCCTTGCTCACGAAGGGCACGGTCCGGGAGGCTCGGGGATTGACCTCCAGCACGTAAAGGACCCCGTCCTTGACCGCGTACTGGACGTTCATGAGCCCCACCACCCCAAGCTCCGCGGCCATGGCCCGGGTGGCGTCGGAAATCTCCGCCAGCAACGCCGCCGGCGCCCCCTGGGGCGGCAGCACGCAGGCCGAGTCGCCGGAGTGGACCCCGGCCGCCTCGATGTGCTCCATGATGCCGCCAATGACGGTGCTTTTCCCGTCGGACAGGGCGTCCACGTCGAACTCCAGCGCCTCCTCCAAAAACTTGTCGATGAGCACCGGATGGCCCGGCGAGGCGTCGATGGCCAGCCGGGTGAAGTTTTCCAGCTCCGCCGGGTCGAAGACGATCTTCATGGCCCGGCCGCCCAGCACGTAGGAGGGTCGCACGATCACCGGATAGCCGATCTGGGCCGCCACCGCCTTGGCCTCGGCCACCGTCCGCGCCGTGCCGTTGGCCGGCTGGATCAACCCCAGCTTGTTGAGCATGGCCTGAAAATGCTTGCGGTCCTCGGCCCGGTCGATGCTCTCCGGCTGGGTGCCCAGAATCGGGACCCCGGCCTCGGCCAGGGGCACCGCCAGGTTCAGCGGGGTCTGGCCGCCGAACTGAACGATGACGCCCTCCGGCTTTTCGGTCTCGATGATGTGGAGCACGTCCTCCCGGGTCAGCGGCTCGAAGTAGAGCTTGTCCGAGGTGTCGTAATCGGTGGAGACCGTTTCGGGGTTCGAGTTGACCATGATGCTCTCGATCCCCATGTCCCGCAGGGCGAAGCTGGCGTGGACGCAGCAGTAGTCGAACTCGATGCCCTGGCCGATGCGGTTGGGGCCCCCGCCCAGGATCATGACCTTGCGCCGGTCCGAAATCCGGGCTTCGTTCTCGTCCTCGTAGGTGGAATAGTAATAGGGGGTCGCGGCCCGGAACTCCGCCGCGCAGGTGTCCACCAGTTTGTAGACCGGCCGGATGTCCGCCGCCTTGCGCTGGGCCTCCACCGCCGTTTCCTCGGTCCCGGTCAGATGGCCGATCTGCTTGTCGGAAAAGCCCCAGGCCTTGGCCCGGCGCAGGAGATTCAGATCCGACACCGGCGCGGCCGCGTCGCCCCGGGCGGCGGTGATCCGGCCCTCCATCTCCACCAGTTGCCGCATCTGGTGCAGAAACCAGGGGTCGATGCCGGTCCATTCGTAAATGGTCTCCACCGACAGCCCGCTCATGAGGGCGTAGCGCAGGTAGAACATCCGGGCGGAGTTGGGCGTCACCAGCTTGGCCTTGATCTCGGCGGCGCCGGGCTGGCGACCCTCCAGGTCGGGAATGTCCCGGCCGTCGGCGCCAAAGCCGTACCGGCCGATCTCCAGCGACCGCAACGCCTTCTGGAACGACTCCTTGAAGGTCCGGCCGATGGACATGGTCTCCCCCACCGATTTCATGGCGGTGGTCAGCAGGTCCTCGGTCTCGGGGAACTTCTCGAAGGTCCACCGGGGCACCTTGGTCACGCAGTAGTCCAGGGTCGGCTCGAAAGAGGCCATGGTCTCGCCGGTGATGTCGTTGGGAATCTCGTCCAGGGTGTAGCCCACCGCCAGCTTGGCGGCGATCTTGGCGATGGGGTAGCCGGTGGCCTTGGAAGCCAGGGCGGAACTCCGGGAGACCCGGGGGTTCATCTCCACCACCACCACGTCGCCGTTGGTCGGATTCACCGCGAACTGCACGTTGGAGCCGCCGGTTTCCACCCCGATTTCCCGCATGATGTCCACCGCGCCGTCCCGCAACACCTGGTATTCCCGGTCGGTCAGGGTCTGGGCCGGGGCCACGGTGATGGAATCGCCGGTGTGGACGCCCATGGGATCGACGTTTTCGATGGAGCAGATGACGCAGACGTTGTCGTTCTTGTCCCGCATCACCTCCAGCTCGTACTCCTTCCAGCCCAGGATCGACTCCTCCAGCATGATCTGGGTGTTCATGCTGGCGTCCAGGCCGGCCCTGGCCATCCACTCCAGCTCTTCGGGGTTGTAGGCCACCCCGCCGCCGGTGCCCCCCAGGGTGAAGCTGGTGCGGATGATGACCGGAAAGCCCAGGTCGTCGGCGATGTCCCGGACCTCGGCCATGTTCCCGGCCACGTGGCTGCGGGGAATCCGCAGGCCGATGCGCCGCATGGCCTGGCGGAACCGATCCCGGTCCTCGGCCTTGTGGATGGCGTCCACCGACGCGCCGATCAGCTCCACGCCGAACCGGTCCAGCACGCCCATCTCGGCCACGCGGAGGGCGGTGTTGAGGCCGGTCTGGCCGCCCAGGGTGGGCAGCAGGGCGTCGGGCCGCTCTTTTTCGATGATCAAGGCCGCCGCCTCCGGGGTCACCGGCTCGATGTAGGTGCGGTGGGCGGTCCCGGGGTCGGTCATGATGGTGGCCGGGTTGGAGTTGATCAGCACCACCTCGTAGCCCTCTTCCATGAGGGCCTTGCAAGCCTGGGTGCCGGAGTAGTCGAATTCGCAGGCCTGGCTGATGATGATGGGACCGGCGCCGATAATCAGAATTTTTTCGATGTCGGTTCGTTTGGGCATGATTTCGCTGTCGCTCTATGGTCTCGGGTGGGTCCGGCGGATGTTCCGCGCGGGCAAACCGGGCGGGACCCGGCGGCATTCGGATCGGGTCGGCGGAACGTCGGACTCGTCGGCGTCAATGGACGCGGACGGGCAAAACGCCGCCGGCGGTTACCGGTATTCAGACATCCGTCGCCTAAATTCCTCGAACAGGTACCGGGCGTCGTGGGGGCCCGGCGAGGCCTCGGGATGGTACTGCACCGTGAACAGCGGATATTTCCGGTGGCGCAGCCCCTCCAGGGTCCGGTCGTTCAAATTCATGTGGGTGATCTCCACCTCGCCGGCGGGCAGGCTGTCGGTGTCCACCGAAAAGCCGTGGTTCTGGGAGGTGATTTCGATCCGCCCGTTTTCCAGGTTCTGGACCGGCTGGTTGGCGCCCCGGTGGCCGAACTTGAGCTTGAAGGTTTTGCCCCCCAGCGCCAGCCCGGCCAACTGCTGGCCCAGACAGATGCCGAACATGGGCCGGTAGCCCAGCAGGGACTGAATGGTTCCCACGGCATAGTCCACCGGTTCGGGGTCGCCGGGGCCGTTGGAGAGGAAAATGCCGTCCGGGGACATGGCGCGCACCGTCTCCGCGTCGGTTCCGGCGGGAACCACCACGATTTGGGCCCCCTCCTCCTCCAGGCAGCGGAGGATGTTGTACTTGACGCCGAAGTCCATCGCCACCACCCGAAAGCGTTCGGAATCCCCTTGCCAAACGGTTTCGTCCAGCGGTTCGTCGGCGGACAGGGGAAGGCGCTTTCCGTCGCGCCAACGATAGGGCGCGTCGGCGGTCACTTCCCGAACCAGGTCCCGGCCCACCAGGCTCGGGGTTTCGCGGACCTTGCGGACCAGGGCCGCGGGGTCCAATTCTTCGGTGGAGATCATCCCCCTCATGGCGCCGGCGGTGCGGATGTGCCGGGTCAGAGCCCGGGTGTCCAGCTCGTGGATCCCCGCCACGCCGTTGTCCCGCAGATAATCGGCCAGGGAGGACGTGGCGCGATGGTTGCTGGGGAATTCCTGGTATTCCCGGACGATGAAGGCGGCCACCTGGACGCGGTTGGATTCCACGTCCTCGGGATTGACGCCGTAGTTGCCCACCAGGGGATAGGTCATGGCGACCATCTGTCCCCGGTAGGAGGGGTCGGTGAGGACCTCCTGGTAGCCGGTCATGCTGGTGTTGAACACCACCTCGCCCCACGCTTCCCCCGGTCCCGTAAAGGACCGGCAGGGAAACGCGCGGCCGTCTTCCAGTGCGAGCAATGCTTGGGTCATATCGCAATCGTCTTTCCGGACAAGGCCCGGTTTGGCGGTTCACGATGGCTCCGGCCCGTTGCCGGATATGCTTGTTTTGGGGACGGGATGCTGGTCTGGAACGCCGGTCTGTTTACAGCCCGGGGATTCGGCCCGGGGATTGGGATCGAATCTTCGATCCGGACATCTAAACCGAATTCCCTCGCCGGGCAGCCTGGATCAAACTTCGACCCGAAGGTCCCAAAATCGAATCTCAAGATCCGGTCTCGGGATCGTCCGGGGCCAGCCGGTGCAGGATGATCCGGACTAAGGCGAGGTCCAGACCGCGGCCGGCGCGGCGGAACCGCTCCAGCACGGCGGGCGGCGGCCCGGCGTCCGACGGCGTTTGATCGGGATCGTCGGCGTCGCACAACAAAATGGGCGCGCTCTTGGGCTTGCCCGGCCGATTCTCCCCGTTGTCCACGGCGCAGTTGCGCAGACCCGATTCCGGAAACCAGGTCGCGGCCCGTTGATCCCCGC
The DNA here is from genome assembly GCA_046541515.1 of Desulfococcaceae bacterium. Classification (GTDB taxonomy): domain Bacteria; phylum Desulfobacterota; class Desulfobacteria; order Desulfobacterales; family Desulfococcaceae; genus CAYFVR01. The sequence continues at coordinate 14,783 of JBKHDD010000112.1, forward strand.
CTTTTCCGTAGCAGAGCTGAAATCCGGCCAGCCCGCCGTCGGCGCGTTCCCAGACGATGAGGTCGAAGTGCTCGTCGAAAAACCAGCGCCGCCGGGGCTCCCCGGGGTTTTGTTTCACGTCCGCAATTTCCCGCAACATGGCTCCCAGACTTCCCTCCCAAAGGGTAAACCCCATGCCTATATCACATCCGGCGAAAATTCCAAGGGAGTTTGGGTGAAATAAAATGGAGGGGGATTCTGGATGAGGCGAGGACGCAAGCCATAGACCTTTGCAAGGGTCGCGAAAATGAACATAGGCTTGGGCGGGATTCCATCTCGTTGCGGGGCTCCGCCTCGCAATGCCTTTTCGGGAGGCTCTGGCTCCCCGTCACGCAAGGCGGACCTTGGGAACAAAAAAAGCTGGTTGATCCAGAGGGATCAACGACAGGGGCGAGGCTTTAGGGCGTCCTGCGGAAGGATTTCAAAACCGGCGATCAAAAATGTCGATCGGTTGTCGGTGCGCGGGAGAGTTGGCCTTCCCGCATCACCACGAAGCTGGCGCAGTCCGTGAATATAAAGTCTTGATCCCGTCATTGGAAAAACCATTCCGCCGCCTTTTCTTCATGTGCCGAGGCAATCCGTACAACTTGACATCGCGGACCGCGGGAAACCATTCGCCACCATCGCTCCGCTTCCGGCAATCCCAAGCGCATTCGAATGGGCGTCAAGGTTTCATCTTCGACAAAGTTGGAAGCAACCAAGGGTCCGCCCTCTTCCATCCAATGGTCCCGAGTCGATTTGGCCGTTTGATGAAAAGAGTCCCGGCCATCCGCCATCGCCATTCAACCGGCGCGGTCCACGAACACCAGCTTCATGTTTTGGGGGGGGATTATACAAAAAATCATCGTGATCGGCCACAGAACGGCCGTCGGAGGACTCCCCAACGACGTCGTCGGCCCGATAAAGCGGGTCGTCTCTCAGAGCGTGTTTGAAAATTAGAACCCCTGCTTTTGGGCCGTCCAACAAATTTTGAAGTT
>JBKHDD010000113.1:0-15762 GCA_046541515.1 Desulfococcaceae bacterium
GAAATTCGGGGACGCCCTCTGGTGGTCCATCGTCACCCTCACCACCGTTGGCTACGGGGACATCTCTCCCGCAACCCTGGGCGGACGCCTGGTCGGCATCACCATCATGGTGGCCGGCATTGGATTTCTGGGAACCCTCACCGCCACCATCGCCAGCATCTTCGTCGAAAACCGACTTTTGGAGAACCGGGGCATGCACGCCACCGAAATGAAGGACCATTTCATCATCTGCGGCTGGAATTTCCGCGGCCAAAAAATCGTGGAAGAACTCCGGGCCGACCCCAAATGTCGGCACCTGCCCCTGGTCGTTCTCGCCGATCTTCCCGAAAAACCCGTCCAGGATTCCCGGCTTCACTTCATCGCGGGCGAGGTGGAGGCCGACACCCTGAAAAGGGCCAATATCGACGAGGCCCGGGTCGTCATCGTCCTTTCGGACGAGCGGCTGAACGCCTATTCCCGAGACGCCAAAACCGTATTGACCACTTTGACCATCGAAAGCGTCAATCCCAACGTCTACACCTGCGTGGAGTTGATGGACGAGCGGAACGTTCCCCACTGCAAGCGGGCCCATGCGGACGAAATTATCGTGGCGGGGGAGCTGGCCGCCAACCTGCTGGTGCAGGCCGCCCTGGACCACGGCATCACCCGAATGATCAGCGAACTGGTCAGCAACCGGGTCGGAGAGGAGCTGTTCAAGGTCCCGCTGCCCGCCGACCTGGCCGGCAAAACCTTTTTCGAAGCGCTGTGTCGCCTGAAGGAAGACCACGACATTCTTTGCCTGGGACTGGAGGACGCCGACGGCAAAAACCTCGTCGCCAATCCCGACAAGGATCACCGGCTCTCCCCGGAGGACCGGTTGATCGTTATCGCCCGGGACCGTCCCGACCTGACCTGAATCCGACGGTCCGGCGCGGCGCCCGTCCCCAACCTTCAAACGGTTCAGTTTGACGACGTTTTGAATGGGCGTATCGCATACGCCCTTGGTCAATTCGGCACGAATGTTCGTTTCAAATCTCGCGGCAAACGGTATTGGTCACAACCCCAACGCCGTTCATTTGGGACCCATTTTGCAGAGGCGTATCGCATACGCCCTCGGCAAATCGAACGCGGTTGCCCATTTGGAATCCAAAGTGAACGGCATTGGTCCCAACCCCCATTTTTCAGGAGGCGCTCATGAGCGAGCAATTCGAACGCGTCAAGCAATACCTCAACGACATGGACCTCGCCATCGTGGAGGAAAATCCGGCCGAGGAACTGGTGGTGGTGGAAAACGAAGAGGAAGGCATCAAAAATCTGATCATCGACTGCGAAGAGCCGATCGTCATCATCGAACAGTTCATCATGCGGGTCAAAGCCGACGACGGGGCCTTTTACCGGCGGCTGTTGCAGATGAACCGGGAACTGGTCCACGGCGCCTTCGTCCTGGACGACACCGGCGAGATTCTGTTGTTTCGGGATACGCTGCAACTGGCCAATCTGGACTACAACGAGCTGGAAGGCTCCATCAACGCCCTCAGCCTGGCCATGTCCGAATACGGCGCGGAACTGTTGGCCCATCACGCCGCCTGATTCCGAAACCCGTTTCCGACAATCGGTCCCGACAACGGCGCTTTGACCCCACTTTCCATCGGAGGAGGATTTCCCATGTCTTTTTTTTCCCGACTTTTCAAAATCGGACAGGCCGAGGCCCATTCCGTCATCGATCAGTTCGAGGACCCCATCAAGATGACCGAACAAGGAATTCGCGATCTGAAGAAGGATTTGCAAGCGGCCATGACCAGCCTGGCCGAGGTGAAAGCCACGGCCATCCGCACCCGCCGGGAGGCCGACAACCAGAAACGGCTGGCCGCCGATTACGAGCGCAAGGCCATGGTGCTGCTGCAGAAGGGACAAAGCGGCGAGATCGACGCCGCCGACGCCGAACGGCTGGCCACCGAGGCCCTCTCAAAAAAGGAACAAGCCGCCGCCGAGGCGACCCGAATTTCCCAGGAGGCGGAACGGCACGAGAAGATGGCCGACCAGCTTCAGACCAACGTCAACAAAATCAAGTCCACCGTCAGCTCCCACGAGAACGACCTCCGCACGCTGAGGGCCCGGGCCAAGACCGCCGAGTCGACCAAGAAGATCAACCGGCAGCTGTCCAAAATCGACAGCTCGGGGACGGTGGCCATGCTGGAGCGGATGAAGGCCCGGGTGGAAGAGGACGAGTCCCTGGCCGTGGCCTACGCCGACATGGCATCTCCGGATAAATCGGTGGACGACGAAATCAACGCGGCCATCACTTCCGGCAAGTCCACTTCGGCCACCGCCAGCCTGGAAGAATTGAAGAAAAAGATGGGCATCACCGCCTGAACCATCGTTCGTCCGCCTTCGCCGGCGTCGGTCCGGAAACGGCGCCGGCGCCGACACCGCCATATCAGGCACATCAGGGGAGACCGAAATGGGCTGGAAGGAATTTTTTGGATTCGGGAAGAAGAAAAAAGAAGAATCGGGGACCCTGACGGACCTGGGCCTCAAGGATCTGCGGGTGGGCTATTTCGTGGATTACGACCTGAAAACCTGGGAGGTGGTGGCCCTGCACACCTACGACTGGGGCCAGGGCGACAAGACCCAGGAGTGGCAACTCAAAAGCGCCGACGACACCCTGTATCTGGAGCGGGAATCGGACGACGAGGAGGAATGGAGCGTCAGCCGTCCCATTCCCTTCGCCCGCCTGGGCGAGGCGGTCCGCGCCCACATTCGGGAAAAAGAGGATCCGCCGGAGGAAATCAAATTTGAAGGGGTGACCTACTACCTGGATTCCTTCGGCGGCGGCCAGTTTTTCCGGAACGGCGAGGGGCCGGGACGGGAATTGCTGGCCTGGGATTACGAGGACGAGGAGGGAGACAACTACCTCGCCATCGAGCAGTGGGGCGAGGAAGAATTCGAGGCGGCCGTGGGCGGTCCCGCGGAACCCTATCAGTTCACCAACATCCTGCCCCGGGAAACTTCGGAATAAGCGCCCGCCTGAAGTCTTCCCGCCGGCCGGCGGAAGGGCGCGCGTCGGCGTTTCCGGGGTTTCCTTGCGGGACGCCGGGCCTAGGGGTCCCACGGGGCGATTTCAGCCCTCGCTATCGGCGTTTTCCAGAAGGATGTCCACGATCTTGCGAAGGGCGGCGTCCGCTTCGGACGCCGCCACCGTGCAGGAGCCCGCGCCCCGATGGCCGCCGCCGTTGAAGCGGGACAGCATCAGCCCCACGTTGACGTTGCAGTTTCGATTGAAAATGCTGTGCCCCACGCTGATGATCACCCGGTCGCGGTCCGCGTCCGCGTTTCGGATTTTCACGCTGACCACCGCGTCGGGAAACAGCGAATAGACGAGAAACCGATTGCCTCGGGGCGCCTCGTCGTATTCCCGAAAATCGGTGATGGAGACGTGGCCTTCCATGCGGGTGTGCCGCAGCAGAATGTCCCGGAACGCCCGGTTCCGGGACACCGCCTCCTCGCACCGGTCCCGAACCAGGGGGTCGGCCAGGATCGTGTGGATGTCGGAATGGCGCAAGAGATCCACCACCCGGTTCCAGTAGGCCTCGTCCCCGCCTTCCGGATTGGAAATGGTCATGGAAAGCAAAATGTAGGGATGGTCCTCGGGATGAAGCACCTGATCCAGACTCAAATCGGCGGCGTCGATCCGATCGGTTTCCGCCACCAGCTCCGAATAGTCCCGTCGGAACCGGTCTCGGTAGTAATCGAAGACGATCCCGGCCGCGGAGGGGGCAATTCGATATTCGCCGCGAAAGGGACGGTCCGGCCGATTGGTGTAGTGGTGGTCGAACCAGATGGCGCAGTCGGGATGGAAAGGGAGATTGGCGACGATGTCCCCGTCGCGAATGGCCACCTCTCCGGCCTGCATTTCATTGGGCTCCACCCACAAGGTGGGCTCGGTGACGGGCTCCGCTTCAAAAATCAGGGCCGCGCAGACCGCGCCGTCGAAATCGGGGCGGGTGACGATTCTCATGAACATTACTCCTTGGGCGGTGGGATTGGGCGGCAATGGCCGGAGGATACCGGAACCGCCATGACGGCGACGGCGTAAGCGAGGGAGTTTATCCCGAAAGAGCACTTTTGGCAAGAGCGGATTTGGGAGGTTTTCATTATGTCCATCTACCTGGTTCAACACGGCAAGAATCTGGACAAATCGGTAGACCCGGAAAAGGGGTTGTCCCCCGACGGCGAATCCGACGCGCGACGAATCGCCGACGTGGCGACCGTGTACGGCGTGAGGGTCCGAACCATTCACCACAGCGGCAAAAAGCGGGCTCGGCAGACCGCCGATATTTTCGCCGCGGCGCTGGCCCCGGTGCACGGGGTCCACGAGGTGAACGGAATCGGCCCCATGGACGACGTGGCCCCGTTGGCCCGGGAATTGACACCGCTGGAGGAGCGAATGATCGTGGGCCATTTGCCGTTTATGGAGCGACTGGCTTCCTGTCTCGTGACCGGCAACCCGGACCGGCCGATTTTCCGCTTTCAGAACGGCGGAATTGTCTGCCTGGACCATTATCCCGATACCACCGACTGGGTGATCAAGTGGGCGCTGATGCCCCACATTGGCTGATATTTTGAGTCGGCGACCGGAAACGTGGAAACGGGATTCCGACCCGGAGGTTTTCCGCAACGTTCGGATCGCGCTGGGTCTGGTGGGGCTGTTGTGGCTGGTCTTTCTGGCGGATTGGATGGTTCCGCTGGATTTGCGGGCTTTCGGCCTGCGACCTCGCAACCCCGACGCGCTCAGCGGGATCGTGCTGGGTCCGTTTCTGCACGGCAACCTGCGCCACATCATGGGAAATTCCGGCGCGCTGTTCGTTTTGCTTCTGCTTTCCCTCAGTCTCAGCCGTCGCCTGACGCTGGTCGCCCTCGTCATCATCCTGTTCGTGGGGGGCGGTCTGGTGTGGATGTTCGCCGCGCCCAACACCATTCACATCGGCGCCAGCGGCGTCATTTTCGGCCTGTTGGGTTTTTTACTGTTCCTGGGCATTTTTCAACGGCGATGGACCTCGATGATGCTGTCGATGGTGGTGGGCCTTGTCTACGGCGGCATGCTGTTTTCGCTGTTCCGTTTCCAGCGGGGCGTCAGCTTCTCCGGCCACCTCTTCGGCTTTCTATCCGGGGTGCTGGCGGCCTGGCTGCTGCGAAAGGGCGGGCGGCGGTGATGAATTTTGCAAGAGGCGCAATCCGATTGCGAAACATCGACCGGTAAACGGGGGAATTTCGATGAACCAGGAAAAAGGCAAAGAACAGGATAAGCGGACGAAGGCCTTGACGGAACGACTTCGGGAAATGAAACCCCAACTCTTCGAAAAATACAAGGCTCGGCGCATCCAACTCTTCGGCTCCGTCGCTCGGGAGGAGCAAACCGAAGACAGCGACATCGACATTCTCGTCGATTTTGAAGAAGACGCAGATTATTTCGACCTCGCCGGAATGGCCATTTTTCTGGAAGAACAGCTGCGGCGGAAGGTGGATGTGATTTCCAAGCAAGGATTGCGGAATGAAATCCGGGAATCGGTTTTGAAAGAGGCAATCCCAATATGAGGGATGTCAAACTATTTTCAGATGACGTCTTGTCGGCGATTGAAAGCATTTTTTCGTTTGTTAATGGCTTCGATTTCCAAAACTTTCAGGATGATGACAAAACCGCTAGCGCAGTGGTTCGAAAATTCGAGATCATTGGGGAAGCTTCCAAAAACATTCCAGATGAAATCCGAAATCAATATCCTCAGGTTCCTTGGAGGGAAATGGCAGGGATGAGAGATCGACTCATCCATTCGTATTTTGGCGTCGATTACGGTCTCATTTGGAAAACCATTAAAGACCGTTTACCTCAGGTAAAATAGGATGTTGAAAGAATTCGAAATGGATTTTTCTGAATTTTTTCGACTTCGACTCGCCCAAATGCAATCAGCCCCGGCGGTGTTCCCGCCGGGGCTGATCTTTTTTCATTCCGCTCCCCCTACCGCATCTTCCGCTGCCTTGCCGCCACGCCGTGGGTGATTCGATCGATGATGATGGCCAGCAGCACGATGCTGAGTCCCGCCTCGAATCCGCGTCCCACCTCGATTCGGTTGATGGCCAATAGCACTTCCAACCCCAGCGTGCGGGCGCCGATCATGGAGGTGACCACCACCATGGCCAGGGCCATCATGGTGGTCTGGTTGATCCCGACCATTATGGAGGGGAAGGCCAACGGAAGCTGAACGTTAAAAAGGGTCTGGTTGGGACTGGAGCCAAAGGCCTCGGCCGCCTCGATCACGCTTTGGGGCACGCCTCGAATCCCCACGTTGGTCAGCCGGATCACCGGCGGGACCGCGTAGATAATGGTGGCGAAGACCGCCGGCACCTTGCCCAGCCCGAACAGCATGAGCGCGGGGATCAGATAGACGAAGCTGGGCATGGTCTGCATGGCGTCCAGAATCGGCTTGATGGCGGCCTCGGCCACCTCGTTCCGGGCCATCAAAATCCCCGTGGGAATCCCCACGATCAGGGAGATGTCCTCGTCCTGGAAGAGTATCCGGCCTTGGCTCGGGTCCACCAGGCGAATCAGGCAGCGGATCAAGGTCGATTTTCCGCTGCCCGAAAGGCCCATCAAAACGAAAAGCTCTCCCTTTTTCACCGTGAAATCGATGTTGCGGACGCCCACCACGCGTCCGGTTTCCTCTCGGATCTCATCCTTGGGGCCGTTGCGCCGGTCGGAAGCCAGCAGCTTGCGGACCTCCGGTTCCGGCCCGAACACCTTCCAGACGTCCTCCACCCGCAGGGCGATTTCCCCTTCGCCGGCCAAATCTCCAGCCCGATCACCAGATGGCTCTTCGGACAGACTTACGGCCGTTTCTCCGGACAGCTCGTTCGGTAGGGTATCGCTCATATCGCTATTTCAGCGCCAACTTGACCTTTTCGGCCACCTCCGTCGGCATCCATTCGGCCCAGACGCTCTCGTGATTTTTCAAAAACCATTCCGCCACTTCCCCGGTGTCCATCCCTTCCGACCGCATCTTTGCCAGGAATTTGTTGTTGAACGCGGCGGTGGTTTCGTATTCCTTTAAAAAGGCCGCCACGTCCGGCGCTTTTTTCGGAAGGTCCTTGTGAACCAGAATGTTCACCTGGTTGGGCGGAATGGCGCAGGCTTTCGTTTTCTCCCAAACTTCGGGATCGTAGGCCGGTTCTTCCAGTTGGGTCATGTCGTACATGCCCAGCACCCAGGTGGGGGACCAGTAGTAGCCGAACCAGGGCTCGCCCCGCTTGTAGGCGGCGGCCAGGGAGCCGGCCAGGGCCGCGTCGGAGCCGGGCATGAAATCGGTGTAGTATTCGTCCAGGCCGAAAGCTTTCAGCCGTTCCGTGTTGAACGCCGTCACGGCCCAGCCTGGAATGCTGTTGTGGAAACGGCCCTTGGAAGGATTTTCCGGATCTTTGAACAGCTCCCAAGATTTGGCCATGTCCTGAACCGTCTTGAGTTCCGGCGCGGTGGCCTCGATGCCCCGCTCTTCGTCGCCCTCGATCATGTAGGCGGCACCAGCCAGCCCTGCCAGGAGTCGGGGTAATTGGGACCCAAATCCAGGATGTCCCCGTTTGCGATTCCCTTGTCGTACAGCTCCTGAATGTTTTCGGTCCAGGACTCCATGTTCACGTCCAGGTCGCCCCGCTGGAGACCGGTGTTGATGGGCACCGTCTCGCCGGGAATGTACTCCGTGTCGTAGCCGTAGCCGTGTTCCGCAATGAAGCCGGCGATCCGGTTGTGCACCTGCACGCTGTCCCAGCTCAAGTCGCCAAAACGAATGGTTTTGTCGGTCGAAAAGGCGCCGGTCGGGACGGAAAACACCAGCACCAGCGCCAAAAGGAACATCGGCCACGCTTTTTGGGTTCGTTTCATGGATGGCTCCTTTCCTCGAAATTTGGGGAAATGGAAAAGTCAACGGGTGGCGGGGGAGGGCGATTTCGTTTGGAGTGAATTCAATTGCATTTCTCGAAAACAAGGCGAGACGCGCCCCGCCGGACCCATCACCGAAAAACAAAACGCAAGAACGCAGGCATGTTCAGGTTAATGGTATCGGTTCGAATCGTCAGCAAATAAATTGTTTGGACACAAAATTTATGGGTTGGAATCAATCCAAACCGCAAGGCCCGGCCGGCGGTAGGGCCAAGAAATTCAAAATGCCAGAAGAAGCCGGGCCGGGATTTTCAAAGCGGGCACAAACCGCGATCGGTTGCTCCCGAACAGAATTCAGGCGAACCGGGAATTTTCTTGATTCCTCGATTTATTCCCGATAGACGGTCGTCCATCCCCCGGTTTGGTCGGTTTAACGGCCTTGGCGACCCCCCACGCGCTCCCCCGCGTGGCCAAGAAGCCGTTGGAAAAGGCCGGGTTCCATGATAAATTCGCTCATTGCCATTTTCCCCGGCGCTGGCCGGTTTCCCAACCCACATGGAGCGGAAACGCCGTGACATCCCGTCCCGATTCCGCCCAGCCCGACCGCCCGGACGCCCGGCCGGCCGTGCTGGTGGCGGAGGACAATCCATTCAACCGCGAAATTCTGGTCCGCATTCTGGAAGACCGCGGGCTCGACGTGGTGTCGGCCCGCGACGGCCGGGAGGCCCTCGATCTCTTGCAATCCCGGGATTTCCGAATCATTTTCATGGACATCCTCATGCCCCGCATGGGGGGCATGGAAGCCATCCACCGGGTCCGCGACGCCGGGGTGAAAACCCCCATCGTCATCGTCAGCGCCCTCTCTTCTCGGGAGGACCGCCGCCGCTGCCTGGAGGCCGGCGGCGACGCCTTTTTGCCCAAGCCGGTGGACGCCGCCGAGATCGAAGCCTTGGTTCGTCGATACGTCGTCCAGGCCGGCGAACCGGACCCGGAGGCCGCGCCGGAACCCACAACGAAAATGGACCCGACCTTTAATTTTTCCGCCCACCGGGCCCTGCTGGTGGAGGCGGACCCGACCCGGGCGAAACGGCTGGAAGCCGCCCTGTCGGAGATCGGGTTGCGGGTGGAGACGGTGGCCGGGGGCGGCGAAGCCTGGGAGCGGTTCCGGCGACGCTCCTATCGCTATCATTTCGTGGTCAGCAATATCTTCCTGCCGGACATCGACGGACTGGGTCTGCTGGCCCGGCTGCGCAAGGATTTCGAGGAGGTGCCCTTCTTTTTGGTGGTGGAGACGCCCGACCCGGACACCGCCGCCCTGGCCGCGGAGCTGGGCGCCACCGGCCTGGTGGCCGCGGACGACCTGGAGGAAACGCTTCCCCCGCTGCTGGAGTCGGCGGCATACCGCCACTGCGGGAACGCCGCCTGCGAACCGTCCACCACCACCGCCCGGCAAGTGCGCCAGGCCCAGGCCCAACTGGTCCGAAGGGGCTGCGAAGGCGGCTGCCCGGGCATTGACTTGGCCCATTTGCCCCTCAGCGACGCCGGCGGCGACCTGGCCCTGTGCCGAAGACTGGAGGGGGATTCCTGCGGCGTGGTGCTGGGGGACGTGGCGGGCCACAACGTCATGGCGTCCTACTTCGGCGCCATGTTTCTGGGCATGCTCACCTCGGCCTGGCCCCGCTATCCCGATCCCGGCGATTTGATTCGAGCCATGAATCGAAAATTGACCGGGGGAGACTACGACGCCCATCTTTGCGCCGCCGCCCTCCGATGGCGCGAGAGGGAACAAAGGGTCGAAATCGCCGTGGCCGGCATCCCCGGCGGGCTGCGGGTCCGACCCGAGCCGGATGGAACCCTGAACTTGCGGGAAACCGCCGGCGGGGGGCTTTGCCTGGGGCTGGTGGATCGGGAAGAACTTTTCCTGGAAGAAACGGTGGGGCTGCGGCCGGGGGACTGGCTTTTCTTTTTCACCGACGGCGTGGAACGAGGCGATCTGGCCGCCGCGCTGTCGGCCGACCCGTCTCTGTTGCGAACCGGGACGGTGAACGGCATGGGTCGCCGACTGCTGGACCGGATGTTCACCCACAAAAACCAGCGCGACGACGCGGCACTGGTGGTCCTTCACGCCCCGTCGGGACCGGCGTGGCGGCATGTTCTGGCGTCCACCTACGAGGCGGTGGACGTCGCCTGCGCCTGGGCCTCGGATCGTCTGGCCGAGGCCGGCGCGCCGCCGGGGGTGGACCCGGACGCCGTGCTGCTGGCCCTGCGGGAGGCGTTGAACAACGCCGTGGAGCACGGCAACCGTTTCGCCGACGACCGGACCGTCGCGCTGGAAATCCGGCGCGACGAGAACCGACTGGTACTCCAGGTCGCCGACGAAGGCAAGGGCCCGTCCGCCCCGGACCCGGGGCGGGACATCCTGGCGGTCCCGCCCGCCCAACGCCGGGGCCGGGGTTTGCCCGCGCTTCGCGCGCTGGCCGACCAGGTCCTCTTTGAGGGCGGCCGGGTGACCCTGATTTTCGAACGAAAGGCAACCTGATGGAATATCGAATCGAAGGCGACCGGCTGATCCTGGTTCCGGGCACGGACCTGGTGGCCAGCCGAATCGAGGCGCTTCGGGACTTTTTCGACGAATCCCTTCGCCGGAATCCGGACGTGGGCGCGGTGGCGCTGGACGTGACCGGAATACGAATCGTCGATTCCCTGGGAGTCAATCTCATCGTGGGCCTGTTTCGCCAGGCCACCGCCGAACAACGGGCCATGGAGTTGACCGGGGCCGGACCGGAATTCATGAAAGTCGCCAATTTTTTCCGGCTGCCCTCGCTCTTTCCCATCCGCCCCGCCCGGAACGACCAAAGCCGGAACGACCAAAGTGACGGCGAAGAGGAGAAGGAACATGCTGGAGGAGCATGACGACCTGCTGGACGGATTCGTCGAGGACGCCCTCGTCCAACTCCAGGCCATGGAACCGGACCTGATCGCCCTGGAATCCGCCGGAACCGATCCCGACCCCGACGTGGTCAACCGGATTTTCCGCGCGGTGCACAGCATCAAGGGCGCGGCCGGCTTTTTCGGGCTGGAAAACATCGGCAACCTGGGCCACGCCATGGAGACGCTGCTGGCCCGCATCCGGGACGCCGAGGTCCAGGCCACGCCGGAGATGATCGACGCGCTGTTGGCCGGGGGCGACACCCTGCGCGCGCTGATGGAGGACGTGGCGGTCTCCGACCAGGCCGACCTCCGGGGCCAGCTCGACGTCCTTCGGACTTTTCAGACCGAAACGCCCCCGTCCACCGTGGATCTCCGGCCCGTCGACGGCGGAAGCCTCTTTTCCGTCTCGGCCTCGGACGTGGACCGTTTTCTTCGCCAGGGCCTCCACCTTTACGCCATCCGTCTTTTCCTGAAGCGGGACATTCGGGACCGCGGCAAATCCCCCTTCGATTTCATTCAGAACATGGAAAGTTTGGGCCAGTACGTGGACGCCTTTCTGGACCTGGCGGGGGTTTCGGGGCTTTCGGACTGTCTGGAGAACGATCTGGCCTTTTCCTTTCTATTCGCCACGATCCTGGAGGAAGATTTCGTCCCCGAGGCGCTGGGGGTTTCGGCCGATCAGGTGCGGGAGGTGCCGTTGACCCCGGGCCGGCCCACCGAGGCCGAAATTCCCTCGGGACGGCCGGATTCCGAAACGGCCCTCGCGGCCGCATCCGACGACATTCCCCAATCCGAACCGGGAAGGAGGAAGACGGAGACCACCGCGCCTTCGGCCCAACCGCCTCCCAAAAAACCGGACGAGACCGAAACCCGCAAGGAGGCCGCGCCGGAAAGCCGGGCCGCGGCGGCCGGGGAAGACAAAATCCGCGTCGGCGTTCAGTTTCTCAACGAACTGGTCAACCTGGCCGGAGAGCTGGTGCTGGGGCGGAATCAGCTTCTCCAGACCGCCGGCGGACTGGTTCGGCAGGCGCCGGGGCTGACGCCGGTGCTTCAGCACATCAGCCGGGTCACCACCGAGATGCAGGAAAAAATCATGGGCATGCGGATGCAGCCGCTCTCCCTGATCTACGATCGGTTCCACCGGGTGGTGCGGGGTTCGGCCCGCAAGCTCAACAAAGAGGTCCGACTGGTGACCCGCGGCGAAGAGGTGGACCTGGACAAGACGATCATCGAGGGGCTGGCCGACCCGCTGACCCATCTGGTGCGAAACGCGGTGGACCACGGCATCGAGCCGCCCGCCGAACGGGAGGCCGCCGGCAAGCCCCCCCACGGCACGGTGGCGCTCCGGGCATTTCGGCAGGGCGGGCAGGTCCACCTGGAAATCCGGGACGACGGCCGCGGAATCGATCTGGACCGGGTGATGCGCAAGGCCGCGGATCAGGGCATCGTCACCCGGGAGGCGGCCGATTCCATGACGGACCGGGAGCGCATTCGGCTGATTTTTCATCCCGGCTTTTCCACCGCCCCGGAGGTGACCGACGTCAGCGGACGCGGGGTGGGCATGGACGTGGTGCTCACCAATATCGAACGGCTGGGCGGCACGGTGGAGGTGGAGACCCGTCCCGGCGAAGGCACCCGGGTCCAGCTCGTGCTGCCGCTGACCCTGGCCATCGTCTCCGGCCTGCTGGTGCGCGCCGGGGAGGAAACGTTCATCTTGCCCGAGGCCGACATCGACGAGCTGGTCCGGGTCAAACCCGACGAAATCGCCGAGCGGATTCACGCCGTCCAGGACGCCCGGCTGCTTCGGCTGCGGGACCGGCTGTTGCCCTTGGCGGAACTCAATCGGCTGCTGGGCGTCGCCGATGTCTCCGCGTTGACGCCGGATCGGGACCGGCCGGTGCGGATTCTGGTGATTCGCCATGGGGAGGCCCGGTTCGGGCTGGTGGTGGACGCCGTGGTCAACACCGAGGAGATCGTGGTCAAGCCGCCGCCTCGGTTTCTCAAGCGGATGGCCTGTTTCAGCGGCGTCAGCATTTTGGGCAGCGGCGCGGTGGCGCTGATTCTGGACGTGGCCGGGCTGGTGGCCCTGGCCCGCATCGATCGGGTGGACGTGCCGGTTGAGGCGATGGCGGAGACGGCCGGGAACGCGGCCGCCGAAGACCGGCAAACCCTGTTGCTGTTCGACAATGGCGCCGAAGAGCGCTTCGCGCTGCCGCTGGAGATGGTCAGCCGCATCGAACAGTTTCCCGCCGAGCGGATCGAGCCCATTCAGGGCAAGCCGTTCCTGCAATACAACGACCGCAAGTTGCGGCTCATCTACCTGGAAGACCATCTGCCGGTCAGCCGGCCCCAACGCGGCGCCGAAGACCGCATCGGCGTGATCGTGCCCCGGCAGGCCCCGTTTCCCGTGGGGGTGGTTTTCCACCGGGTGATCAACACCGTCGAGGAGGCGGTGATCTTGGACACCGCCAGCATTGCCGCCCCGGGCCTGTTCGGCTCGGCGGTGCTGGACGGCCGCATCACCCTGGTTCCGGATTTGTACCGGGTGCTGGAAATGGCCGCCCCGGAATGGACGCCCCGACGCGAAACGTCGGAAAGCGGCCGCCCCGCCCGGATTCTGCTGGCCGAAGACACGCCCTTTTTCCGGATGGTGGAACGGGAATACCTCAAATCGGCCGGATACGAGGTGCTGGTGGCCGAAGACGGGGCGGCCGCGATGGAGATTCTGGAGCGCGAAACGGTGGACGCGGCGGTTTTGGACATCGTGATGCCCAAAATGGACGGTTGGGACCTGATCCGGGCCATCCGCGCGGACGAACGGCTGCGGGGGTTGCCGACAATGGCCGTCACCTCCCTGGAGGAAGAAGGACTGGTCGCCCAGGGGCTGGCCGCCGGCTTCGACCGCTGGCAGCGGAAGCTCGACAAGGCCCGCATTCTGTCGGACCTGGAGGAACTGCTGGCTCGATCCAGAGAATCGGAGGCGTCGCCATGAACCGCCAAATCGCCACCTTTCGAATGGGCGAAACCCGGATGGGAGTGGACATCCTGCTGGTGAAGGAGGTCTACCGGCGAATGCGGGTCCACCCGGTTCCGGGCGCGCCGCCCCAACTTTTGGGATTGATGAATCTGCGGGGCCGCGTGGTCTCCGTGGTGGATCTGGCCGCCTGTTTCCGGCGATCCGGCGTCGCTTCGGATCGGGGGCAGCTTTTGATCTTCAAAACCGAGGGGGAGCTGGGAAAATTCGTCCGGGACGGCCGACTGCCGGAGCGGGCCACCCGGCTGGGAGAAGACATCGTCGGCCTGCTGATCGACGAGATGGACGACGTAATGACGGTTTCGCCGGACGCGGTGCTGCCGCCGCCGCCCAACCTGGGCGGCCTGGACGACCAATTGATCGGCGGGGTGATCCGAACCGAGTCGGAACTGGTGGTGTTGATCGACGCCCCGGCGGTGCTGGACCGGGTGGTCCGCGCCATGGATCGGTTCGTGGAGGCGATCTCCGGCGTTCGGGAGGCGGGACCGGGAGAACGGGGCTGAACGAAACGCTATGGGAGGCGGCGGCGGAAACCCGTTCCCGCCGCAAGCCGTTCCAGGAAGGGCGGGTCCCGTTTTCCGGGATCGGAATCCCATTCCAATCCATATTTCTTTGAGCGACGCTCATTCCAATTGGAAATTTTCGGGAGAAACCATGTTCAAAAACTGGAAAATTGGATGGAAAATCGGGGGCGGATACGCCTTGTTGATCCTCATCGGCATGCTCCTTGGCCTGTGGGGCGCTCAGATTCTGCGCCATATCCAAGCCCCGGCCCGAAAAATGGCTCAAGAATACGTCCCGGAGCTTTTTGCCGCCCACGACGTGGAGCGCAACACGTTCATGACCATGTACAACATCCGGGGGTACGCGCTCAGCCAGCGGGAAGACCAGTTGAACATGGGGCGGTCCTTTCTGGCCGGGATCAAAGATAGCCTGCGCCGGGCAAGGGAAATCGCCCATCAATACGAAGATATGGCCGTGTTTCGGGAATCCGTTGACCAGATCCGCCTCCAGGTGGACGCCTACGAAAACCTGATGGAACGAACCGTGGCCGCCAACCAGGCCATTCGAGCGTCCCAGGATCGCCTGGACGCCTCGGCGACGGCCTTCGACGACAACACGAACCCCGTCTTGGAGGGCTTTTTCCAAAGGGCCGCGGGCGACATCCGGGGCATGGTGGACGTGGAGGGGCTCATCGACCGGATCGACACCATTCAACTCCTTCATCAACTCATCGTCACCGCGGACGACATTCGCATCAACAATTTCAAGAGCCAGGCCCGTCGTTCCCCCGAGGATCTGCGGGCGGCACTGGCCGATTTCCAGAAAATCGAAAATTACCTGGACCTCCTGGAGCCGGTCATTCAAAGAAGCGCGGAGGAAATGGAGACAATCCGGAACGCTTCCGCCCGATATCAAAACGCCATGGAGGCTCTGCTGGAAAACTGGCTCGTCCTGGAGAAATTAAACGAGGAACGGGAAACGGTCGGCAACGGGGTTCTCGAAAAGGCCGAAGATATATCGAACAAGGGCATGAACCGCATCTCCGCCGTGACGGCGGAGATCGAGGGGGAAGTTGGCGAGGCCCATTTCGCGCTGATCGTGGGACTCCTGGTGGCCGTGATCGCGGGGGCGTTGTTGGCCTTTTTCATCACCCGCGGAATCACCGGTCCCATCCGAAACATGGGGAAGGCCATCAACCGCTTCGGCGCCGGCGACCTGAGCGGACAGGTGGCGATTCCCGGCCGGGACGAGGTGGGACAGATGGCGGACGATCTCAACGCCGCCATGGTCAACCTCCGCGGGATCATGCGGGAGCTGGCCGACAACGCCAACGGGCTGTCCAGCTCGTCGGAGGAACTCTCCTCCATCTCCACCCAGATGGCCGCCTCGG
>JBKHDD010000114.1:0-15694 GCA_046541515.1 Desulfococcaceae bacterium
TATCTCATCCGGAACAATCTCTCCATTCCCTGGTCCGACATCCGCGACCGACCGGACGGACAGCTCGACGCTGCCAGCGGCGCCCGGGACCACCTGCTCGGCAAACCCCGCCGAAGCATCCGCATTGGGGAAATCTCGCTGGACGGCCGCGCTCTTTCGTTTCGAATTCAGCGGGTCAAGGCCGGCGACGCGTCCCCGGTCTGGGTGTTTTCCCCCAGCACCGTCGAAAACATTCCCAGGCTCTCGGACCGGGTCTGGTGGAACGGATCCTTCCGGAGTGGAGCCGCGCTCGGTTGTTAGGCGATTTGGCGCTCTGGCAGTTTCTTTTTCTGGGCGGACTGCTGCTGATCAGCGCCGGACTGGGTTGGCTCGCCCAGTGGACAACGGTGCGGTTGGTGCGGCGCGCGAAAAAAAGCTGGACCTGGGGCATGGCGGAGCTGCTGCCCGGCCCGGTGGGATTGCTGGCCGGGCTCCTGGCGTTCTATCTGCTGAAAATCTCGCTGGTGGACTACACCGGCCCCGTGGTCAGCCTGCTAAATCCCGTGTTGCTGGCGCTCATCGTCTTCGCGTTTACCTGGCTGGCCACGCGGATCATCCATTTTCTTTCCGACTACATGACCCGGAAATACGTGGACGAGCTTCAAAATTTCGGGAGTCCCAAGTCCCGTCACATGCTGACCACCATCGACGTGGGCCGCCGGGCGCTGGTGTTTTTCGCTCTGCTGGTGGGGCTGGGGTTCGCGCTCAGCCAGTTCCATCTGTTCAAGGTGGTGGGCATGTCGCTGCTGGCCTCGGCGGGCGTGTTCAGCGTCATAATCGGCGTGGCCGCCCAGAGCCTGCTGGGCAACCTTATTGGCGGAATGCAGATCGCCATTACCCAGCCGGTAAGCATCGGCGACAGCGTCCTTTTTGAAGACAACTGGGGCTACGTGGAGGAAATTGCCTACACCTACATCACCATACGCACCTGGGACCAGCGCCGGCTGGTGGTGTCGCTGCGGTATTTTTTGACCCACCCGGTGGAAAACTGGTCTATGAAAAAACGCCCACCTAATCAAGCCAATCTATTTCTACGTGGATTACACTGCCGACATCGAACCCATCCGAAGGGAATTCGACCGGCGCGTCCGAAATTCCGAGGCGTGGGACGAAACCGTGGACCCGACGGTGGAGGTGACCGCCGTCACCGAGCGGACGATGGAAGGGCGGGCCCTGTGCAGCGCCAAAAACCCGATCACCGCCTGGGTGCTCCACTGCCGGCTGCGGGAGGAAATGTTGGTATTTCTGGGGGAGTGGGAAGAGGGCCGATACCTGCCCCGGGAGCGGATCGCATTGGACCGGGATGATGTGCCGCTCGCGGATTCGGCGGAATCCAAGAAAGAAGAGGACGCGGCGGGAGAGGAGAAAAACCGGCGACGGAAAAACCGCCGGGCGGAATCCGAAGAAAAGGGGCGCGCGGCCCCGCCGGGAAACGTCGCCGGAAGAGGCATGAATCGCGCCCGCCAAGCCACATTCAGGTAAAAAAACCGAAACGCCAATTTTCCACCCTTGACGCCGCATGTTGGTATGACTAACATTTCGCTCAAACCATCACACCCAGAGCCCCAGCCTTCAACCCGTTCCCTCACCCGATTTTTGGCTCCCATCCACCACGAGATTTGGGGTTGAACAGAATCCACTTTGCCGCCGCGAAGAGCACGCGGGCAGCCGGATCGTCCCCGTTCGGGCTTTCTCCCGAGAAATCATCGCCCCGCCAGCCGGTGGCGGGACGACCGGCCGGCCGATTTTGGCCGACCTTGTTATCCGCCCAATTATTGAAAAGGGGATGGAAGATGAGGAAACATGCGCAATCCTGGTACATTGACCGAATTCGTCGTGAAGCGGCCCAATATTGGGAAAAGCTGATATCGACGAATTCCGCGAAACAATCCCCGATCTCGTCGGGGAAAACCGCCCCGCCCCAAACCGTTCCGTCCAAGCCTCGACCAGAAGACACGCCCCCTCGCGCCTGAGCCGTCCGACGGACCGCCCGCGCTCTCCCTTCCGCCCCTTTCCGGAGGAAGTGGTCCGCCGGGCGGTCCGGCCGATCGCATCCCCTACCCATTCGATCCTTGCGCCGGTCGATACCGGCCGATGGCCTTATTCGCCGCCATCATTCTTATCCGAAGATTCTTCCCCTTCGTCCCCATCTTTGTCCGATTCTTCCGAAAACGTTTTCTGGTCCTCGTGCAGGCCGACTTCTTCCATGCCGTCTTTGAGCGGGGACAGCACCCGCAGGGCCAGAAAATTGAGGAAGGCGATGAGAATTGCGATTTCGAAGCGATTGTGGGCCACGGCGGCGCCCACCACGCCGGTGGACCAGAGGCTGACCGCCGTGGCGGCGCCAATGACGTTGTCGTCTTGCTTCAGGATGGCGCCGCCGCCGATGAAACCGATGCCGGTCATCAGACCCTGCATGATGCGCGCCTTGGCGTCGGGATTGTCGGGGATGAAGGAATCCGACACCAGCACGTAGCCGCAACTGGCCACCGCCACCAGCGGAAAGGTGCGAAGGCCCAGGCTTCGGGAAAAATATTCCCGCTCCAGCGCCAGCGGAATGGTCAACATAAATGACGCGACGATTTTAAAGAGATGCCGGATGAACGTGTAGGCGTACAGGTTCAAACTCTCTTGGGAATAATCCAGAAATTTGGCGAGAAAACCGGTAATGCTTTCGATCATGAGGGACCTCCGGAGGATGGGCGACGGCCCGGCGGAGGTCGAGGGCGGGAAAAGGAACCCTCGCGGGCGGTCGGCAAGGCCGACGAGCGGGGTCAACCGGAAAACCCCCTCCGGCGAACTCGCCGCATTCCCGATCGCCCGCGAAAGAACCAGGGCGATTTGCGCAAATTTTCATACCGGTGTTTGAGCTTCGGTATCGGCACTCTTGCAAATCGCCCAAGTTGAAGTCGGTCCCCGCGCGTTGCCGTTGGCGGCGGTCGATATGGACACCGACCTTGCCGAACGACATGCGCGGTGGATCGACATGCGCGATGGATCGACGGTAAAGCCGATTACGCCGGCGGTCTTCTTCCCACCAAGAGAAAGACCACGAACAGAACCAGGAACAGAACAAACAATATTTCCGCGATTCCTGCGGCGGCTCCGGCGATTCCGGAAAAGCCGAGCGCGCCGGCGATCAGTGCGATTACCAAAAACGTCAAGGCCCATCCCAACATGATGCGCCTCCTTTCGGTTGGGGTTATCGTTCGTCGTGAAATTTTGCCCTACTCGTCGGTGGTTTCTTCCACCGAGTCTCCGGCCTCTTCCACCGAGTCTCCGGCCTCTTCCACCGCCTCGTCCATCTCTTCGCCCGCCTCTTCCATCGGGCCTTTCTGCTCGCAACCCACCGCGCCGATGCCCAGGGCGAAGGCCATGAACAGGGCGAGAAGCAGGTTTTTCCAGAAACGCATAACATCTCCTCTCGATCGTTGGTTCGCTACCCATTTGAATCCATGCGGGAGAAGGTGCGGGGTTACAGACGATTCAAAAATTCGTCCACTTCCTTCCGGGCCTCCTCCAGATTCTTGCCGTACTTCTCCTGGATTCGGCCGATCAGGCGATCACGGTGACCTTCCGACCAGTCCATATTGTCGTCGGTCAACTCCCCCCACTGTTGCTTCACCTTGCCCTTGATCTGTTTCCAATTGCCTTTGATCTCTTCCATATTCACGAGGAACTCCTTTCAATCTCGAGGAACCGTTCTTCCCGTCCCGACGAGGCGGCCGGAACGTTGTCTCCGACGGAAATCCCCTGGAAACGATTGCGCGGGACCGCCGCCACGACTTCCGGGTTCGTCTGCGCGCCGTCGGCTCTCCGACGGACGGCCGCATGATGATTCGATCGGAAAAAAAGAACGTCCAAATGCAATACCGTTCATTTTACCGAAAAAATGGCAGGGGCGAATTGCATTCCCCCTTGGTCAATCTTTCACGATTGGCCAATTGAAATGCCAAAGTGAACGGTATTGCGGCTAAAGGATGAGGAGAACCAGCAGAATGATGAGGATCAATCCCAGCCCGGAACTGGGATAATAGCCCCAGCCTCGACTGTACGGCCAAGTGGGAAGCGCGCCGATCAACAAGGCGATCAACAAAATGAATAAAAGCAGGTCAAGCATGGGCAACTCCTTTCTCACAAATGGGTTATCGATCCCTCTCCGCTCAACGGATTCCGGCTCAGGAAAAGAGCCAAGGAAAGATTCCCTGTTGCATGACTCCAACCTTAGGCGTTGAAGGGAGATGGGGAAATGGGGCGGATGGCCCATTGCGGGATCATAAATGCAGTAGGTCCGCCATACGCGTGGGCGGGACGAGGAAGCGCGTCCTCTTGTCAACAAACCGGATACTTGATTTGCCGTATTTCTTTTTGGGAAAATTCCATTCATCATGCCCGACATGCGAAAAAAAACCGTATTCCACAGAATTCGGCCGGATGAAGAGGATCGAATCCAAGAAACCGAATTTTATGGTGAATCCGCAAAATTCCGACATTCCCAAAAGGAGGTAAAGCATGTTTCTGGAAACCGTGCGCACCGAAGGATTGGCCCAGCGCTCGTACATTTTGGGCGCGGCGGGCGAGGCCGCGGTGATAGATCCCCGAAGGGACGTGGAGATCTATCTGGACATCGCCTACGCCAAAGGCGCCCGCATCACGCGAGTGTTTGAAACCCATCGAAACGAGGATTTCGTGGTGGGCTCCCTGCCCTTGGCGGAGATCACCGGGGCAACCATCCATCACGGCAAAGCGCTGCCCTTTGGCTACGGCGAGACCGTGACCGACGGGGACAAGTTCCAAATGGGCAACCTCCATCTGCGGATTCTGCAAACGCCCGGCCATACCGACGAAAGCATTTCCATCGCCATCATCGACGCCGATTTTGGCGAAGAGGCGGTCGGGGTTTTCACCGGCGACGCCCTGTTTATCGGGGACGTGGGCCGGACCGATTTTTTTCCGGACCGGGCCAGAGAGGTCGCGGGCCTGCTGTACGACAGCATATTCGAAAAACTGTTGCCGCTGGGTCCCCAAACGATCCTGTACCCGGCGCACGGCGCGGGTTCGGTTTGCGGTTCCGGCATGGCGGAGCGGGAGTTTTCCACCCTGGGGTACGAGCGGAAAAACAATCCGGCGCTCCAGGTTTCCGGAAAGGAAGCCTTCATCCAGCGAAAGCTGAACGAAACTCACTTCCAACCGCCCTATTTTCGAAAAATGGAACAGTTCAACCTGGAGGGACCGCCCATGCCCGCGAGCCTGGCAAGGCCCCGCCCCTATGATCACGAAGCCTTCGCCCGATTCCTGGAGGAGGGGGGGCAGGTGCTGGACGCGCGCGGCCCGGAAGCCTTCGCCGGCGCCTATGTTCCCGGATCTCTGGCCATGCCGCTGGGCATGATCCCGGCCTACGCCGGCTGGTTTTTGGACTATAATCGGGACGTGGCGCTGGTGGTGGACCGCTTCGACGACGTGGAACCCGCCATCCGCGCCCTTTTTCGACTGGGCTTCGACCGGGTGGCGGGATATCTGGACGGCGGGCTGACGGAATGGGAAACGGCGGGCAAGCCCTACGGCGCCATTCCCGCGATTTACGCGGGAGACCTCAAGGCGCGGATGGATCGCGGGGAATCCTTCACGTTGCTGGATGTGCGAAAATCGAATGAATTCGCGGCCGGCCACGTGAGGGGCGCGACCCATCTGTTTTTGGGGGATTTGCCGGATCGGCTGGAAGAAGTTCCCAAGGACCGACCCGTCACCACGTTTTGCGGCAGCGGCCGCCGGGCCATCATCGCCGCCTCCATCCTGAAGCAAAACGGATTCGAGCAGGTGGAAGACTGCCTGGGTTCCATGGCCGCCTGCCAAGCCATCGGTTGCGAAACCGTTTCGGAATCGGATATATAGGTGGGCGTTTTCAAAAACCATCATACCGCCGGCCGCCCCGCCACATCGAGGCCATCCGATCGTCCGGGGCCTCCGCCGGCGAGAAAGGAAAAGCCTCGCGTTATGGGAAAGACGGGAATGCGCATCCGGTTCTTTGCGATTCTTTTTATTGTCCTCTGGGCCGGCCTGGGCGCCGAGGCGGCCGATCTGGAAGGGGTCGGTTTGCGGTCTGCGGACCTGGGAACGCCGGCGAACGAAGCGGCCGGTTTCCCGGGCTTTCCAACGGCCGCATCCTGGCATCCCTACGCCGTGGGCGTCGCCATCGGAATGCTGAGCTGGCTGGCCTTTTTTCTATCGAACCATCCCATCGGCGTCTCCACCGCAGTGGCCAAAACCGCCGGCATGATGGAGCGGGCCTTTCGGGGCGCCGAGGTCGAGAAAAGGCCCTACTACCAAAAAATCGGCCTGGACATCGGTTGGGAATGGGTTTTCGTGGCCGGCATCGTCCCCGGCGCGCTGCTCTCCGCCGTCACTTCGGGCCAATTTGAGGCGACCATGACCCCGGAGATGTGGTCCTCCGCCTTCGGGGACGTGGGTTCACTCCGCTGGCTGACGGCTTTCCTCGGCGGCATGATCATGATGATCGGCGCCCGGTGGGCCGGCGGCTGCACCAGCGGCCACGGGATCAGCGGCACGCTCCAACTGGTCGTGAGCGGCTGGGTGGCCATGTTCAGCTTTTTCGCCGGCGGCGTAATCACCGCCTTTTTGCTCTATGCCGGGGCGTGACTTTGGCCGAAAGGAGGACGGCATGTGGACATCGTTGCACCAACGGCGGGGCGTTCAACTGGCGCTGGGATTCGGGATGGGCATTGTGTTCGGATTCCTGTTGCAAAAGGGACAGGTCACCCGCTACGAAAAGATCGTCGGCCAACTGTTGCTGCGGGATTTCACCGTGCTGAAAGTGATGATGAGCGCCGCGGTGACGGGAATGATCGGCGTCCACGCGCTTCGCCGGGCGGGGAAGGTCCAACTGCACCCCAAGCCGGGAACGGTGGGCGGCACGGTGATCGGCGGGCTGATTTTCGGCTGCGGCATGGCCTTGCTGGGCTACTGCCCCGGAACGGCCGCCGGCGCCATCGGCCAGGGGTCCCTGGACGCGCTCCTGGGCGGGTTCCCCGGCATGTTGGCCGGGGCCATGATCTACGCCGC
This sequence comes from Desulfococcaceae bacterium, assembly GCA_046541515.1. GTDB lineage: Bacteria > Desulfobacterota > Desulfobacteria > Desulfobacterales > Desulfococcaceae > CAYFVR01. Next base: position 7,120 of record JBKHDD010000114.1, read on the forward strand.
CATCTACCCGCGTCTCTCCCAAACGATTTTGAACAAGGGAGACTTCGGCGACGTTACCGTTCCCCAAGCCCTTGGGATTCCGGAATCCACTGCCGTTCTGGGCGTGTGGGCCGCGGTGGTCACCGGCTTTCTGGCGCTGGAACTGTTGGGGATGTGAGCGCAATCTCGTTTCATCGGGGCTGCCAAACGAGAAGGAGGCGAACTTCCCTCCTCCGTCCTCGCACAACACCGTATGCGCGGTTGCGCATATGGCGGCTCCTGGATGGGTTCCCAGCGAAGGCAATATAATCGAGCAGCGCCGCAAGACCCGAGTTTGCCAAAGAGTTTCTTTGGAAACGCCTGATTCATGTGAGACGCTCCCGAATTCCACCAGGCAGTCGGACCAGAATAGGACTTGCGCCTCCAAGGGATCGCCCATGCCGGGCGGAGAACGCAAAACGCCCCCAAACCAAACCGGTTCGGGGGCGCTTTTTTCGGATCGCCGATTTCACCGGAAGGCGAACCGGCAAAGAATTCGCGGATCAGTTTTTGCGCCGCAACTTCCGCCCGACGCCCGCCATGCCCAGCAGACCGAAGGCCAGCAGCACCATGCTGCCCGGCTCGGGGGTGGGAACCGCGCCAACGCCAGGGACGTTGATCATGAAATCCTGATACTGGTCGTTGAGGGAGGCGGCATACAGGCCGTCCAGACCGGTGGGATCGAAGTAGTTTCGCAGATTGTCCAGATACATGCCGGCCAGCTCTCCGGTTTCGGCCCGGTACCAGCCGTTCCGCCGGGAATTATCGGTCCAGAAAAACTCTCCGCCGGACAGATCGTAATCGCGGGTCGGATTGTAATCTTTGACGACTTCCCAGATGGCCAGCTGAAGGGCGCCGATCCGGTAGTCGGCGTAAGCTTCGTCGGTGTACATGTCGGCGTATTCGATCAGCCAGGCCGACTCCAGGCCGCCCTGAACCAGGCTCGGCGCCACCAGCTCCACGTCATAATTGATGTTTTTACCCGTGCCGGCGCCCTGATCCGGCTCGATGCAGAAGGCGGTGAACCAGTCGGCGTCGCCGTTCTCGTCCAGCAGCAGCGCGTCGTTCTCGTCGATCACGGAAACCGAGAAGGCGCCGGCGATTCCTCCGGTCATGGTGTTTCCGCTGCTGGTCACCTTGACCCCCAACCCTTTGTCTTTCTGATTGAACTCCACGGTTTGCAACGCGTAAGCGCCGGCGGCCGCGGGCGCCATCGCCACGGCCGCACATAACACCATTGCCAGCTTGCCCAAGAATCGATAAGATTTCATTGCTTTCCTCCAAGTTAAAGGATTGTTTAAGTCAACCGCCTCTTAAGCGATCGGAAGGCCAACCAATGAACTCTTAAGCAATCGGAAGGCCAATCAATGAAAAAAGATCAACCCATTGGAATTAAAGATCAAAATCAAAATGAAATGCCGAGGAGGCCGGCGTGGACCAGACAATAAAAGTTATAAATTTTGGCGCGTCGATCTCTTAAGCCACTGAAAAAAAATACGATTTTTTGAAAAAGTAACCAAAAAGCCAAAAAAATAACCTTTATTATCGAAATTTAACCAAATTATTGATTTTAATTCAAAAAATTGATTTTCGACAAGCGACCGATCGGCGATTTCTGAACCAAATTCCGTTTGGGACGGGAGCGGGGAACCGCCCCCGCTTGCCATTTGGCCGATTTTCGCGATAGATTGCGGCTGTTTCACTTGGCCCACGACAATCAACGCCAACCCGCCCCCAGCCGGAGAATCCGCCATGCGCCTTTCCCTCCTTTTTCCCGCGATCCTTTTGACCGGTTTGATCGGTATCGCGCTCCCGCCCGCCGTCGCCGCCCAAACCCCCGTGCCCTGCGATTCCGTCAACGACCCCTTCCATCGGCTTCATCCGGACAGGTGGGACGAAGTGTTGCTCCTGTCTCCTCTGCCCGGCAGCGTGCGGGCGGAAAACGGACGGCTTTTGCTGGAAACCACCGACCATGATCCCCACGAAATCCAGGTCTACTCCCTGTTTACGCTTTCCGGCGATTTCGACATTCAGGTGGACTACAATGTGCCGGCGGAAAACCCAAGCCTGACGCCTTGCCGATTCAACGGCGGCCTGGTGGTGCAGACCGTGGACGACCGGCTCGGCTACAAGGCGTACGTTTCCTCCAAGCCCGACCGCCGTCTGCTGTTCCGGGGCCGGCTGGACCGGTTCGGGGAGGACAACCTCGAAAAATATCAGATTCGTCCCGCCCCGGATACCGGCGTTCTCCGCCTGACGCGCCGCGACGGAAGAATCGTGTTTCGCGCCTGGGTCGACGGAGAATGGGACGTCGTCTATCCTTTTCGGGAACGCTGCCGCGAAGAACTGCGAGTCCGATTCAAACTGCAAACCGGCGGGAAAACAGAGACGCCCCAGGCGTGTCCCGTTACCCTTGCCTTGGACAACTTCAAGGTAAACCACTGCGGAAAGCTGGTGATGAAATAATTCCGCGAGAGCGTCGGAAACCCTTCGTCCGCCTGTTCTTACCTCCGAGGACGAGGGTTCCGCCGTTCAGCGCTTTGCCCCGCAAAAAAGCCGGGCATTTCCGCGAAACGCGGAAATGCCCGGCTTTTGATTTTGCGGGGAAACGCCGTCCCGCCCTTTTCGATTCAGCCGTGAGATTCCGAGGAATCCCCAGGGTCGGCGAAACCGGCCTTTTCGCCCAGAGAGGTCCGATCCACCGCATGCTCCATGCAACGCGGACAAAGCCCCAAAAACTCCAGGCTGTGGCCGGTCACCTGGTAATCGGTGGCCTCGCTGAGGGCGTTTTCGACGCTGCTCATGACGCCCATGGGCGCGTTGTCCACACGGTCGCAGTTGATGCAGCGGATGTGGTAATGCTTCTGGATGATCGGGTCGAACCGCATGAGGGTGCCGCCCAGCTCCAGCTTCTGAATCTCGCCCAAGTCGGAGAGCACCTCCAGATTGCGATAGACGGTGCCCAGACCGATCCGGGGCAGCCGCTTCCGAACCACGTCGTACACCTCTTCCGCGCTGGGATGGTTGTCCATCCGCCGGATTTCTTCCAAAATCACCCGGCGTTGGCGGGTCATTCGCAGGTTCTGTTCCTTGGCCGGCCTGGTCATCGCCTCTCCGAAATCCGAACGAAAACTATCGATTGTCGATGGTATCGAGGGTGCATTCATCGGGTCCGCAGTAGTCCCCGACGTATTCGGATTCGGGCCGATACAGCATGGGCTTGGGCGCGGCCTCGGCGAACTGTTCTTCCAGGACGTGGGCCACCCACCCCGCGATACGGGAGATGGCGAACACCGGCGTAAACAGGTCCATGGGAATGCCCATGGCGTAGTAGAGAGACGCGCTGTAGAAATCAACGTTGGCGTAAATGTCGATCCCCTTGCGGTCTTTGAAGGCCGCTTTGGCCTTTTTCTCCAATGCCGCCGAAATCTCGTACCAACGCGTGTCGCCGATGCGCTCGCCCATCCGCTTGGACATGGGCGCCAGAATCAAGGCCCGGGGGTCGTCCACCTTGTAGACGGCGTGGCCGAGGCCCATGATTTTGCCGCCGGCGTCCAGGATGCCGGCCACGTATTGGTCGATGGCGTCCACCTCGCCGATTTCCTTCAGCATCTGCATGACCCGGGTATTGGCCCCGCCGTGCAGCGCCCCGGACAGCGATCCCACCGCGCCGGCCACGGCGGCGTAAATATGCGCCTTGGTGGACGCCACTTCCCGGGCGGCGAAGGTGGATGCGTTGAAGGAATGTTCGGCGTGGAGCACCAGGGCGGTGTCCATGAAATTGGCCAGCTCGCCGTCGGGCGTTTCTCCGAAAAGCATGTAGAGAAAATTGGCGGCCTGATCCAGATCGGCTTTCGGCGCCAGCGGCTCCTTTCCGTTTCGAATGCGCTCCCACGCCGCCACCAGGGTGGGAAACCGGGCGATCAGCCGAACGGCCATGCGGAGGGCGACCTCCCGGGAACCCTCGATCCGGGTGTCGGCGTCGTGGGCGGCCAGCATGGGCACCGCCGCCTGGAGCACGTCCATGGGCAGGGCGTCGGCCGGAAAGGTTTTCAGCGCCTCCAGGACCGCCGGGGGCGCGGCGCGTTCCGCGGCCAGATTCTTTTTGAAGCTTTCCAGTTCGCCGGCGTCGGGCATTTTTTCTTGCAGCAGCAGGAATGCCACCTCTTCAAACGTCGCGCCTTCCGCCAAGTCCTTTACCAGGTAGCCCCGGTAGATAAGCTTTCCCTCCGTGCCCCGAACATCGCTGATTTTGGTGCTGGCGATGGTGACGCCCCGCAGCCCCGTGTTGAGAATCGGTTTGCATTCCTCGTTCATGCGGCTAACCTCGCTTTCCACACCCGTCCGGAATCCGCAAAGCCCGGCAGTGAAGTGTCAGAATCACTCTGTTATATCGGTCGATTACAGGTCCACCCACAAATCGGCCTCGTTGCCGCAATGCTGGCAAACGCCGGCGCCCCGCACCTTTCGCGATTCCGTCCCGGCGGCGGATTCCACGGTAGCCGGCGCCTCGTCCTTCTTGGATTCGTCTTCGGGCAGCACCAGGGAACAATGTACGATCATTTCCGACTCGTTGCCGCATTTTTCGCAGGTGCAAACCCGTTTCACGGTTTTTTCTTCCTTGCCTTCCGTCATGTCGCCTCTCCTTTCCGTCCGGCCTTCGTTGAATCATTGGCCGAACTTGGGTAAAAATAATTCCGAAAAATATCAAGAGCAAGTCGCGGACGCAAGCGGCCCCTTGTAAAAGGGACGTTCCCCGCAGACGAAACCGCCCCTTTATTCCGCCAGAGCCGCTTCCACGGCCTTTTCCGCGTGAATTCGGGTGGTGTCCAGCAGGGCGACCGGCGTGTCCTCGGACCGGACCAAAAGCGAAATTTCCGTGCAGCCCAGAATGACGGCCTCCGCGCCTTCATCGGCCATGGACTCGATAATCCGGTAGAAATCGGTGCGGGAATTGGGGTCCGTCCGCCCCAGACAGAGTTCCTGGAAAATCACGTCATGAACCCGCCGCCGATCTTCGGCCGGGGGGATGAGCGTTTCCAGCCCGAACCGCTCCCGCAGGCGACCCCGATAAAAATCCTGTTCCATGGTGAAGCGGGTCCCGATCAGCCCGACCCGCTCCCATCCGCGTTCCCGGATCGCCTCGCCCGCGGCGTCGGCGATGTGCAGCAGCGGAATGGTGATGTTGCGTTCCACCTCGGCCGCCACCCGATGCATGGTGTTGGTGCAGATGAGAAGAAAATCGGCCCCGGCCATCTCCACCCGACGGGCCGCCTCGCCCAGCAGGTTCCCGGCGCCTTCCCAGTCTCCGGCCCGCTGCAAATCCTCGATTTCCTGAAAATCGACACTGTACAGAATCAGCCGCGCCGAATGCAATCCGCCCAGGCGGGCCTTGACGCCCTCGTTCACCAGCCGGTAATAGGTCTCGGTGGATTCCCAGCTCATGCCGCCCAACAGCCCGATGGTCTTCATGCAGCTCCATTGCGCCAACCGCGCCCGTTGCAGGTTGTCGGGAACGGGGCGCCGTCTGTTCGTCGCCCGATTTCGTCCCGCCCCGAAAGGAAGCCGGGAGGTTCATCCCAAGGGGATCAAATTTTTCCTTCGCGGCCGTCGTCGCAGGGCATATTGTCGTCGTCGAACCGGGCGTGTTCGGGCACTTCCGCCCTCACGCAAACTTCCGGATCTGCGGCATCTCCCTCCGCGTCGGCCTTGGCGCCCTCGGAACGGACGGTGGCCAGGGCTTCGGAAAAGCCGGTCTTCAGATCTTCCATCGCCTTTTCCAGCCCGCTTCGCAAATGGCCCCAGGCCTCTTCCCCGCCGTCCCGCAGGGCGTCCAACTGCTCCCGCGCCTCCCCGCGACGGGAACGAAGCCGCTCGATCCGCCGTTCCAGTTCCTCCCGCGCTTCCAAACCCATTTGCTCCGAGCGGGCTTTCAGCTTCTCCAGTCGCGCCGTCCACTCCGCAAGCTGCGCTTCCAACTTCCGTCTATAGTCTTCGCGTTTTTCCATTTCAACCGTTTCCTTTGGTTGGGGTTGCCCCGGTGGCCGGATCTGGTTGGGCGGCACGCCCCGCGAACTCGGAACATTCGCCCCCCCGTCCGGGGTCGGTTCCCGCCGGGGCGGGAAGCCGCCGCCCGGCCGGGATCAGACGTTGAAAAGGCCCAACACCCCAACCACAATCAGATAGATCGCCACGATGTAGCTGAGCAGCCTGGGCCGGGCCAGAATGGCGATCCCGGCGACAATGGCCAGAAGCGGTTGCAGGGCGATGTTCACGGTCATGGGAACCTCCTATCAACATAGGTTATAATTTGTTCACATTCCATAAAAAAATGCGACCCGAAAAACCATTCGGTATTTCCCCCATTTCCAGCCGACGTCGTGCCGGATTCCTCTCCGTCGCCAAAACCACGCGCCGCGAAACGTTTCCGGGCGAATCGCAATCCCGCTCGGGGAACGGCATCTCCCGCGATGAACGGCGATTCTTTTCTCGACCCGAAGTTGCCTCGTTTTCTCCCCCGGCGCTCCGCTTTTCGGGTTGACTTTTCACCCAAGTTGAACAAAACCGGTGTACCATTCCCACTTTGGACCCTCCACCGGGGTTCCAGAGAAAGGCGTCGGGGACCGCGAGGCCCCTCGCCCGATGTTCACCCTTCACCATCCCCGTCTTCCCGGCCCTGTTTCCAAACCGCCGGCGACGGCGCAAAGGCGGCCTTTATGTTTACCGTAATGATCCGGGACAACATGTCCCCCGCGGCGAAAGAAATTCTGGAAGCGACCGGGGAAATTTCGGTGGTCGTGGACAACGACAAGGCCACCAACGATCCGGCTGCCCTGGCCGAGATCATCGGCGATTACGACGGCCTGGCGGTGCGCAGCGGCACCAAGGTGACCGCGGAGCTGCTGGAAAAAGCGCCCCGGCTGAAGGTCATCGGCCGCGCCGGCATCGGCGTGGACAACATCGACACCGAGGCGGCCACCCGGAAGGGCGTCGTGGTGATGAACGCCCCCGGGGGCAACACGGTCACCACCGCCGAGCACGCCATCTCCCTCATGCTCTCCCTGGCCCGGAACGTTCCCCAGGCCACCGCCTCCCTGCGAGAGGGCCGATGGGAGAAAAAACAGCTTGGCGGCGTGGAAATCACCGGAAAGACCCTCGGCATCGTCGGCCTGGGCCACATCGGCCGGGTGGTGGCGAGCCGGGCCCGGGGCCTCTGCATGAAGGTGATGGCGGCGGACCCCTACGTCAGTCCCGAAGCGGCCCGCCAGCTGGACGTCCAACTGGTCGACCTGGACCAACTGCTGGCCGAGTCGGATTTCGTCAGCCTCCACGTGCCTCGGCTGAAGGAAACGGCCAACCTGATCAACGCCGACACCCTGGGCCGGATGAAGCCGGGCGCCCGGCTCGTCAACTGCTCCCGGGGCGAGGTGGTGGATCTCGACGCCCTGCACGCGGCCCTGGAAAGCGGCCAACTGGCCGGCGCGGCCCTGGACGTCTTTCCCACCGAGCCGCCGGGCAACGAGCACCCCCTGATGCACCATCCCAAAGCCATTTTCACGCCTCATCTGGGGGCCAGCACCGGCGAGGCCCAGGTCAACGTGGCCCGGATGATCGCGGAACAGATGAAAGCCTACCTGCTGGGCGGGGTCATCACCAACGCGGTCAACTTCCCGTCGGTTTCCATGGAGGAGATGGAGCGGCTCCGGCCCCACCTGACCCTGGCCGAACGCATGGGCTCCATGATGGGCCAGCTCGTCCGCGCGCCCCACGACGTGACCGTCACCTACAGCGGCGAAGTGGCGCGTCTGGGCACCCGGCCGGTCACCCACGCCCTGCTCAAAGGGCTTTTGGGCGCGTTCACCGACACGCCCATCAACTACGTCAACGCCCGGGCCATGGCCGCCGACAAGGGCATCACGGTGCGGGAAACCACCGACGAAACGCCCGAGGACTTCTCCAGCCTGATCAAGCTTCGCCTGGAGGGGACGAACGAAAAGCCCGACGAAATCTGGGGCACCCTGTACGAAAAGAAATATCCCCGCCTGATCCGCATCGGCGACGTGTATTTGGACGCCATGCCGGAAGGTTCCATGATCGTCATCATGAACACCGACCGACCCGGCGTCATCGGCCACGTGGGCGCCACCCTGGGCAAGCACGGAATCAACATCGGCCGGTTTCAGCTGGGCCGCCGGGACGACCGGGCCGTCTGCCTGGTCAACATCGACACCCCCGCCGACGAGGCGGTGCTGGAGGAGATCGCCTCCCTGCCGGTGATCCTATCGGTGCGCCAGGTGGAACTCGGTTAGCGCTTGCGGTCGGAACGAGTTTTGCCCTATTGTCGAAGACGAAGGCAAATTGCGCGAATTTTCGTATCGGGAACAACACCCCCTGCACCCTCGGAAAGGGGTGCAGGGGGTGTTTGGGGCTTCGGTATCGGCATTTTTGCAAACCGCCTAAAATGACCGGACGCCGATCCGACGGCCTCGCGCAGAGCTCCGGCGCGCCGACCGAGGGTTGGACGGCCTCGGAAACTCAAATCCAGTTCGGGAGAAGA
>JBKHDD010000115.1:0-15568 GCA_046541515.1 Desulfococcaceae bacterium
CGGGTTTATCCGCTGCGGGCAGGCACGGTGTCGCTACGCCGCAGGCGGGCACGGTTTCGCTACGCCGCGGGCGGGCACGGTTTCGCTACGCCGCGGGCGGGCACGGTGTCGCTACGCCGCAGGGCAGGCACGGTGTCGCTACGCCGCAGGGCAGGCACGGGGGCCTGCCCCTACCTCTCGGTCGCTCAAGCAAGCGACATTGGGGCGGAGCTGGAATCATCCGCCGGGTCGGAGGATTCATCTTCCGGGGATAGTTGCCGCATCAGCAGCTCTTGAAGGCCGAAGCCCCGCTCGGCGGCGAGGGTCCGGCTTAACTCGGCGTCCCGCATGGCGGTCCAGGTTTCGCGGCCGAATCCGGCGTCGTCCTCGGGAACGGTCTGGCGCATGGCCTTCATCAGGTGGTTCAGAAACAGCGCTTCCATTTCGGCGCAGCGGGCGCGAAGTTGTTCCCGGTCGTCGGTTCCCGAAGCGGTGGAAAGGGCGGGGGCGGTTGGCCCCGGCGGAGCGACGAATGGCGTCATGAATGTTCTCCTTCGGCGGTCCAGTTCCGCCGGGTCAGATGATTTCCAAGTCGGCCTGAAGCGCCCCGGCCGCCTGGATGGCCTGGAAAATGGCGATCAAATCCCGGGGCGTGACGCCGAGAGCGTTCAGGGCCCGGACCACTTCGCCGATGGTGGCGGCCGATTCCAGCAGCACCAGCCGGTCGTCTTCCTCCTGAATGCCGATTTCGGTTTCCGGCACCACCACCGTGGCCCCGGTGTCGGAGAAGGGTTCCGGCTGGGAAACGGTGGCCGTTTCCCGAATCTGGATGCTGAGGTTGCCGTGGGCGATGGCCACGGTGGAAATCCGGACGTTTTCGCCCACCACCACGGTTCCGGTCCGCTCGTTGATGACCACCCGGGCGGCGGTGTCCGGCGTCACCGAAATGTCTTCGATTCGGGTGACGAAACGGACCGGGTCGGCCCGGAGGTTGTCCGGCACCCGCACTTCCACCGTTCCCGGATCGGGCGTTCGGGCCAGATTCGCCCCCAGCGCGGCGTTGATGGCGTCGGCCGTGCGGATGGCGGTGGTGAAATCCGGCCGCCTCAGCGCCAGGACCAGGCGATCCCCGCCGAAACCCGGGTCCACTTCCCCCTCCACCAGCGCGCCCCCGGGAATCCGGCCCACGGTGGGGAAATTTTTCTGAATGGATCCGGCGGCGCCCCCGGCCGCGAAGCCGCCGGTGGAAACGGCGCCCTGGGCCACCGCGTAGATCCGCCCGTCGGCGGCGCGGAGCGGGGTGAGCACCAGGGTGCCGCCCTGGAGGTTTTCCGCGTCTCCCAGCGCGCTCACGGTCACGTCGATCCGGCTTCCGGAGCGGGCGAAGGGCGGCAGGTCCGCGGTGACCACCACGGCGGCCGCGTTGTCGGAGTCGATCTCCTCGGGCCGCACCGAAACGCCCAGGTGGTCCAGCATCCGGGAAAGGCCCCGGTTCATCAGCTCCGACTTGTCGTCGTCGCCGGTGCCGTCCAGCCCCACCACCACGCCGTAGCCCACCAGCTGGTTGGATCGGACGCCCCGGATGTCCACGATGTCCTTGATCCGCACCGCGCCGGCGATTCCCGGAATCGACAGGAGCAGAGCCAGTGCCAGGAGAATCGAGGCGCCGGATCGCAAGCCCCGAATGCCGAACCGGTGATCCTCACGGCGATCCAACGAAAAACCCGAAGCGCGAAACCGGCGGTCAATTGATGACGGGGTCAGAAGGGCCATATCATGTCCAATACCCGGCCGGCCCAGCCGGGCCGCTGTCGGTCGTTGACGACCCCCACGCCGCTGTAGGCGATGCGGGCGTCGGAGACGTAGGTGGACAGCACCGTGTTGTCCCAGTCGATGTCCTCGGAGCGCACCAGACCGGTGAGGGTGATGTACTGTTGCTCGTTGTTCACCGCCACTTCCCGGGAACCGGCCACCCGCAGGACGCCGTTGGGCAGCGCCTCCACCACGCGAACGCTGATGGAGGCCGCCAGGCTGCCGCTTCGTCGGGTGGCCCCGGCCCCTTCGAATTCGTTGTCGAAATTGGCGGTCACTTTTCCGAAGGGATTCATGTAGGGGAAACTGTCCGGGACGTGGTTGGGCGGATAGTATTGCTCCAGGTTCAGAAAGTTGGAAATGCCGGCCTCGATTCCCGATTCCCGACTGGTGTCGGTCTGGGCCTGATTGCTGGCCGTGGCCGACTCCACGATCCGTATGGTCAGGATGTCCCCCACGGATCGCGCCTTGGCGTCGGCGTACAGATCGCCCATTGGGGCGTGGGCGGTCCATAGGGATGCCGGGTCGGCGGCGGTTTGGACCGGTTCGGGAACGGGGGGCGGCGTCGGCGCCGCCGCCGGGACGGACGGCGCGGGCGGGGGCGGCGCGGCGCAGCCGGTCAGGATCAACCCCGCCAGAAACAAGCCGGCGAAGACGCGCGATATGGAAACGGAAACCATGTTGAAACCTCCGGAATGCCAGGTCCTTAAAAATCCACTTCCACGGCGTCGTCGCCCAGAACCCGGGCGTCCAGCCGTTTGCCCGAGTCCACGTTCACCACGTGGACCCGTTCGCCCACCGCGCCGGGCGTGCGCACTTCCCCGAGCACCGTGATTTCAAGCCCCGGCTTTCGGGCCACAATCCGGACCCGGTCGCCTCGTTCCACGGCGGGCGGACGCTCCGCCAAGTCCGGCCGCAGGGGATGGCCGGCCGCGATCCGGCGGGCCGCCCGGGAGCCGTTCAATTCCGCGATTTCCGCGTAATGGCGGGCCGGGGCGTCGGCAAGGTCCATCCGGCGGACGGTCAGCACGTCTTCGCCCAACGGCGCGTGCCGGGGAATGGGCCGCCGGGCCACCACCACGTTTCCGAAGACCGCCACTTTTGCCGTCACCGGGGCGTCGCCCACGGGCCGGCCGCCGCGTTCGAACCGAAGCGTCAACGGCACCGTTCCCAGCAGGTCGCCGCGGCCGCGGACCTCCACCCGCGCCGAAACCGGTCCGCCGCCGGGCAGCACCGCCGGGCGGGACGCCCGCACCGACACCACCTCCGCCTCTGGCCGGTCCGCCAGCCGCTTCTCCAGCGCCTCCCGGGCCAGCGCCTCCACCCGTTCCGGAGAAAAGGTGATGGCGGCGCGGGCGACGGAGATCAAATCGGGCGCGGACAGCGCCACCCGGTCCCGGGGAATCCCCGCCCGTTCCAGCCGGTCCGCCACCGAGCGGCCGCGCAACCGCCGGGTGTGGCCCGGGAGCGGCGCTCGACCGAGAACCGTTTCCCCGGCGGCCCGCATCAGCGCCGGCGGTCCGTCCAGAACGGTGGCCACGTCCCGCAGCCGGATCGTCTCCTCCACGACCGTCGTCGCTTCCGGGATTTCCACCCGAAGCGCCCGAGCGGCTTCCCCGAAGGCAACCGGAGCGAACGTCGCCGGCAGCAACAAAACGAAGACGGTCCATCCAAAAGTTCGCTTCATCCCCATCGAAGGGCGAAGCTCTTCGGCTTTCCGGACCCGCCGGGCGCCTCGACGCCGTCCCAAAAAACGGCGCTGGACGCTCCCGGAAATCACCCCGCCCCAATTATCCATTGTTCATTGCCCATTCTCAATTCCCGCCATCACCGCTTGATCGTGGACGCCGTCTGAAGCATGTCGTCCGCCGCCTGGATGGCTTTGCTGTTCAACTCGTAGGCGCGCTGGGCCGTGATCATGCCCACCATTTCGTCCACCACGTTGACGTTGGACATCTCCACGAAGCCCTGGGCGATGGTGCCGAGGCCGTCCTCGCCCGGAGTCCCGGCGATGGGCGCGCCCGAGGCGGTGGTTTCGATCATCAGGTTTCGGCCGATGCCCTGAAGCCCGGCCGGGTTGATGAAGTTGACCAGCTCCACCGAGCCGATTTCCGTGGCGTCCGCGGCGCCGGCCTGGAGCACCGAAATGGTGCCGTCCGATCCGACGGAAACGGCGGTGGCGTCCGCCGGGATGGTGATTTCCGGCGACACCAGGTAGCCGTCGGAATTGACCACCCGGCCCTCGCCGTCCACCTTGAAGGCCCCGGCCCGACTGTAGGCGATCTCCCCGTTGGGCTGGAGAATCTGAAAAAAACCGGCCCCTTCGATGGCCATGTCGAGCTGGTTTTTGGTGTGCTGCAAGTCGCCCTGCAAAAAAATTCGCTGGGTGGCCACCGGGCGCACGCCGTGGCCGATCTGAACGCCGGTGGGCACTTCGTTGCCGGCCGCCGAAGCCACCCCGGCGGGACGCAGGGTTTCGTAGAGCAGGTCCTGAAAATCGGCTCGGCTCCGCTTGAAGCCGGCCGTGTTCACGTTGGCAAGATTGTTGGAAATCACGTCGATGTTCAGATTCTGGGCCTGCATTCCGGTCGCGGCGGTCCAGAGGGTTCGAAGCATGGGAGATTCCTTTCCTTCGGTCGGCGTCCGGAATTCCGTTCACCGTTCATTTAATCATCAATGCAGACATCGTAAATTAAGGTTTCAGAAGCGCAGGGGCCTGCACCTGCACCAGAATTTCCACGATTTGAAAGCCCAATTGATTCCGTCTCCAAAGATATCTTTGTTTCCTTCTGGCGAATTTCCAATCCTCCTATTCCACCCGCCCCAACTCCGCGGCGGCCTTCTGATCCATTTCGTCCGCCGCCTGGATGATTCGTTGATAGCTTTGGAAAAGGCGCTGGGTGGCGATCATGCCCGTCAGTTCACTCACCGGGTCCACGTTGGCCCCTTCCAGCGAGCCCTGCACCACGTTTACCCGGGCCGGACGGATTTCCACCGCCTCCGGATCGGCGGGACCGAAACGGCCGTTTCCGGCCTTTCGCATCGCGTCGTTGCCCGGGAAATCGCCGATCCGCAACCGGCCCACCACCAATCCGTCGGATTCCACCTGGCCCTCCGCCGTCACGGAAACCGGCCCGTCCGGCAGGATCAGCGGCCCGCCCTCGCCCAGCACGGGATGGCCGTCGGCGGTCGTCAGGACGCCAGTGGGGTCCACCTGAAAACTGCCGTTTCGGGTGTAGCGGACGCCATCGGGCGTATCGATGGCAAAGAAGCCGTCGCCCCCCAGGGCCAGGTCCAGGGGATTGCCGGTGGCCTGCAGCCGCCCCGGCGTTTCGTCGATCCGGGAATGGACCGGGAGGACGGCCGGCGGCGGTGCGCCGGCTTCTTGGGCCTCGGAAAGTCGGACGGCCAAGGCTTCCCGCCGATAGCCGGGGGAATCGGCGTTGGCCAAATTTTCCGACTGGAGCTGGAGTCGTAACTGCTGGGCCGCCATGCCGGCGGCGCCCAGGTAGATGGCGCCGCTCATTTCGCCTCCGATGTTCGGGTGCGGGTGTCTTGGAGGGGAATGACCGCCGCGGGCGTCTCCGGTTCCGGCGGCGCGATCCGCCGGAATTTCAGGGCCAGTTCCACTTCCCCCCGGGGAAGTCCCAGCTCCTCGGCCACCGCGGAGACCGACAGGCCCGCGGCGGCCAGCTCCGCCGCCTGGTCGTAGAGATCCGTTTTCGGGCCGCCCGGAGATTTCCGGGCGGCCCCGCCGGCTTTCAAATTCGGAATGTCGGCTTCGGCCCATTCGCTCGCCCGGAACCGGGATTCCGGCGAACCGGACCCGCCGTCGAATCCGCGCCCATAAGCGGCCGGAACGGCGGACGCGGACCGCTCTTTCCGCCAAACGATCAGCGCGATCACGGCCAGTCCGCAAAGCAAGAGGGCGACGCCGTCCAGCACGAGTTCCCAAAAGGCCATATCCTGCCAGTTCAGTTCCATGGTTCTCTCCGTCTATCCGATTGATTCTTCCAGCATGCCGTCCCGCCGAAGCCGGTCCCGCAGTTTGCGAATCGCGGCCGTTCGCAGTTGGGAGACCCGGGATTCGGTCAGGTCCAAAACCGCTCCGATCTCCTTCAGCGTCAAATCTTCCTGGTAGTAGAGCGCCAGGACGATCCGTTCCTTTTCGGGAAGCCCTTCCTCCGCCCGGGCCAGGGCGGCGGCCAGTTCCCGGACGCGGACCCAGGTCAATGCGTCGGCGCTTTCCCCGGTCAGAAGGGCGTCCACCATCGCCTTTCGTTCTTCGGAAGGCGGCAGGCCGATTTCGTCGAAGGTCGCCACGCGGGTTTCGGCGGACCGTCGAACCCGCTCCAGTTCCGCCTCGGAAAGCCCCAATTCCGCCGCCAACTCCGGTTCCTCGGGCGGGCGGCCCAGACGCCCGGTCAGTTTCCGCTCGGCCCGGCGGATTTCCCGGATTCGCTGGCGGTCTCCCCGCGAAACGAGGTCGTTGCGCCGAAGCTCCTCGGTCACCGCGCCCCGAATTCGAAATGCCGCGAAGGTGAGGAAATTGGCGTTGCGGCCGGGATCGAACCGGTCCAGCGCCTCCAGCAGTCCCACCACTCCCGCCTGCAACAGCTCCTCCCGGTCCACTTCCGGCGGCAACCCGGCCGACATTCGCGTCACCGTCCGGCGCACGAAGGGCAGGTGCCGCGCCACGACCTGTTCCCGGTCCTCTGGGGAAGCGGGCATGGGTTGGCTATTCCGCCCGGAAATGTCGCCAGACCGAGGCGCTGGTTTCCGCCGGGGGCGGCGGGATGCGAAGCAGCCGACGGGCCAGGGCTTCATAGCCGCGGCCGGAACGGGAATCGGGGAACACCTTCACCACCGCCTGCTGTTTCCGAAGCGCCTGAATCAAAAAATCGTCCCGGAGCACGCAGCCCAGATACCCGGGGGACACCCCCAAAAACCGCTGGGACACCCGTTGCAGTTGCCGACACACTTCCTGCCCCTCCCGAAGGGAGCCCGCGGCGTTGACCAGCAGATGGAGCGGCCGGGGCGGTTGCAGCAGCACCAGGATTTTGAGCAGTGCGTAGGCGTCGGTGATGGCGGCCGGTTCCGGGGTGGTCACCACCAGCACCTCCCCGGCCGCGCCGTTGAAGTGCAGCACGGCGGAGGAAAGACCGGGGCCGGTGTCCACCAGGACCACGTCCACGTCGTCCAACAGGGCGTCCAGCTCCGAGAGTATCCGGCAATGGACCTCCCGGGGCAGCTCGGCCATCTCCCGCACCCCGGAGGCGGCCGGCAGCAGCCGCAGACCCTCCGGGCCTTCCAGGAGGATGTCGGCCATGGCGATTTCGTTCCGAATCACATGGGAAAGATTGTACCGGGGCGCGAGACCCATCAGGATGTCCAGGTTCCCCAAACCGAGATCGGCGTCCATGGCCAGCACTCGCTTGCCCAGCCGTTGCAGGGAAATGCCCAGGTTGACCACCGCGCTGGATTTCCCCACCCCGCCCTTGCCGGAGGTCACGGCAATGACCCGGGCGCGATCCGGCTCCTTTTGGGAACGAAGATGGCGTTCCATGGAAATCACGTTGGTGGCCTTCGCGTCATCGGTTTCCATCGCTTTGCGTCTCCGCGGGAAAAGGGGATTGTTCACGGCGTTGCCAGGCCGCCGGAAACGGGCGAACTATCGGGCCGCCCGGCACGAAGTTGGGGCCGGCTCCTCGGTTTCCGTCCGCTCGCCCACGCAACGCTTGCAGGGCAGGCAGCCGGCGGCCTCGGCTTCCGCCGCGCTGGCGAATTCGCGGCGGTTTTCCGGCCGGATTTGCCGGGCGGCCGGGCATCCCGGCTGGTGAAACCGGTCGGAATGGCGGTTGGCCACGAATCCGGATTCCGCCCCCGGCCGTTTTGTTCCCGCCCGCGTCCCTTCCCGGCCGCTCCGGCGGGATGAATCGGGACGGACCTTGGCCGGGGCGGACCCGCAGAGCCGATGCACCAGTCCGGCCACGTCGGCCGGTTGGAGGTCTTCGGGGACCCGGGGGCCTTCGCTGAAAAAGGCCACCGGTACCGGCGCCCGGAGAGCCAGATGGAACAGGGCGCCCAGCACGGCGGCCTCGTCGATTTTGGTGACGATGATCCGGGAGAGGGGAAGGGCGCCAAACCGCTCCAGGGCGAAGTCGATGTCCCGGTCCCGGGCCGAGGCGGGCAACAGCAGCGTCGCCCGGCCGCCGGGAACGCGGTGGATGGCGTCTCCCAGCCGGGCGAGACCTTCCGCGTCGCCGGGGGCGGTTCCCGGCGTGTCCAAAATCAGGTCCGGGGTTTCCAGCCGCTCCAGGGCGACCGGAAGATCGCCGGGACGGGCCACCGAAGCGAAGGGCAGTTCCATGGCCCGGGCGAAAATCCGAAGCTGTTCCACCCCGCCGATCCGTTCCTGATCCATCGTCACCAGCGCGGGCCGCCGTCCCTGGCGGAGCAGGCGGGCGGCCAGCTTGGCCGCCGTGGTGGTTTTGCCCACGCCGGTGGCGCCCACCAGCGCGACGACCTGAGGGATGCCGGCGCCGACGGTCTCCGGGGACAAGCCGGGGAACGTTTGGCCGCCCCCCCCATCCGGAGCCGCTTCCGGCCCCAGACGAACGCCCCGCGTCCGCAGAACCCGGACGAGCATGTCCGCCATCTGAAGCGGGGCGGCGGATTTCCCGCCCAATTCCCGGGCCACGGCCCCGACCAGGTCCCACGCCAAGGCGTCGTTCACTTCATGGGCGGCCAGCCGCCGGTGGAGATCGGACACCGCGTGAAGCCCCGGGTCCACCTCGCCCCGGCTTTCGGGCTGCCGGGATTCGGGACGTCGGGATTCCGTTCGCCAAGATTCCATTCGATAGACCGGATTGGACGGAGGCGAAGATTCCCGGCGCCGTCGTTCCGGGCGGTTCGCGTACAGCGGAGCGGCCGAACGGCGAGGTTGAACCGGGCGGGGCGCCGCCGCCGGGACCGGTTCCGCCGCGGCTGTGATTTCCACGGCAGGCTTTTTGAGAAACCCCAGCACCCCGCCCCCTCGGTGTTGGCGGACCGAGAGAATCACGGCGTCGGGGCCCAGGGCCTCTTTCACCATCCGGAGGGCCTCGGACATGGTCCAGGCTTCGAATCGCTTAATGTGCATCGTTCAACTCCACGGTGGCCAGTGGCGTGACCGAGACGCCGGGGGCGATTTCGTTGTAGGAGAGAATCGTGAGATTGGGCAGAAATTTTTCGGCCAGCCGCTTGAGGCGGGGCCGCACCGCGCCGGAGCAGACCAGCACGGGCGATCCTTCGGGCGAGGAAAATTGTTCCACCCGGGCCGACACGGCCTGCATGAGACGGGTGGCGGTTTCCGGGGGCAGGGCCGGCAGGCCGCCGGCGTCCGGACGGCCGGAAGCCTCCACGATCCGTTCTTCCACCCCCGCGCCCACGGTGATCACCGGCAGGCTGCCGTCCGGCGCCTGGCAGAGGCGGGTGATGGTCCGGGCCAGGGCCGTCCGCACGTATTCGGTCAGCGCGTCCGGGTCCTTGACGGCGGGGGCCCAATCGGCCAGGGTCTCCACGATGGTGAGCATGTCTCGGATGGGGACGCCTTCCCGCAGCAGGTTGGAGAGTACCCGGACCACGGCGCCCAGGGGCAGCGGATTGGGCGTCAAATCGTCCACGGCCTTGGGATGGGTGGCCCGCAGTTCGTCCAGCATTCGCGACACCTCCTGCCGCCCCAGCAGTTCATGGGCGTGACGGCGGACGATTTCGGAAAGGTGGGTCACCAGAACCGTGGGAAGGTCCACCACGGTATAGCCCTTGTCCAGGGCGTCTTCCCGCTCCGACGGCTTGATCCAGTAGGCCGGAAGCCCGTAGGTGGGTTCCCGGGTTTGCACGCCCTTGACGGGCCGGGGAGAAGCGCCGATGTGCATGGCCAGCAGGTGCTCGGGCATCAATTGGCCCTTGCCCACCGGATTGCCCCGAAGATGGATGGCGTAATCGCCGGGCGCGAAGCTCATGTCGTCCCGGATGCGCACCGGCGGGACGAGGACGCCCAGGTCGGCGGCGAGCTGGTTTCGGATGGAGCGAATCCGTTCCAGCACCCGGCCGTCCTGGTCGGCGTCCACCAGGGGGACCAGTCGGTGGCCCACCGTCAGCGCCAGAGGGTCCAGGGGGGGAACCGTTTCCGGCGTTTCGGCCGCGGGCGTTTCCTCGGCCTCCGCCTCCGCCTCCCGGTCCTTTCGCTCCCGTTCCGCGCCCACCAAAAGGTAGGCGATTCCCCCCATGCACAGGGCCATCGCCAGGAACGGGATGGCGGGCAGGCCCGGGATGAGGCCGAATCCCGCCAGAATGACGGCGGTCACGGCGATGGCGTGGGGCTGGCCCAAAAGCTGACCGGCGATTTCGCCGCCCATGCTCCCGCCGCCGGCGCCGGCCCGGGTGACGACGATGCCGGCGGCGGTGGCCACGATCAACGCCGGAATCTGGGTCACCAGACCGTCCCCCACGGTCAGCAGGGTATAGTTCCGGGCCGCCTCGCCCACGTTCATGTCGTTTTGGAGCACGCCGACCACCAGCCCGCCGACGATGTTGATCAAGGTAATGATGATGCCGGCGATGGCGTCGCCCTTGACGAACTTGTTGGCGCCGTCCATGGCCCCGTAATATTCCGCCTCCCGCGCCACCATTTCCCGTCGGCGGCGGGCCTCTTTTTCGTCCAGGAGCCCGGCGTTGAGATCGGCGTCGATGGCCATCTGCTTGCCCGGCATGGCGTCCAGGGTGAAGCGGGCCGCCACCTCGGCGATCCGGCCGGCGCCCTTGGTGATGACCAGAAAATTGATGAGCACCAGGATCAGGAAGACGATGAAGCCCACCACGAAGTTTCCGCCCACCACGAAGCCGCCGAAGGCCATGATGATCGTTCCGGCCGCCCCGGTCCCTTCGTGTCCGTGGAGCAGAATGAGCCGAGTGGAGCAGATGTTCAGCGACAAGCGGAAGAGCGTGACCACCAGCAGCAGGGATGGAAATGTGGAAAGATCCAGCGGCTTCATCACGTAGAGCGCCGCCAAAAGCAGAATCAGGGCGAAGGTGATGTTGAACGCGATGAGCAGGTCCAGCAGGATGGTCGGCAGGGGCAGGATCATCAACATCAGGATGCCCACCACCAGCAGCGCCATCAACACGTCGGTGTTGCGACTTAAAAAGGGAATTTCGGGCCCGGCGATCCGGGCGAGGGGACGAGTGGCCATGAAAGCGGCAATCCGGAAAAGGTAAACTTTCGATTTCGGATTTTGCAGGTTTCGTGCCGGAAACAGCGGGGCGGAGAAAGTGAACCCGAAGCCAGGAGAAGCGGGGCGGAGGCGGGCCCTTTTCCAAAGGGAATGGATTTTGGGGCCTGCGGGAAAGCCTTTGGGCCAAAGGGAAAACGGGGTTTTGGCGGGAAATTTCCACGTTTTTTTACGGGTCTCCCTTTCTTGGGAGAGGGGGGGCGGGAGGGAACCGCTCCGCTAGGATTGCGCGGCGGCCGTCAGGGAATCGGCGGCCGGGTGTTCGGATTTTGGCAGGGTCACGGCCACCGTTGTGCCTTCCCCGGGCTGGCTGGCGATGGCGATTTCTCCGCCGTTCTGGTGGATCAACTCGTTACAGAGCACGAGACCCAGCCCGGTGCCGGGTTCCCCTTCGGTGCCGGTTTCCTGATGTTTCACGTCGATCCGGAAGAGCCTGTCGAGGTGTTCCGGATCGATGCCGACGCCGTTGTCTTCCAAGAAAATCCGCAGACGATCGCCGTCCGACTGGGCCCGAAGCGCGATCCGGCCGTCCATGGGGGTGAACTTGACGGCGTTGGTGACGAGGTTTCGGAAAACGGTGTGCAGCATCCGCTCGTCTCCCCATGCGCAGGTGTCCGGGGGGATCGCGTTTTCCGCCGTGATGCGCTTTTTTTCTCGATGACCGCCGGTGAGGGTCAAAATATCCTTGATCAGATCGGAGATGTTCAGGTTTCTCGGCTGAAATTCCATCTGGCCGCGCTGAATTCGCGCCCATTGGAGCAGGTTTTGCAAAAGGCGATAGGCGTTTTCCACCGATTCGCTTAATTTGTTGGAGGTTTGGCGCAGGGACTCGGGACCGGTTTGGGCCACCTGCTCGGCCATGATGTCGGCGTAGGCGAACAGGGAATTGAACGCGCCCCGCATGTCGTGGGCCACAATGGAGAAAAAGCGGTCTTTGGTTTGGTTGGCCGCTTCCAGGGCGGTTTGCTGCCGGCGCAGGGTCAGGTGGGTTCGCACCCGGGAGAGCACCTCCTCCTGCTGAAACGGCTTGGTGACATAGTCCACCCCGCCCATTTCAAAGCCCCGCAGCTTTTCCGAGGATTTGGCCAGAGCCGTGACGAAAATCACCGGGATGTCTCGGGTGTCCGGAGATTCCTTGATTCGTCGGCAGGTTTCGAATCCGTCGATTCCGGGCATCATCACGTCCAACAGAATCAGGTCGGGCCGGACCAGTTTCATCTGGCGGAGGGCCCGTTCTCCGCTGGGCGCGATGAGCGTTCGATAGCCGGCGGCCTGAAGGGTCTCCAGCAACAGACGAAGGTTGGTTGGGCTGTCGTCGATGACCAGAATGGTGGCGTCATCCCGCGGCGATTCCATGGTTTTCCTCCAGAAATCGAAGGAGAAAATTCTGGATTTCCTCCAGTTGAAAGCCATTGCTCATTTCGCGAAGCGGCTCCAGAAAGGGCCCCAATCCCGGATTGTCGGTTTCCAGCCGGTCGATTTCGTCCCGCAGGGAGAAAATGTCGCCGATCAGCGCCAGCCGATAAAGTCCGTTGAGGACATCGGACGGCGGGGGGACGATGGGTTTGGCCGGGACGGCGGGAACGACGGGCACGGATTTCTCCCTGGCGCGCGGGAGACGAGGCGTCGAGGCGGTCTCGGCCGATTCCGCCCGGGGAAGGCGACACCGAAATCGGCTGCCGGGACCATGGGGCGAATCTTCCACCCAAATGCGCCCGCCGTGAAGCCGGACGATTGCCCGACAAAGCGCCAGTCCCAGACCCGCTCCGCCGGCGCCGGAACGGGTCCGACTGCCTTGGGTGAATTTCTCGAAGACGGCTTCCCGTTCCCCCTCGGGAATGCCGGGTCCCTGATCGGTAATCCGGATTTCCACCGCAGGGGGGCCCTTCCCGTTTTCTTCCAGGGGAACGTCGGCGAAATCGACCCAAATGCGGGCGTCGGGCGGGGAGAAGGTGACGGCGTTGGTCAGGAGGTGGCGGAACATTTGCTCCATCCGGACCGGGTCGGCGGCCACTTGGGAGACTTCGGCGTCGCGATCGATGTGGATTTCGATGTTCCGCGCGGCGGTGGTCCGGGAAATCTCCGCCGCCGCGTTTTCCGCCTCCTGTCTCGGATCGCAGCGGGCCTGGCTCGGCCGATGTCGATCGGCCGCCAGGCTGGACAGGTCCAGCAGATCGTTGAGAAAAACCATGAGCCGGCCACCGTTTTCATAAATCTCCCGAAAATAATCGATTATTTGTTGGGTTTCCAGCGCTTCTCCCCGGCGCATCCCAAGCCAGGCGAAATTGAGCACCGCGTTCATGGGGGTCCGCAGCTCGTGGGACAGGTTGGCCAAAAACTCGCTTTTGGCCCGGTCCGCAACCTCGGCCCCCTCCTTGGCTTGCATGATTTCCATTTCGGCCTGCTTGCGTTTCGTAATGTCCAGCCAGACGAACAGACCGCCGCCAACGTCCGCGCCCTGGGGCCGCAAGGGGAAGGTCCGGATTTCGAAATGCCGCTGATTCAGGCGGCCTTCCATCCGTCCGGTTTTTCCCCGGAGGGCCATTTGAAAGCAATCGCCTAGTCGCTCGCCGAGGTTTTGGGGAAGCCATTCCTCCGGCCTTTTTCCCAGAATCTCCTCGGGCCGGATTCCGAGATACGCAAGCGCGGCGCCACCGGCCAAGGTCGCCCGAAGATCGGTTCCGAAGCGGCCCACGATTCCCTCCGGAAAATTTTCCACCAGGGTGCGGCAGGCCGCTTCGCTTCGCCGAAGCGCTTCTTCCGCCTCGGCGCGCCGTCGCCATTGCCGCCAAAGGAAGAGGAGCGCGCCCAGGCCGAACAGGGCCAGCAATCCAAGGGTCGTTCCCCCGACTGCGAGATTTTTCCACCGGGGCGCCAGCGCCCGGCCCTTGTCGCAGGCCGCCCCCATGCGGAACGAAAACAGCGGAATCTGGAACGCCGACACCGCCGACCGCGTCGATTCGAAGGCCCAGGCGCCGCCCCCGTCCAGCAACTTCCGGCCATGGAGCCGGAACAGGGGGATTTCCTCCATCCGGCGGGTTCCGTCTTCGGGCCAGCTGGCCAGCACCCGTCCGTCCATGTCGAACAGCAGACGTCTGCCGGCGTCTTCCCGGCCGGAATTTTCCGTCGCCAACGGTTGCGTCGGATTGACCAGCGCGCCCGGGACGCCGGCGAATTCTCCGGCCGTGGTTTCCAGACGCACCCCCAACCAAACGTAGCGCCGCCCATCCAGCGTCGGCCCGCCAAACTTGGAGCGAATCCAGGATTTGCGGAAGGCTTGGAAGAAAGGCGTGTTCCCGAATTGTTCGGGGAGTCCGTTTCGAGGGTGCATCCAGCGGCGGACTTGGCCGAAGGCGTCCGGCAACATGACATTTTCGAGTTCCTGGACGTAGGCGCCCTTCGGGCGCATGGATTGCGACAAGGCTTCGGGCAACGGCCCTTCAAAATGGCGGCCCTCGGCGAGGTCGCTCGCGGAGGTGGCCGGCGGCATCTCCACCGTCTGGAGCGCCCTTCCCATCTGCAGGCCGAGCAATTGCCCTTGAATTGGGGATTTATCCTGGATTGAGGCCAGCTGCGCCTGTGGCTCTTGCAACATGTGGATCATGTTGCCGGCCGGGGAGAACGTCGGCAAAAAGACGATCAGCAAAAAGAACAGACTGGATCGTTTCCAAGGCGTGAAAAAGCCAAGAGAGGCCATGGCGGAATCGCCTCTATCCATCAGAAGCCTGGATTGCCGCCGTCGCCCGCCGATACATGGACGGGTCAATTTGCAATTCCGCAGCAATCTCCGCCTGCCGGGGCAACATCCGCTCCCGCCATGAGGGAAACACATCTTCCTCGGGACGGGCCAACCTCAAGCCCTGGGCCTGAAGGGCATCCAGGGCGGCGCGTTGATCTTCGGCGGCGGCGGCGCGTTGGTCCGCCGCCAGGCCGTCCCAGATGCGGCGGATCAGGTCTCGAAGGGCCGGAGACAGTCTCGCCCAGAAGGGCCCGGCAATCGGGGGAACGTACTGGGGAAAGTACTGGCGATCCAAAAAGCCCGATGTGACCCCATGCTCCCGCAAGCGAGCGCTGACCACGGTGGCGGGGGTGGTCAAAATGCCGTCCACCGCCCCCCTGTCCAGCCAGGCCGGCAGATCGGGCCAGGGGAGGGACACCGGGACGCCGCCCAGCAATTCAATCCGACCGGCGTTGGCCGGCCCCCCGGCAATGGGGACGCGAAGGCCGGCGATGTCTTCATGCCGGCGCGGGGGGCGCCGGACCCCAAACAGGTTCGCATGGCCCAGACCCAGCCGGCCGCCGACCACGTGGACGTTGAGGACCGTTTCCAGCCGGGCGTCCAGTTCGCGTCCCAGCGGTCCTTCCCGAAGCCGGTGGGCAAGGGCGGGCGGGCGGGCGTAAAAGGCCGGAAGCAAAAAAAGGTTCGCGTCGGGAACCGCCCGGCCCGGGTGCCGGCTGCCGGGAACCGCCATTTCCACTCGACCCTGACGAAGAGCATAGATGAC
>JBKHDD010000116.1:0-15511 GCA_046541515.1 Desulfococcaceae bacterium
ACGCGGCGGATTCGATCATGATGTCTCTCCTTCGGGCGATGAGCATGGCCGGGAGATCATTGGTTTTCGGAATTGATCCGGTCAAGAAGATCTTCGACGTCCCGCGCAAGGTGAATCACACGGAACATCCCCAAAAGGCGGTCCGTATCGGAGATGGAATCCAAGCGCTTTAGAATTTGGGCACTTTCCTCGCCAAACTTGGACTCAATTAAGATGGTCAAGCTTTCACGGATTCCGGTAGTTTTTCCCTCCCGGATTCCCTCTTCTTTGATGATGTCGTACGCGGCGGATTCGATCATGATGTCTCTCCTTCGGGCGATGAGCATGGCCGGGAGGTCTTTTGAAACCAGCCCGGACAAGATCGCCATGGATGTGAGCATATCGGCCTTTTCGCGGCGGCCTTTGCCGCTGGCGTAAATGCGCTGATCGGCCTCATCGACGTACTGCCGGCCGCCCTTCATCAGCGGCACGAACGGGAACAGGCAGACCAAGCCGCTTTCCATGATTTCCCGGGCGTCCATCTCGTACACCCGGACGAGCCGGAACCGGAAACCGACCTCGTCGTCCTGGTAGCGGTCCGTTGCCGACCCCGATGGTACCAGCAGGATCACGCAGGAAAGGATTTTGATCTCGCGGCGGATCAGGTACCGGGTGCGCTAATCCAGAAGATGCAACGGAACCCGGCGATTCCAGCTGCTTTGGATTTCCAACACCGCCAGCAGTTCCTTCCCCGCCCGGTCGGTCACAAGAACGGGGAAATCGCTCCGCTTCAGGCTGACCGTTTCCTGGGGAAACTCCTCGATCATCACGCTTTCCCGCACGTCGATGCCCAAGAAATGGCGGATTAACTCGTCCCGGCAGCGTTCCAGCAACACTTTTGTGGCGATGTCGTATTTCACGGAGGGATCTCCCTTGAAGCCGAGAAGGCCCAATTTTGGCGGCGGGGCCCAAAAGCGGTGGATTTCGTGGGCATTCAAAAAAGTATAGCGCAGGATTCCCAGGATGAAAACCGAATTCCCACCGTTTCGCATTGGCCGCCTTGCCGTTCCCATTCCAGCGCCTTTCCGTTTGGAATTCAAGGCGGTCGGCAATCGAGAAAATCCCCATGTCCCTGGGAGCGACGAGTTGTACTCGTCGAATCGGAACACGGCTGGAAGAGGACGACGAGTGCAACTCGTCGCTCCTGGCACGGCATTGGGAATTACGCCAATGGCCGAAATGCCATTTACATCCCACTGCTTCTTACGATAGAAATCTCCTTCCGCGTTAACCCCAATGGCGTTCACTTTGGGATTTCAATGGAGCAATCGTGCCAGATTGACGTAGGGCGAATGCGATTCGCCCCTACCATTTTTCCGGTAAACTGAACGGTATTGACGTTAACCCCAACCATTCCATTTCCCAACGGGAGGCCCATGTTCACCTTCATTCACGCCGCCGACCTGCACTTGGACAGCCCCATGCAGAAGTTGGAAAACTATGAGGGCGCGCCGGTGGACGCCCTGCGCGGGGCCACCCGGCGGGCGCTGGAAAACCTGGTGGAGCTGGCCAAATCCCTTCCCGCCGATTTTGTCGTGTTCGCGGGGGACATTTTCGATCGGGACTGGAAAGACTACAACACCGGCCTGTTTTTCGTTCATCAAATGTCCCGGTTGAAAGAGGCCGGGATTCCGGTTTTCGCCATCGTCGGCAACCACGACGCCGCCAGCCGGATGACCCGGCGCCTCCCCTATCCGGAAAACGTCCGGATTCTCTCCACCGCCGCGCCGGAAACCGTTCGGCTTGAACATCTCCCCGTCGCCATTCATGGCCAGGGATACGATTCCCCCAAAGTCACCCAGTCGCTGGTGCAATCCTATCCCTCCCGGGTGGAAGGATGTTTCAATATCGGGCTGCTTCACACCTCGGCGGACGGACGGCCGGGCCACAATCCCTACGCGCCGTGCTCCCTGGACGACATGTTGCGGCACGGCTACGACTACTGGGCGCTGGGCCACGTCCACGATCGGGAAATCCTCCACGAAAACCCCCACGTCATTTTTCCCGGCAACATCCAGGGCCGCCACGTCAAGGAAGGCGGGGCGCGCGGCTGCACGGTGGTTCGGGTGGACGACGCCGGCCGGGCCGAAGTCGAATTCCACGCCCTGGACGTGTTTCGCTGGGCGCGGCTGACGGTGGACGTCTCCGGCGCGGCGGACGGCGAAAAAGCAGTGGATCGGGCCATGGCCGCCATCGAACGGGCCATGGAAGAAAACGAAGGCCGTCCCCTCGCCGCCCGGGTGGAACTGACCGGACCCTGTGCCGCGCACGAAGCGCTGTTGGCCGATCCGGAACATTGGACGAACGAACTCCGCGCCGCCGCGCTGGGCGCCGCGGGGGATCGGGTTTGGCTGGAAAAAGTCCGGTTTCGGACCCAACCGGACCGGGAGCGAACCTTGCCCGAAGGGCCGCTCCAGGAAGTGATGGCCTTGCTGGACGAACTGAAAGCCGATCCCGACGCCTTGAAGGAATTGGGAAGCGACTTGTTCGGCGATCTCGCCCGGAAAATGCCGGCGGAACTCCGGAACGGAAACCCCGCGCCGAATCCGGAGGATTCGGACTGGTTGAAGGAGATTCTTGACGCCGGCCGACCGTTGCTGCTTCACCGGTTGCGGGGCGGAAGCGGCTCGGAGGTACGCTCCGCTTCCTCGACGGAAAAAAATCTCCCCCGGCCCGGCAATGCGGAGACGGGAGGCGACCGATGAAAATCCTCCGTCTAGACCTCCGGGCTTTCGGCCCGTTTACCGACACGACGCTGGACCTTTCGGGCGGAACCGAAGGGCTCCACCTGATCTACGGCCCCAACGAAGCCGGAAAAAGCTCCGCACTGCGGGCGCTGACGGTGCTTTTGTATGATTTCCCCCACAAGACAACCGACAATTTTATTCATACAAATCAACGCCTTCGGGTCGGCGGCGTTTTTCGGAAAACGGACGGTTCAGAACTGGCGGTAATGCGACGCAAGGCCAGGAAATCGCCCCTGCGCGCCGCCGACGACGAAACCGTGGTGGAGGAAGCCGAGCTTTCGGCCTTCCTCGGCGGCGTGGACGCGGAAAGTTTCGCGGCGCTATTCGGGATCGACCATGACCGGCTGGTGGCCGGGGGACGCGAAATCATCCGGGGAGCGGGCCGAGTGGGGGAACTGCTTTTCGCCGCCGGGGCCGGGCTGGGGGATTTCCAGCAGGTCAAGGAATCCATGGCGGCCGAGGCGGCGGACCTCTTCAAGCCCGGTGGCTCGAAACCGGCCATCAACGCTTCCATATCCGCCTTTCAAACCCAAAAAAAAGCCGTGCGGGACGCCCAGCTTCCCGGCGAGGCGTGGGAGAAGCACGACAAGGCGTTGAAGGCGGCCGAGTCGGAGAAAGAAAACGTTGTCGCGTCGCTAACCCGCCAATCCGCCGAACGGAACCGGCGAACCCGGATCCTCGAAGCCCTGCCCATCATCGCCCGGCGGGACGAACGGCGGGAGGAATACGCGCCGCTCCAATCCGCGCCCGTCCTTCCCGAGGATTTCGAAGAGCGAAGCCGCACCGCCATGGAAGCCCTGCGCATGGCCGAAAGCCGGGTGAAGGCGTCCGCGGAAAAACGGGAACGGCTGTCCGAGGCGCTGGCCGCCCTGACCGCTCCCGACGGACTGGCGGATCACGCCGATACCGTGAAGGATCTGTTGGGCGAGGCCGGCTCCATCCGAAAGGCGGCGCGGGATCGCGTCAATCTTCAAACGCAAAAGGAGCGGCACGAAACCGACGCGCAAGAGCTGCTGGCGGACCTTCGGCCGGACCTGGACCTTTCCGACGCCGGGGAAATCCGGCTGAGCCGAACGGAAAGCCGTCGGATTCGCGATCTCGCCGCCGAGTGCGAAAAACGCACGGCCGCCCGGAATTCGGCGCGGGAAGCGGCCGGAAAGCTGGAACGGCGGTTGCGGCGGGACCGCGAGGAACTGGAAAAGGCCGGGGAGCCCATCGATTCCTCGGCGCTGGCGGCGGCGGTGGAACGGGTGCAAAAGCGGGGCGACGTGGCCGGAGATTTGGCGGCGGCGGAAGCGGCGGCCGGGGCGGCGGAAACGGAAATCGCCGACGGACTGGCCCGCCTGCCCTTCTGGTCCGCCGATCTGGCGGCGCTGGAAACGGCGGCCGTTCCGTCCGCGGAAACCGTGGAGCGGTTCGAGACCGAGCTTCGGGAAGCGTCGGAGGACGTGGCCCGCGCCTTGGAGCGGGTGGAAGAAATCCACGCGGAACGAGAGGCCGCCGAAGCGGAACTCCGGAAGCTGAGCCTGGACGGCGAGGTTCCCACCGAGGCGGATTTGCAGTCGGCTCGGAACCAAAGGGACGCTGGATGGCGGCTGGTTCGGACGG
This sequence comes from Desulfococcaceae bacterium, assembly GCA_046541515.1. Classification (GTDB taxonomy): domain Bacteria; phylum Desulfobacterota; class Desulfobacteria; order Desulfobacterales; family Desulfococcaceae; genus CAYFVR01. The sequence goes on from JBKHDD010000116.1 coordinate 4,395, forward strand.
CGGTGGAAACCGGCGAAACTCCGAAGGCGGAAGTGGACGCTTTCCTCCAGGCGTCGCGGTCCAACGGACCCAAATCAGACACGCTGACCGAGGCGGTGGAAACGGCCATTCGCGGTGCGGACGACATTTCCGACCGGTTGCGGCGGGAGGCGGATCGGGTGGCGCGAAAGGTCGGTCTGGTGGCGGATCTGGAACGGCTCGGTCAAACGTTGGACCGGGCGAAATCCGCCGCCACCGACGCCCAAAACCGGCAAGAAGCGCTGTTGCGGGATTGGCGCGACCTCTGGTCCGGCGCACCGCTGACGCCCGGCGCCGGAAGGCCCCGGGAAATGCGGAGCTGGCTTTCGGATCGGGAGGCGCTCTTGGCGAAAGCCTCCGACGGGCGGGAAAAGGCGGAACGGGCGGCAGCTCTCCGAAAGCTGGCCGCCGAATGCCGGGAGGAACTGACCGCCGCCCTCCACGGCGCGGGCGTTTCCGCCGAGGAAACGGACCTCTCCCGCCTGCTGGACCAGGCCCGAAAAACCCTTGGGGCGTTGGAGGAAAAGCGGACGCGGCGGCAGAATCTCCAGGCGGCCATCCGGGAGCGGGAAGCGGAACTGGACGAGGCCAACGGCCAGGCGGAAAACGCGGAATCGGCGCTGGCGGCGTGGCGTTCCAAATGGGCGGAGGCGGTCCGGCCCCTGGGCCTGGACGCCGACGCCACGCCCGGCCACGCCCACGAAGTGATGGACGCCTACGCGAAATTCTTCGAGCACCGAAAGGAGGCCGAAGGATTGGCCCAACGGCTGGCGGGAATCGACCGGGACGCCGACGCCTTCGCCGACCGGGTGGCGGCCTTCGTGGAACGGGAAGCCCCGGATTTGCGGGAGACGCCACCGGAGGTGGCGGTGGATGAACTCAATTCCCGGCTGGCTCAAGCCCAAACCGTCCGAACCGAGCGGCAAGGGCTGAAAAAACAGCTTCGGGAGGAAGAGACGGCCTTAGAAACGGCCGGCCAGGCGTTGGCCGAGGTGCGGGTCCAGGTGAAGGCCCTCTGCGGGGAAGCCGGTTGCGACGATCCCGCGGGCCTGATTCCGGCGGCCCGCCAATCCAAACGGCGAACCGATTTGGAAGCGGAACTGGCGGGGCTCGACGCCCGGCTCCACGAACTGGCGGCGGGGTCTCCCCTACCGGATTTCGTGGCGTCCGCCCGGGAGGCCGACCCCGACGTGCTTGCGGCGGAAATGGCGGCGCTGGACGAAACGATTCGGGATTTGGAAACCCGGCGCTCCGAACTGGACCAGACCATCGGCGGCGAGCGGGCCGCGTTGGCCCGGATGGACGGCGGGGACCACGCGGCGGTCTTGCAGGCCGAGGCGGAGAGCATCTTGGCCCGCATGGCCGCCGACGTGGAACACTACGCCCGGCTGCGGCTGGCCTCGGCCGTGCTGGAGCGGGCGGTGGAGCGGTATCGCAAAAAAAGCCAGGGGCCGGTGTTGGGCCGGGCCAAGAATTTGTTTGCCCGAATGACCCTGGGCCGGTTCACCGACGCGCGGGTGGAAGCGTTTCAGGACGGCGACGAGCTGGTGGGGGTCCGCCACGGCGGGGAGCTGGTCCGCATGAACCAGATGAGCGACGGCACCGCCGACCAGCTCTTCCTGGCCGTCCGGCTGGCCAGCTTGGAATCCTACATCCGCCACCACGAACCCCTCCCCTTCGTGGTGGACGACATTCTCGTCCAGTTCGACGACCACCGGGCCAAAGCGACCCTGGAAGTGCTGGCGGAACTCTCCCGCGAAACCCAGGTGATCTTCTTCACCCATCACCGCCATTTGCTGGAGCTGGCGGAAGGGGTGACGGCCGGGGATGTGGTGGTGCATGAATTGGGCGGGACAGGATAAGTTTGGAGTCCCGCCTTCAGGCGGAAAATTGCGGAGTGCGGCGCGTGGGAAACCGGGGATGGAAACCGAAGCCGCGAAGTTCGCACGATTGCGCCCAGCCCCCCACCGCCTAAAGGCGGAACTCCGAACCGAAAACCTACCGCCCGAACACCTTCTCCAACAAATCGCTGCTCCGGGCCAGCGGGTTTTCGCGGATTCGCCGTTCCTCCTTGGCGATGTAGGTAAAAAGCCCGTCCAGCGCCTGGTTGGTCACGTACTGGTCCAGATCCAAGCCCTGTCCCATTTCGTCGAGCCCCGGAACGCCAACGGCTTTGGCGATCCCGCCGAGCATTCCACCAATTTGGCCGGCGGCCTGGCGATCCGTTTCCTCCCCGCTTTCGCCCGCCGTTTCGCCCGCCGTCTGGCCGCCCACTTGCGCCGCGAAGGATTTGTAGGCCGCCGTGACGCCCACGCTGTCGGTGGCGTCCGCCACGATGGGCCGGAAACGGTCGACCAGCGCCGATTCGGAGGTCTTTCGGAAATATTGGGTGGCGGCGTCGTCCGGGCCATTGACAATCCGGGCCGCGTCTTCCACCGACATGGCGCGGATGGCGTTGCCGAGGATTTCGGCGGCCTCGGGCACGGCTTTTTCCGCCGCCCGGTTCATGGATACGACGAACTCGTCCACGTACTGGCCCTGTCCCAGCGTTCGGGCGGTCTGGGCGACCCTATCCACCTTCTCCGGCACCGGAATGCGGACCAGGGAATCCCCCAGAAATCCATCGGTCCGCCCCAATTTCTCCACGGCGGTCTGCACGCCCTGGGCCAGCGCCTCCTTGAGCCCCGCCGCCATTTCGCTTTCGGACAGCGCGCCCGCGGCGGCCCCGCGCACCGCTTCGGAACCGGTCACCGCGTCCAGGACGCCCTTCAGTTTATCGTCCGCATTCGCGCAGGACGCCCACAGCCCGATCGCCAGAAACAACGCCACCGCCGTTTTCAAAATTGCCCGTTTCATCATCGCTTGCCTCCTCGGATTTCGGTTTTGTAACCCGGCGGAAACATCGTTTCATTCCCGCCTTCCAGCGTCGAAAGAAACATACAGGAAAAGTTGGGTTTCGTCTTCCTCGAAGGCGCGCCCAACAATCGCGAAACGACAAAGCCGGCGTCGGGGCGCCACAACCGAAACGTCAACGCCCCTCCCGCCGGACTAACCCACTTCTAACACAGACCTCATTCCTTCCTTATAAAAACGGTATAATCACACAAAGTGCGTTCCCTCTCCGACCGTTCTCTACCCCATGCGAAAGGAAGTCCCATGAAACCCCTGGTCCAAACCCTTGGATTCATTCTGGCCGCCGCCCTGTTGGTTCTCACGCTGACCCCAGCGGCATCGGCGGAAGAAATCCTCGTCTACACCGCCCTGGAAGACGACGAAATTCCCCGCTACCTGGCCCTGTTCGAGAAATCCCATCCCGACATCACCGTCAAAATCGTCCGGGATTCCACCGGCATCATCACCGCCCGGCTACTGGCGGAAAAGGACAACATCCAGGCCGATCTGGTGTGGGGAACGGCGGCCACCAGCCTTTTGGTCTGCGACCAGAACGGAATGCTGGAAGGCTACGCGCCCAAGGGCCTGGACAAGGTTCGCGCCTCCTTCCGGGACAAGCGGGAAACGCCCCATTGGGTCGGCATCAAGGCATGGATGACCGGTTTCTGCGTCAACACCTACGAGATGAAAGCCTTGGAGTTGCCCGTCCCCGCCTCCTTCGCCGATCTCACCAAGCCGGTCTACGCCAATCAGCTCATCATGCCCAACCCGGCCTCCTCCGGCACCGGCTTCCTGACCGTTTCCGCAATGCTTCAGACGATGGGCGAGGAAAAAGGATGGGCATTCCTGGATCGGCTCCACGCCAACATGGCCCAATACACCCATTCCGGCTCCAAGCCCTGCAAGCTGGCCGGCTCCGGGGAAATTCCCATCGGGATCAGCTTCGGCTATCGCGGATTCATCCAGAAGCAAAAAGGCGAGCCGGTGGAGACGGTGTTTCCGTCCGAGGGCTCCGGCTGGGACGTGGAGGCCAACGCCCTGATGAAAAAGCCGACGATCAAGGCCGGCGCCAAGACCTTCCTGGACTGGGCCATCAGCGAGCCGGTGATGAAGGAATACGCCAAGGTCTACCCGGTGACCGCCTACGACACCGGAATGCCGATTCCCGAGGGTTTCCCGGCCGACCCCGACGCCCAGCTCATCGAGAACGATTTTGAATGGGCCGCCGAAAATCGCGCCCGCATTCTGGAAGAATGGGCCAAACGGTACGACGGCAAGAGCGAGCCCAAATAACCCGTTGGCGGAGATCGCCATGACCAATCCCATCCCCGCGCCCGAGGCCCCGTATCTGGCGGTCTCGGGCGTGACCAAACGATTCGGAACCTTCACCGCCCTCCGGGACGTCTCCTTTACCGCCCCCCGGGGGGCCTTCATTTCCGTGCTCGGTCCCAGCGGATGCGGAAAAACCACCCTGCTCCGGGTGATCGCCGGGCTGGAACTGGAGGACGGCGGCCAGGTCCGCATCGAGGACCGCGACGTTTCGGGCTATCCGGTCTCCCGGCGGAACGTGGGCATCGTGTTTCAGTCCTACGCCCTGTTCCCCAACCTGACCGCCGCCGCCAACGTGGCCTACGGGTTGCGCGGCCGGGGGCGGACCCGGGCCGAAATCGACGGCCGGGTTCGAGAGTTGCTGGAGCTGGTGGGGCTGCCGGACGCGGGGCGGCAATTCCCGGCCCAGCTCTCCGGCGGTCAGCAGCAGCGGGTGGCCTTGGCCCGGGCCATCGCGCCGTCCCCGGACCTTCTCCTGCTGGACGAGCCGCTGTCCGCCCTGGACGCCCGGGTGAGAATCCGGCTGCGGGGCGAAATCCGCGCCCTCCAGCAGCGACTGGGGCTGACCACCGTGATGGTGACCCACGATCAGGAAGAGGCACTGACCATGGCCGACCGTATTTTGGTCATGGACGGCGGCGAGCTGATCCAGGACGGAACGCCCCACGAAGTCTACGACCAGCCCGCCACCCCTTTCGTGGCGAACTTCATCGGCGCCATGAATTTCATCGGCGACGCGATCCGCCAGGAGCCGGGCGTGTACCGAATCGGGGATCGGATGATTCGGGTGGGCGGGGGAAACGGGACGGCCGGCGACCCGCCGGGCGAATCGGCGACCCTGGCCATCCGGCCCGAAGACGTGGCCCTTCGCCCCGCCGCCGAATCGGACGAGAACCTACTGTCGGGCCGGGTGGAAGAGACCGAATACCGGGGTCCGTTTTTCCGGGTGGCCATCCGCCTGAACGCCGGCGGCAACGGAACAAACCCGGTCATCGTCTCGGACCTGCCCGCCGAAGCCTTCCGCCGTCTGGAAATTCGTCCCGAAATGGACCTCCATCTTCATCTGCCTTCGGATCGGCTCCGGGTCTATCGAAATTAACGGGGCGAAATTGATGGGACGAAACGGGTCGGCCGAAGCGGATGAACCGGGATCGACCGGCCGAACGGACCCGTTTCCAGATTCTACACCCCCTCCACAACCCGGGCGGGGCGGCCCCTCGCCGTCCCGCCGATTGAGAACGCCATGCCCGCCTCCCCCGCCCTCGCGGCCAAATTCCCGCTGATTGTCGATACCGAAGCCTGGTTGCGCCGAACGCTGATTCTGCTGGTCTGCGCATGGCTGGCGGTCACGGTGCTGCTGCCGTTGCTGCCGCTGTTTTTCCGAAGCCTCGTCGACGCCCAGGACAACTTTGTCGGGCTTCGGAATTACATCTACTATTTCCAGACTCCGGCCCTCTCCGGATCGCTGCTCAACAGCATCGGCGTCTCGCTGGCCACCACCTCGATTTCGGTGGTCCTGGGCTTCGCCTTCGCCTACGCGCTCACCCGGACCTGCATTCCCGGCCGCCCGGCGTTTCGGGCCATCGCCATGATGCCGCTGTTCTCCCCCACCCTGCTCAACGGCATCGCGCTGGTCTATCTCTTCGGACGCCAGGGGCTGATCACCCGGGGCTTTTTCGGAACCATCCCCGGCTGGGACATCGGCCTGTACGGCGCGACGGGCATCATCATCGCCGAGGCGCTGTTCACCTTTCCCCAGGCGGTGCTGATCCTTTCCATCGCCCTGCGCACCACCGACGCCCGGCTCTACGAGGCATCCGACGCCCTGGGCGCGTCCCAATGGCGGACCTTTTTCACCGTCACCCTGCCCGGGGTCAAATACGGCCTCATGAGCGCCGTCTTCGTCTGCTTCATCCTGGCCTTCACCGACTTCGGCGCGCCCAAGGTGGTGGGCGGCGATTTCAACATCCTGGCCACCGACATCTACAAACAGGTGATCGGCCAGCAGAATTTCTCCATGGGCGCGGTGGTCAGCGTGGTGCTGCTGGTCCCCACCGTGCTGGCCTTCATCGCGGACCGGATCGCCCAGCGCCGCCAGGTCTCGCTCATCGCCGCCCGGGCCGTGCCGCTGGTTCCGGAGCCCCATCCGCTCCGGGACCGGCTGTTTCTCGGTTTCTGCGGATTCATCGCCTTTCTGATCCTCGCCTTCTTCGCCACGGCCATCTTCGCGTCCCTGGTCAAAGTCTGGCCCTACGATCTGTCCCTGACCCTCCGCCACTACAATTTCACCCGGATGGGCGGGGGCGGCTACGACGCCTTTTTCAACAGCATTCGCATGAGCCTCTACTCCGCCGTCGTGGGAACCGTCATCACCTTCGGGGCCGCCTATCTGGTGGAAAAAAGCCTCGGAATGCGGCTCCTGCGGCAAGGCGCCTATTTTCTCGCCATCGTCCCGCTGGCCCTGCCGGGAATGGTCATCGGGCTCTCCTACATCTTCTTTTTCAACGCCACCGGCTGGGACCTGCTCGGCCTCCGGATTCCCAATCCGCTCAATTTTCTTTACGGTTCCATGGGCATTCTGGTACTGGCCAACATCGCCCATTTTTTCACCGTCAGCTTCCTGACCGCCACCACGGCGCTCAAGCAATTGGACCGGGAATTCGAGGCGGTTTCGGCCTCCATGGGGGTGCCGTTCTACCGCACCTTTGTCCGGGTCACGGTCCCGGTCTGCCTGCCGGCCATTTTGGAAATCGCCCTCTACCTGTTCGTCAATTCCATGGCCACGGTTTCGGCGGTCATTTTCCTCTACTCGGCGGACATCCCGCTGGCCTCGGTGGCGGTGGCCAACATGGACGACGCCGGCGACATCGCCCCGGCCTGCGCCATGTCGGTCCTCATCGTCCTCACCAACGTGGCGGCCCGGATTCTTTTCGGAGCCCTGACCCGGGGGACGAAACGACGGTCGGAGGCGTGGACGGCCCGTTGATCAGATCCGGTGATGAGACCCGGCGACAAGATCCGCGGACTTGATCCGGTGAAGGAATTCGGGAACGCGATCTCCGGCCCGCCCAATCTTCCCAACCCCATTTCCTCCAAGGAGCAAACCCATCCCATGGAATCCCTGTTTCTGTACAACCGGCCCTACACCGGCCCGGCGAAGGCCGCCGTGCTGGACTGGGCCGGCACTGCCGTGGATTACGGCTGTCTCGGTCCCGTCCGGGTGTTCGTGGACGTGTTCGCCGCCGAGGGCGTGGACGTGACCGAAGGCGAGGCCCGCCAATTCATGGGGCTGGCCAAGAAGGATCACATCCGCGCCATGTGCGGGCTGGAAAGCGTGGCCGAACGCTGGCGGAGCGCCCATGGCGCCGCGCCGGACGAATCCGACGTGGACCGGATGTACCAGGCCACCGAGCCGCTGATGGTCGCCGCGGCGGCCCGTCACGCCGACCCGATCCCCGGTCTGCTGGAGACGGTGACGGCGCTGCGGGAACGCGGCATCCGAATCGGGACCTCCACCGGCTACACCGCCCCGATGATGGATGCCCTTGTACCCGTGGCCGAAAAAAACGGATACCAACCCGACGCGGTCTTCTGCGCCAGCGACGTTCCGGCGGGGCGACCCTTCCCTTGGATGTGCTACCGAAACGCCATGGCGCTGGGCGTCTATCCCATGGCCGCGATGATCAAGGTGGGCGATACGATTTCCGACATTCAGGAAGGGCGAAACGCGGGAATGTGGACCGTGGGCGTCACCCGCTCCGGGAACGAATTGGGTCTGTCCGAAGCGGAAGCGAATGCCCTGGATCCGGCCGAATTGGAAAGACGTCTCTCGGAAATCGAAGGACGGTTCCGGGAGAACGGGGCCCATTTTGTGATCGAGGGGGTCTGGGACCTGTTGCCGGTGGTGGACGCCGTGGAAAAACGGCTGGCCCTGGGCGAAACGCCCCTCCCCGCGCCCGACGGATTGCTGCGAGGGTGACGCGCTCCGATCGACCAACAAAGGCCGAGCCCGCCGTGGATCGTAGCGAGGGGGACGTGAATCTGAGTCCCCGCCGCCAAGCGTGGATCGAATCCCTCGAACCGGAAACGCGGAAGTGGCTGGATCGGGACGCGGCGGTGTTTCTCCACCAGTCCCTGTCCACCCCCTGCCTCGACGTGCTGGAAACCTGCGGCGGCAGCGAACTGACCGATCTGGACGGCCGGTCGTTTTTGGATTTTCACGGGAACAGTTTGCACCAGGTGGGTTACGGCCACCCGGCCGTGCTCGCGGCGATTCGGGACGCCCTGGAAACCCTCCCGTTTTCGCCCCGCCGTTTCACCAACCGGCCCGCCGTGGAGCTGGCGGAGGAATTGGTCGCGATCGCCCCGGGGGACCTGAACCGCGTCCTCTTCGCGCCCGGCGGAACCACGGCGGTGGGCATGGCGCTCAAGATCGCCCGGTTGGCCACGGGCCGGTTCAAGACCATTTCCATGTGGGACAGCTTCCACGGGGCCAGCTTGGACGCCATTTCCGTGGGCGGCGAAGCGTTGTTCCGGCGGGGAATCGGACCGCTGCTGACGGGAACCGAGCACGTTCCCCCCGCCGATCCCTACCGCTGCCTGTGGGACGACGCGGGGCACTGCGAAAGCTGCCGCCTGAAATGCGCCCGCTACGTGGAATACGTGCTGGAACGGGAAGGCGACGTGGCGGCGGTGATTGCCGAGCCCATGCGCTGCACGAAGATCAATCCCCCGCCCGCCGGTTATTGGAAGGCCATCCGCGCCGCCTGCGACCGGCACGGCGCGTTGCTGATCTTCGACGAAACCGCCATCTGCCTGGGCCGAACGGGCCGCTGGTTCGCCTGCGAACACGAGGACGTGGTTCCCGATCTGCTGATCTTGGGCAAGGGGCTGGGCGGAGGCGTGTTCCCGCTGGCGGCGGTGCTGGCGCGGGAGGAATTGAACGTGGGCGGCCATATCGCGCTGGGCCATTACACCCACGAAAAAAACCCCGTGGCCTGCGCCGCCGGGCTTGCGGCGATCCGGGCCATCCGAGAGGAAGGTCTGGTGGAGCGCTCGGCCCGGCTGGGCGAATGGGCGTTGGAACGATTGCGGAGCATGATGGCCAGGCATTCCGCCATCGGCGACGTGCGGGGTCGGGGTCTGGCCTTCGGCGCGGAACTGGTTTCCGACCGAGAAACCCGAAGCCCGGACCCGGATCGGGCCGACGCCGTGATGTACGGCTGTCTTCGCCGGGGGCTGAGTTTCAAAACCTCCGACGGAAATTTCTTGACGTTGACGCCGCCGCTGAACATCGGGGAGGATGATTTGGGGCAGGCGTTGGATATTTTGGAGGCGGCGTTGGGAGAATCTGAATCGGGAGGAATGGGAAAGCACTGAATTTCCAACACCTTCCACCGTCTCCCGTGCCCTTTTCCCCTTTCCACTTTCCCCATCCCCCTTTCACAATTCAAAAAGGAACCCGCCATGGACCCCAATCTGTTGCCGGACAATCCCTATCTTCTCCTCACCCCGGGGCCGCTCGGCACCACGAAGACCGTGAAAGCGGTCATGCTGCGGGACTGGTGTACCTGGGACGCGGATTACAACGAAATCGTCCAGGACATCCGGGCGCGGCTGGTTCGGTTGGCGACGGCGGCGGAGGGGTACACTTCGGTCCTCATGCAGGGTAGCGGTACCTTCAGCGTGGAGTCGGTGATTTCCAGCGCGGTTCCCGCCGACGGCAAATTGCTGGTGCTGACCAACGGGGCCTACGGCGACCGGATCGTAAAAATCGCCAACTACCAAGGCATTCCGGTGACCGTGAACGACAGCGGCGAAGTGGACGCGCCGGACCTGGAACTTTTGGCCCGAACCCTGGAAACCGACGGCGCCATTACCCACGTCGCCGTGGTCCACTGCGAAACCACCACGGGGATGCTGAATCCGGTGGACCGGATCGGCGAGATCGTGAAAGCCCACGGAAAAGTCTACATCGTGGACGCCATGAGCAGCTTCGGCGGGATTCCAATGGACGCGGCGGAGATTGGCGCAGATTTCCTGATCAGCAGCGCCAACAAATGCATCCAGGGCGTTCCCGGCTTCGGCTTCATCGTGGCCCGGCGGGAGCGGCTGGCGGAATGCAGAGGCCGGGCCCGGTCGCTGAGCCTGGACCTCTTCGACCAATGGGAAACCATGGAAACCAAAAACGGTAAATGGCGGTTCACCTCCCCCACCCACACCGTCCGGGCCTTCGCCCAGGCGCTGGCCGAACTGGACGCGGAAGGCGGCGTGGCGGCGCGGCATACCCGGTACCGGGAAAACCACCGGACGCTGGTGGACGGAATGCGAAGTCTGGGCTTCGAAACCTTGCTGCCGGACGCGCTCCAATCCCCCATCATCACGGCCTTCAAAAGCCCGGCGGCCGATGGCTACGAATTCGGCAAATTCTACGCCGCGCTGAAATCCCGGGGATTCGTCATTTACCCCGGGAAAGTGACGGCGCTGGATACGTTTCGGGTGGGGAATATTGGGGATGTGGGGCCAGAGGACATGGAGCGGTTGGTGGGGGCGGTGGGGGAGTCGATTTTTTGGTGAGAAAACGAAGCGGAACAGTCCAAGTATCTGCGAGGAGCTATCCAATCTGAAAAATCCGCCTTGACTCCAACATCTCCCGCGATTAGAACTTTTTTATGAGATTCGAATGGGATGCGCACAAAGCAGGCGCTAATCTCCAAAAGCATGGGATCAGCTTCGAAGAAGCCGAAACCGTATTTTTCGACGAGCACGCGCTCCTGATATCGGACCCTGACCACTCGGATTCGGAAGACCGCTTCATCATCCTTGGCCTGAGCAGAAAAATCCGGGAACTCGTCGTCTGCCACTGCTACCGAGGTTCA
>JBKHDD010000117.1:0-15446 GCA_046541515.1 Desulfococcaceae bacterium
GGCCGAAGCGCTTCCCGCGCTTCGGCCAATTTGTTTTGTCCATTTGCGCTGGATAGACGTTTACTCGCGCCATCCGCACACTCTCTTCCAGACCATGGCGTCGGCGTCCGCCGAAACCAAACCCGGAACCAAACCCGGAACCAAACAGGGCGATCTCGCGGACAAGGCCGAAGCTTGCCTTTGGTCATTTGGATCGTCAATCCGAGCGGGAAAGGGGCTCAGGCGATGGCCCATCCGTCATTCGCCGCCCACTTCCGAGAGATTCCGCCAGGAAAGGACATTCACGCCTTGCCTGACGTATTGCTTTTCCCCGCCGTAGACCAAATATGCCTGGCGCAATTGGTCGGTCAGCCGGTCCAGGTAGTTCAATCCCTTGAAAAAATCCCCTCCGATGGTCTGCCCGGATTTGATCTCGATGGCGTCCAATTCCACCCCCCGGTCCCGGATCAGGTCCACCTCGTTGCCGGCGTTGTCCCGAAAGAAGTACAGATTTTCACCCTTCCCCGCGTTGAACCGCTGTTTGGCAAGCTCCGCGAAAACGAAATTTTCAAACAACATCCCCCGCAGCGGATGCGTCGCCATCTGGCGTTCATCCTGAATGTCCAGGAGAAACGAGGCCAAGCCGGTGTCCCAGAAATAAAGCTTGGAGGATTTCACCAGCCGCTTGTTGAAGTTCCGGTAGTACGGCCGGAGCTGCTTGACGATATAACTGGCCTCCAGGACGGACAGCCATTTTTTGACCGTGGTATGGCTGATCCCGGCGTCGTTTCCCAAGGCCGACAGATTCACGGTTTGACCGACCCGCCCCGCGCAAAGTTTCAGGAAAACCTCGAACCGGGAGAGATCCTGAATGTTGATCAGCATCCGAAGATCCCGCTCCACGTAGGTGTTGACATAGAACGACATCGCCTCCGATGGGTTCAGGCCCTTGTCGAAAATCCGGGGATAAAACCCGGTGTACAACACTTTGTCCAGCGCGGCATCGGGGACGCCCGGCCCGTAGGCTTCCGCCAGCGAAAACGGCATCAATCGGAGCAGGGCGGTCCGGCCCGCCAGGGATTGGGAAATCCCTTCGAGCAATTCGATTTGCTGGCTGCCGGTCAGGATGAAGAATCCGTCGCGCCGGTTTTGGTCCACGATGGTTTGGATGTAGGAAAGCAGGTCGGGCGCCCGTTGGATTTCGTCGATGACCGCGCCCTCGGGAAACTGGTTCAGGAAGCCCCTCGGGTCGTTTCGGGCGAACTCCCGCTCGTCGATGTCTTCCAGAGACGCGTAGGCCCGATCGGCAAAGATCATCCGGCAGAGTGTGGTCTTCCCGGACTGGCGCGGTCCCGTGATGGTCAACACGGGATACTGTCCGGCGAGTTGCAGGGCTTTGGCTGCGGCAGCTCGTTCAATCATGGGATGAATTCCTCCAGGGAGCCAATGGGAAGGGTCTCTCCGTTTTTACAAATTGAAAGCATGACTGTCAATTTGCAAAAACTCTAGAGAAAAACTCTTTACAAATTGAAACTTGAAGATTCAATTTGTAAAAATCTTGGAGAGCCATCCACTCTCAACGGAGAAAACAGAAAAGAGAGGCGGGGAAAAGCGGTCTGGAAGAGATTTCGGCCGAAAAATTGGCGGGATTCGGCGATTACCCGTGCCCGTGGCCCGTGTGCGGGTGAACATGGGCGTGGGTGTGGACGTAGGCGTCGGTGCGGATGCGGCCATTTTCCATCAGGTGGACGCGCCGGGCGACCCGCTCCAGAAAATCGGCTTCGTGGGAAATCAGCACGAAGGCCACGTCCAGCCCGACCAACACCTCGGCCAGCCGATCCCGGGTGGCGTCGTCCAGCCCCGCGCTCGGCTCGTCCAGCAGGAGCGCCTCGGGATTCATGGCCAATACGGCGGCCAGGGCGACCATCCGTTTTTCGCCGCCGGAAAGCCGATGGGCGACCCGGTTTTCGAAGCCGGAAAGGCCCAGCCGCTCCAGGGTTTCCCGGGCCCGGGCCGCAGCCGCCTCCCGTTCCATTCCAAGATTCAGCGGCCCGAAAGCCACGTCTTCCAAAACGGTGGGGCAGAACAACTGGTCGTCGCTGTCCTGAAACAGCAGGCCGACGCGCGGGTAGACGTCGCGAAAATCCCGGTCGCCGGTGCGGTCCGCCCCGAACAATTCCACCCGTCCGGCCAGCGGCTTCACCAGCCCCATGATCAGATGAAAAAACGTCGTCTTTCCGCTGCCGTTGGGACCGGCCAGTCCGATCCGGTCGCCGGGGCGAAGTTCGAAATCCAATCCGTCCAGCACCGGCGGTCGGCCGGGATAGCCGAATCGAACCCCCGAGAGCCGGATGATCGGGCCTGCCGTTTCGGCCGGAGCGTTCATCCGACCAGTCCCGCCATGGGATGAAATTCCAGAACCAACAGCCCCGCCGCAGACGCCAGAAACAGCGCCGACCAAAACCCGTCCGCCCGGGTGAAGGCGAAGGTCCGCAGGCTGTGGAACCGGCCGGTGAAGCCTCGGAGCCGCATGGCCTGGGCCACCCGATCGGCCCGGCCGGCGGAGCGGACGAACAACATCCCCACCAGCCAGCCCACGGTGCGGTAGGTGTGGAGATTGGTGCCGGGCCGGAATCCCCGCAGCCGGGCGGCCCGGCGCATCCGCCGGTATTCGGCGTCGATGACGAAAATGTAGCGATAGGTGAGCCAGAGAAGGTGGACCAGCTTTCGGGGCGCCCGGAGCCGTTCCAGCGCATGGCCCAGGGTGGCGGCGTCCAGCGTTCCCAGAAGCGCGAGGAGCAGGAGCAGAATGGCGGTGGATTTGAGGCTGACCGTCGCGGCCAGAAGAACGCCGGGGCGGGTCAAAACCAGCGGGCCGACGCTCCCCAACGGCGGGCCTTCCCGGGCGAAGGGCAGGACCAGCCAGAGCAACGGCAGAAAAACCCAAAGGGCGGCCAGGCGATGAAGCAGGATTTGGAGCGGAAGGCGGGCGGCGGCGGCCAGCAAAACCGCGCCGATCAGGGCGACGGCGGGAACGGTTAGTGAATGGGAGACGGCCACGACGATGGAAAGTCCGGTCGCGGCCGCCACCCGAAGCCGGGGGTCCATCCGATGAACCGGCGAATCCCCCAGGGCGAGGGTTTCGGCAATCATTTCTACCGGTTCCGGCGGGATTGGAACCAGGCGGCCACGCCCATGAGGCCGAAGATGTAGCCAATTCCGCCAACGATCTCGGTGACGCCGGGCCCCTTCCGGCGGCTTTCGGTCAGCATCTTCATCACCGGCTTCAGCTTGCGGTCCAGGGCCTTGTCCACCGCTTTCTCCACCTGTTCCAGGGTGACCAATTTTTCCGCGGCTTCCGCGCGGATTTCCTCGGAAACCGCCGGTTCTCGAGTGGCGGGCTCGGCCGCGGCCATGGTCCCGTCGGGGGTGGAATCCGCTTCCGGAAGATCGATCTCTTCGGCCCGGACCGTCCATTCCGCGCGGTGGCCCACTCCGGCATCCAGCGTCACGGTGAGGTCGGTTTTCCGGGGCGCGGTGAAGGCGAATTCTCCTTGGTCATTGGTCGCCCCCTCCAGGACGATCGCGCCCGCCGGGTCGGTCACGATCACCTTTCCCTGGTGGACCGGCCTCCCGCCGCTGAATTTGCTTTCCAGATGGACCGTGTCGCCTTCCACCCAGGCGAACAAGTTGACGCGGTGGGCGTGGGCGGGGAGACTGGGCATGAGAACGCCCGCGAGAAGCAGCAAGGCCGAAAGGGAGATTTCCATTTTTTTGGATGGCATGACTCGCCCTTACCGTCCCACGGGGTGGTCCTGCAAGGCCAACCGGCGGGCCGCTTCGGAAGCGCCCGCGCCCAGCAGTTCCGGCTGCACCCGTCGGAGAAAGGCGACGCAGGCGGCGGCGACGAGGCCCTCGATCACCATGACTGGCAGGTGGGCGAGCACCACGACGGCGGCGACTTCGAAAAAGGCCGCTTCGGTGAAGGTCAAGGCCAGCGCCGCGATCACGCCGCCCAGCAGCACCGCGAGAAAACCACAACCGAAGGCGGCGGCCAGCGCGACCCCTTGACTTCGATGAATCAGCCGGCCGAACAAATGATGGCAGACGACCGCCGGAGCCGCCATGATGACGGTGTTGACGCCCAGGGTGGTGATTCCGCCGAAACCGAACAACACGCCCTGGAGGATCAACGCCACCAGAATGGCCGGAAAGGCGGCCCAGCCCAGCAGAAGCCCCACCAGCCCGTTGAGGATCAGGTGGGCGCTGGACGGCCCGATGGGGACGTGAATCAGGGAGGCGACGAAGAAGGCCGCGGACAGCAACGCCGCCCGGGGGATTCGCTCCTCGTCCAGTTGCCTCAGCCCTGCGGCCACGCCCGCCGCGGCCACCGCCGCGCCGGCGACCAGCACCGGCGCGGAAAGAACGCCTTCGGAAATATGCATGGAATTCAGTTCCCTGCAGGTTCGAAGTGAACCCAGATCACGCCGCCGATTTCCACCGGTTTCTCTTCGCCCTCGTGGGTTTGGGTGAAATCCGCGGTGGAAAGCGCCGCGAAGCCCCACCAGCCCGACCAAGGCGCGGCGTAGGTGAACACGCCGTTTTCATCGGCCTTGATGGTCTGGGTGATCATGTATTCGGTGGGGGCGGTCCGGCTTTTGTCCTTATTGTAATATTCCACCTCCACTTCGGCATGGGGAACGGCCTTTCCGTCCACCTTGACGATCCCCTGAAAAACGTTGCCCGCGTAAAGTCCGAAGGGCTTGGAAAGGGGAACGATTTCGGTTTTGAGCCCCACCTCGGCGTCCCAGCCTTCGTCGTCGCCGAAGGCGGCCACCACGGTTTTGGTGTAATGGACGATAAAGGAATCCTCCGCCGGTTCCCAATAAGGTTTGGGTTCCATGACGAAGGCGTAGGCCCCGGGCCGCTGGATGGGATAGGTCGTCTCCCAGGCCGGGTTTTCCATCACCGTAGCGGATTCCAGTTTTTCCAGCAGATCGGTTTTTTTTCCGTCCTTGTGGACCGAAAACGCTTCCGGCTTCACCAGTTCCATCCCGATCATTTCAAAGGGATGGGAGAAGGAGAGTTCCAGATCGATTTCCCGCTTTTCCTCCGGCATGACCATGGGGTCCGAGGGGATCACCATGCCGAAATGGGCATTCGCCGGAAAGGCCGTGAGAATCGTCAATCCAGCCGCCGCCGCCATCGCAAACGCGTTGCCTCGCTTCATTTTTTCGTCTCCAGAAACAGAAGAACCACGAGAGGCCGATGCCTTCGTGGCAAGTTTCCGTCGTGGTTCCGCGTTTTGTTGAATTTTCGAGAATTCTGGCCGGCGGGCTTCGTGTCCGCAACTGTGCACAGAAAATATCAGGGCGGAGGAGTTTATGTCAAGGGCAAAGAAGTTTGACAAAATTGAAAAGGACGGACAATTCTCGAAATTGGACCTCGATCCATGCTTTCATCGATTGCCAAAGCGGAAGGAAATCCCTACCCTCCCGAACGGCGGACGGACTTCCTGGCCGCCACGGAAACCGGGCGCAAGCGGTTTTCGGAAAAGGCGCCGGATCACCGGGGAAATCCATTGCCGTCCAGAATGATCGGCTTCCCATCGCCGTTGCCGCCTCAAATCCAAACGGCCTTTCCCCAACGGCCCGGGAGATTTCTTCATGCTCTGGCTCCTCCTCAGCCTTGCCACCGCCATGGCCGTCGCCACGCAGGACGCCTGGGTCAAGCGCCATTTTTCCGGATACGGCCCGTTCGGGATGGCGGGGGTTCAGTTTTTCTACAGCCTGCCGCCGCTGGGGCTGGTGCTGGCGTTCATTCCCGTTCCGCCCATCGGGCCGGATTTCGCTTGGTCCTTTCTGGTCAGTTTTCCGTTAAACGCCGTGGCGATTCCGCTGTACATGCGGGCCATCCGGTTGTCCCCCCTTTCGCTGACGGTGCCCTATTTGGCCTTCACGCCCGTTTTCATGATGCTGACCGGCTATCTGTTTCTGGGCGAACTTCCCAGTCCCCAGGGTGCGGCGGGGATTCTGGTCATCTGCGCGGGCGGCTACACCCTGAACGTCGATCCCCGTCGATTCCATCTTCTGGAACCCATCCGGGCCGTGTTTCGGGAAACCGGCTCCTGGACCATGCTCGTGGTGGCGTTCATCTACAGCTTCGCCTCGGTGATCGGGAAACGGGCCATTCTGGCATCCTCGCCCATGTTCTTCACCCTCTCCTTTTTCGTGGCGTTTAACGGCGGAATGCTCCTGCTGCTGATCGCCGCCGGAAAAGTGCGCCCCGCCGCTTTGGTTCGGGAGCCGTTGCGGGGCGGCATCGCCGGGCTTCTCTTCTTCCTCCACGCCGTCTGCCACGGCTGGGCCATCTCCCTCACCCAGGCCGCCTACATGATCGCCGTGAAACGCCTCTCGATCGTCTTCAGCGTCGCTTACGGAAAATTCCTCTTCCGGGAACAAAACCTGGCCTTCCGGTTCAGCGGGGCGGTGTTGATGATGGTTGGGACGGTTATGATTGCGATGGGGTGAGTGAAACTGAGCAGGTGGGCGAGGCTTTTTGTGACCGCCATTGAATCTACAAGGATTTTTGATAAGCAAGGATTAACGGCGAAGTTGGCTATCTCAAGCCTTCCAACTTAACGGAAAAAATCCTTGCTTATCCTAAATCCTTGTAGTTTGATATTTTTTACAATATTTTTTTGCAAACAAATATTAACAGTGGAATTGGAGATCTCCGTCCTTCCAACGTGACGCAAAAAAATCCTTCCTTATCCTAAATCCTTGTAGCTTCACAATTTTCTACAAGGATTTCACATAACAAGGATGGTTGGCCGGTCTTGTCGATCACCTCTGTTTGCACGGGACGGAAGAAAATCCTTGCTTATCCCAAATCCTTGTAGTTATCCCCAGATATGCACAAAACACTCACCTACGTCATAAACGGCTGCCTTTTCAACGTCCACAACGCTCTCGGCAACATCTGGAACGAGGACGTGTATGAAAAGGCCCTAGAATCCGAAATGACGTCACAGGGGCTTTCTGTCCAACGGCAAAAGGAATTCGAGGTGGCCTATTTTGACCAAAAGGTTGGCCACTACCGAACGGACCTTTTGGTCGAAGATACCGTAATCGTCGAACTAAAGGCGGTTCATAGGCTTCTTCCCTTGCACCGTGCTCAACTGATCTCCTATCTCAAAGGATTCGGCAAGCCTCTCGGCATTCTCGCCAATTTTGGCGGAGCGTCCATGGAACACGCCACCTATCCCAACAAAACAGAACGGAAAAAGGCGCTGACCGACCAATTCGATTTTGAGAAGATTCAGATGAACGGAAAAGAAGAAATCAAGGATTTGCTCCTCATGGCCAACCGGATACTCGTCAACCTGGGACCGGGCTACTTGCACCAGATTTACCGAAGGGCCTTGTATTGGGAGCTGAAACAATCCGGCGTGGCCTTTGAAACCGCCAAAACCGTTATCGCGAAATACCGAAACGAAAAAGTGGGCGAAAAGGCGGTCAACTTCTTCATTATCGGCAATCTGCTCTTGTCCGCCGTTGCGGCAAAGGAACTGGACAACCTGATCGTTTCTCGCTTCCGCAATTACATCCGCCACTTCCATCTCAAGAGAGGCCTAATCATCAATTTCAACGCAGTTCATTTGGATTTCAGATATCTTACGGTTTCATAATGACCCCCAAGATTTTGGATTAACAAGGATTGCCCCCGAGACGATATCGCCAGGAAGCGGCAAGCCCTATCCTTTCTTATCCGAAATCCTTGTAGTTTTGGAGCGGGCGAGAAACGACAAGGATTTCGGATAAGCAAGGATTGTTTCCAGTTTCCCCCCTTCCCTCAAACACCCAAGAAGTCTTCCCTCCCCGCATTTCCCGCTTGATTTACGCGATAAATCTGTTATGTCTCCCGGAATATTCGGAAACCGGCGGATGGAGCGGACATGGGGAAGGAGTGGGCGGCGGAATTCGAAACGGGACGCCATTTTCTGGCGCGAATCGCCTCGGCGGACCTGCTCGAAGCGGTCGCGGAATTCTGCCGACGACATGCCATCCTCGCGGCCACCTTCCGGATCGCCGGGACGGTTTCCCGGTTTACCATTGGCGTCTACGACCCGACCCAGCAGGTGTACGTCACCCACGCGGAAGAGTCACCCCGCGAGGTGGCGGCCTGCTCGGGAACCGTGTCGGCGCGGAACGGAAACCCCGTTCCCGCCGCGCACATCGTGCTGGCCGACGCCAACGGCCGGATCACCGGCGGAAAACTCTTTTCCGAAACCCGGGCGATCTGGGCCGAGCTGGTTCTCCGGGAGCTGATCGGCCCGGCGCCGAACCGGCGCTACGACGAAAAAACCGGACTGGAATTGTGGGACGCGGCCGATTCGGGGGAGTCGGCCGGGGCGAATTTTCCGGACCTCGCGGGGCTCGACGCCGACGCCGGGGGCGACCCGAGGGAGGAATCGCCCGAGTGAGAATCGCCCGAGCGGGAATCGAAGGAATCGCGATCAACCCTTTCTGGAAGCGATCCAAACCGAGCGAGGAGGAGATATGGAGCTGACCATTCATCGGACGGACAATCCGAAACCCAAACCCGACGAAAACAAACTGGGCTTCGGCGCCCTGTTCACCGATCACATGTTCAACATGGACTATTCCGTGGAAAAGGGGTGGCACAATCCCCGGATCGAGCCGTACGGGAATTTCGATATGAATCCGGCCACCATGGTCCTACATTACGGCCAGGCGGTCTTCGAGGGCCTCAAAGGCTACCGCACGCCCAAGGGCGACATTCAGCTCTTCCGCCCCCAGGAAAACTTCCACCGCATGAACGCCTCCAACCGGCTGCTCTGCATTCCCGAAATGGACGAGCACTTCGCGCTGGATTGTCTCAAGGAGCTGTTGCGGCTGGAAAAAGACTGGATTCCCGGCGCGCCCGGCACCTCGCTGTACATCCGCCCCACCATCATCGCCACCGACGTCTACCTGGGCGTGCGGGCCTCCAAAACCTACCGCTTTTTCATCATTCTTTCGCCGGTGGGGGCCTACTATCCCGAAGGCTTCAACCCGGTCAAAATCTGGGTGACCAAGCGGCACGTCCGGGCGGTGCGCGGCGGCATCGGCGAGGCCAAGACGCCGGGCAACTACGCGGCCAGCCTCTACGCCAGCGAGCGGGCGGTTCAGGAAGGCTTCACCCAAGTGCTGTGGCTGGACGGCGTGGAGCAGCGGTACGTGGAGGAAGTCGGCTCCATGAACATTTTCTTCGTCATCGACGACGAACTGATCACGCCGGCGCTCAACGGCTCCATCCTGCCGGGCGTCACCCGGGATTCGGTCATCGCCCTCTCCCGCCAGTGGGACATCCCCTGCACCGAGCGCCGCATCGCCATCGACGAAGTGATCGAGGCCCAGAAATCCGGCAGGCGGGTGGAAATTTTCGGCACCGGCACCGCCGCCGTCATTTCTCCCGTGGGCGTCGTCAAATACAACGAGGAAACGGTCACCATCAACAACAACGAGGTGGGACCGCTCACCCAAAAATTCTACGACTCCCTTACCGACATTCAGTACGGCCGCGCCGAAGATCCCCTGGGCTGGATCGAGCCGGTCTGATCGCCGAACCCCTCGGGGGAAACGCCGGACTGTGCCCGGGAAACCGGGTTTCCCCCGCTCCCAACCGCCAAGGACGAGGTTCCGGCGGGTCGATTCCCACCTGCGGTCCTTGCCCGCTTCACCCGACACGACGGACCAACGTCCCGGTTCCCCCGCATTTTCCTCGGGGGAACCGGGCGTTTTTTTCAATCCCCGATCGGGCCTTAACGAAAAAAAAATTCGCCCCGAAATGGGGGGTTCACCCCATGGTCGCGGACACCGGGGCAATGATACACTTCCAAAATTTCGAAAAACCCCCGAGCCAGCCGAAAGCGCCAACCGGACGACGGATACCTGAGGAGGCGATCTCTTGAGCGACACGGAAAAACCGGGCCACCTGGCGGCCTTTGAAGAAAAGATGAAACGGGAGGGCCTGGCGCCCATCGTCATCGACACCTTTGCCCACTATTATAAAAAGGTCGTGACCGGCGAAACCGGGATGATTTCCGACGCCGAAATTCAGCCGGTGGACCCCGCCACCGTGCCCCGGCTGGAAGACCTCTCCAAATTTTCCGAAAGCGGTCGAAAGATGTTGGACCAGACGGTCCGGATCATCCTCAACGGCGGGCTGGGCACCAGCATGGGGCTCACCGGCCCCAAATCGTTGCTGGAAGTTCGCGAGGGCCGCACCTTTCTGCACATTTTGGTGGAACAGGCCTCCCGGTTCGACGTGACCCTGGCGCTGATGAACAGCTTCAGCACCCACGAGGAAACCCAGGCGGCGCTGGAGGCCATGGGCCCGGAGCGAATGCCGCTCTCTTTCCTTCAGCACAAGTTCCCCAAAATCCTTCAGTGGGACCTGAGCCCCGCCGATTGGCCCGAAAATCCCGAGCTGGAATGGAATCCGCCGGGCCACGGCGATCTCTACACCGCCCTGGAAACCTCCGGAATGCTGGACAAGCTGCTGGATCGCGGCGTTCGGTACGCCTTCATTTCCAACTCGGACAACCTTGGCGCAAGGCTGGACCTGAGCCTGCTGGGCCATTTCGCCGACGGCGGCTATCCGTTCATGATGGAGGTGGCCGAGCGCACCCCGGCGGACGTGAAGGGGGGCCACTTGGCCCGGTATCCCGACGGCCGCTTGGTGCTGCGGGAATCGGCCCAATGCCCGGAGGACGAATTGGACGCCTTCCGGGACATCGACCGATACCACTTTTTCAACACCAACAATCTTTGGGTGAATCTGGGCTACCTCAAGCGGTTGATCCGGGAAAGCGGCAAGGTTCGCCTGCCCATGATCGTCAATCCCAAGACGCTGGACCCCCGGGACGAATCCAGCCCGCCGGTCTACCAGGTGGAAACCGCCATGGGCGCGGCCGTCTCCCTGTTCGACGGCGCCGCGGCCGTTTGCGTGCCCCGGGCGCGGTTTTTTCCGGTGAAAAAGTGCAACGACCTGTTGCCGATCCGCTCCGATTACTTCATCTACTCCAGGGAAACCGGCTTCGCCCTCAACCCGGACCGGGCCACCGACTGGCTGGACGTCTCCCTGGACGAGCGATACTTCAAAAAGGTGGACCAGTTCGACGCCCGCTTCCCCGAAGGGGCGCCGTCCCTGGTGGCCGCGGAATCGCTGACCGTGGAGGGCGACGTCAAATTCGGCCGGGACGTCCGGGTGGAAGGCGCCGCCAAGGTGGTCAATTCCGCCGAAGAGCAGCGAACCGTTCCCGACGGCGCGACCCTTTCCGGCGAAATCACGCTCTGAGGTCAAATCCCCCGGTTTTGCCGGCCTCTCGGTGAAGCCGGGGGAACGCGTTTCAGCCCCCTCCCTTTTCCTCCGGCTCCGGTTGCCGCAACCCTTCGCTTTGCATCCCGTCCCCGTCCGACTTATGTTTCCGCATACTCAAAAAACAATCACCCGACGAAGCGATGTCGAAGGGAAACCTACGCCGCGCTTTCTTCCGCCGCCCGGATCGGCAACCGGCGGAGCCGCGAGCGGTCGTTTTCCCGAATTTCCAACCAAAATCGGAGTCTATTCATGAAAATTTTTCGTCGATTCAACGGGCCTTTCCCCCTAGTTGTTCTTTTGCTTCTGTTGACGGCCCTGGTCGCCGGATGCGCCGCGACGCCCGAACCGGCCGGGAAAGCCGCTTCGGAAACGTCCGCGTGGCCCCACGAGCGCAGCGATCTCCCCCCCGATCCCGCGCTCCAGTTCGGCCAACTGCCCAACGGCGTCCGGTACGCGCTGATGCCCAATGAGACGCCCAAAAGCCGGGTCAGCATGCACTTGGCCGTCCAGGCCGGCTCCTATCACGAAACCGACGACCAGCGCGGCCTGGCCCATTTCGTGGAACACATGGTGTTCAACGGATCGGACCATTTCGAGCCCGGCGAGCTGGTGAAATTTTTTCAAAGCATCGGCATGGAATTCGGGCCGGACGTAAACGGCCGCACCGGTTTTTACCATACGGTTTACGACATTTTTTTGCCGGAGGGCGAGCGGGAAGATTTGGCCCGGGGTCTGCTGGTGTTTCGGGACTACGCCGCCGGCGCCCATATGAAAACCGAGGAAATCGAACGCGAACGCGGCGTCGTTCTGGCCGAAAAACGCGCGAGGGATTCCGCCGGATATCGAACCTTCGTCGAGGAGTTCCACTTTGAATTTCCCGAGGCCCGCTTTCCGCGACGGCTGCCCATCGGCGTGGAATCGGTGTTGAAAACCGCCGATCGGCCTCTGCTCAAGGATTATTACGACACCTGGTACCGGCCGGATCGGCTCGTGCTGGTGATGGTCGGAGATTTTAACCCCGACGAGGCGGCGGAGCTGATCGCCGAACGGTTCGGCGACCTGGAGGCCCGAGCCCCGGCCCGCCCCGTGCCCGATCCCGGCCCGGTGGATCACAACGGCGTTCGGACCTTTCATCACTACGAAGCCGAAGCCGGCGCCACTCAGGTGGCCCTCCAGATTCTGGACCGGATCGAGCCGGAACCCGACTCCTTCGCCTATCAGAAAGAAATGCTGCTGAAGTCCATGGCCGACCAGATCTTGCGAACTCGGCTGGAAAAGCTGGCCCGTCGGCCCGACGTCGATTTTACCGAGGCCACCGCCGCCTCCGGAGAATATCTTCGCTACGTCCGCTACGCCGTGGTGGCCGCCGAAACCGGGGTGGAAGGCTGGGAGAAAACCCTTTCCATTCTGGAACAGGAACTGCGGCGGGCCTTGGAACACGGCTTCACCGAGGCGGAGGTGGAACGGGCGCGGAAGGATTTCGTGGCCCGGCTGGAACGGGCCGCCGCCGAGGCGGGCACCCGGGAAAGCGGTCGGATCGCCCGGCAGATCGTCGACCACGTCAACAACGACCGGGTGTTCATGAGCCCGGAGGCGGAGCGGGAGCTATTCGTGCCGGTCATCGAACAGGCCGCGGCCGACGATCTGCATCGCGCCTTCAAGGACGCCTGGAGGGCGGACCATCGGCTGGTGCAGGTGACCGGCAACGCCAACATCGAACCCGATGGCGACGCCGAAGCGGCCCTGCTTTCCGCCTACGAAGACAGCCGCCGGGTGGCCGTGGCCCCGCCGGAAAAGGAGCGGTTCGTGGCCTTTCCCTACCTGGACCCGCCCCAAGAGGCCGGCGCCATCGCGGAACGGCGGAACCTGGACGATTTGGGCGTGGTGCAGGTGGACTTTGAAAACGGCCTGCGACTCAACGTGAAGACGACCGACTTCTCGAACAGCGAAATCGTCGCCAACCTCCGGTTCGGCAACGGCGCGGCGTCCGAGCCGGCGGACAACCCCGGACTGGCCGAGGTGGCGGAGGACGTGGTCAACGAAAGCGGCCTGGGCGGCCTGACCCGGGACGAGCTGGAGCGGGCCATGGCCGGCAAAAACACCCGCCTGGGATTTTCGGTGCGGGAAGGGGATTTCCTCTTCCGCGGCCGGACCACCCCGGAGGAGCTGGAGCTGTTTTTCCAGCGGCTGCGCGCCCAACTGGCGGACCCCGCCTTTCGCCCCGAGGCCCACGCGCTGGTGCTGGAACGGATGAGCCGGGAGTACGAAAACATGCGCCGTTCCGTTGACGGAGCGGTGGCGCTGGAGGTGCGCCGTTTTCTGGCCGGCGGCGACCGCCGGTTCGGAATGCCGGACCTGGAGCGCATCCAATCGGTCACCCTGTCCGAAGTGGAAAACTGGGTCGGCCCGGCCATCCGGCGCGACCCGCTGGAGCTGTCCATCGTGGGCGATCTGGACCCGGACGCGGTGGTCGATCTGGCGGCCCGATACCTGGGCGGCCTGGAACGGGCGGACGCGCCGGCCCGTTCGCGGCGACCCGGCGCGCCGGATTTTCCCCGGGGAGAGAAGTTGACGGTGCGGGTGGACACCCGGATTCCCAAGGGGCTGGTGCAAATGGCCTTCCCCACCGACGACATCTGGGACATCGGCCAAACCCGGCGGCTGGCCACGTTGGCCAACGTCTTTTCCGATCGGCTGCGGGAAGAGCTGCGGGAGCGGCTGGGCGCGACCTATTCGCCCTACGCCTACAACGACCCCAGCCGCACCTACGACGGCTACGGGCTGATGCAGGCGGTGGTGAGCATCGACCCGGAGGACGCCGACACTGTGACCGGGGCCATCCGGAAGATCATCGCCGACTTGAACGAAAACGGCGTGACGCAGGAAGAGCTGGAGCGCGCCTTGAAGCCGACCATCAACGGCATCCGCGACATGCGCCGAAAGAACGACTACTGGCTCAACACCGTGCTGACCGGCTCCGCGGAATATCCGGAACAGTTGGAATGGGCCCGGACCATCGAAGCCGATTACCGGTCCATCACGGCCGAGGAGGTGTCCCGGCTGGCGGCGATTTTCCTGAAAAATGACGCGGCGGCCGAAGTGGTGATCCGGCCCGACCGGGCCGCGGCCGAGGCGGCGGCCGGGGCCGGCGGCTGAATCGCCGTGGCGGAACCTGTGCGGCGGTTTCCCATCGTCGCCGAGCGGCCGGAAAGGGGTACGATCGTCTCCCTGGCCGCCGGCGACGCAATCCACCTGACCCGGGTGCTTCGCCTGGAGGTGGGCGCGGCCGTCCGGCTGTTCGACGGCCGGGGCGGGGAGTTCGACGGCGAGGTCTCCGAAATTGCCGGGCCGGACATGGTGCGGGTGCGCCTGCTGGAGCGGGCGGCGGTCTCCGCGGAATCGCCCCTTCGGCTGACCCTGGCCCAGGCCCTGCTCAAGGGTGGAAAAATGGACGACCTCATCCGCCAGACCACCGAACTGGGCGTCACCCGGATTCTGCCCTTCTTCGCGGAACGATCGGTCTCCCGCCCCGATCCCAAACGGCTGGCCGGAAAGTTGGACCGGTGGCGGCGCATCGCCCGGGAATCCCTGAAGCAATGCCGAAGGAGCCGGGAGCCGGAGGTGGCGGAACCGGCGTCCTTTGCGGATATGCTGGCGGCCGGCGCGGAATCGGAGGTTCGGCTGTTTTACTGGGAGAACGCCGCCGGCGCGGCGCGGCCTTCCGATGGATGGGGTCGGCCGGGAAGGGTGAATCGCCCGGCGTCGGTGTTCGCCGTTCTCGGGCCGGAAGGCGGCTTCAGCGAAGCCGAGGCCGAAGCGGCAAGAGAAGCGGGGTTCACGCCGGCCGGATTGGGGCCGAGGATTCTGCGGGCGGAAACCGCCGCGGTGGCCGCCTGCGCGTTGTTGCAAGGCCGGTTCGGGGATATGGGGTGGGCGGCCGCGGGGCGGGGAAATTTTTTCGACCCGTTTTCACAAACCGCTTGACACTCCGTCCGGATTTGGCTAAACAAGGCTTCGTTTTTCGCCGAGGTAGCTCAGTCGGTAGAGCAGGGGACTGAAAATCCCCGTGTCGGCAGTTC
>JBKHDD010000118.1:0-15403 GCA_046541515.1 Desulfococcaceae bacterium
CTTGAAAAAACGGCAAATTCATCAAACAGCCGCACAGCATTTCCGCGCATTCCCGCTCCTTGGGAAGCCGGCCCCCCGGCATGGGATTGCGGATGATCCGCCGGAACAAATTCTTCTCCCCGTACACCCCCATCCCGCCGGAAATCGAATCCTCCGCGAACAAGGCCGGGAGCACCAGCGAAAGCCAATTTTCCGCCGCGCCGCCGTTCACATTTTCGGTCATCGTTGGTCCTTTCAGGCGTTTTCAATGCCCAATGGGGACGGGTGCCTTTCAAAACCCCACCACATGAATCGTTTTCCCGCCCGCCGATTCCGTCTCCCAAAACAGCTTCTTCTTCCAGGACGGCCTCTTGCGCGGATCGAAGATCAGCAGCCACCCCTCCGCGCAATCCAGCGTTTCCATGTATCCCGCCAATTGGCCCACGCCTTCCGCGCGAGTCTTGGCGTCTCTCCGGATTTTAATTTCCACGGGATAGCGGATTCCGCCATAGGAAACGCAAACATCCAGTCCGCCCCGCCCCGAGGCCATCTCCCGCGTGATGGTTCCCCCCGGTTCCACGATGTTTTGGAAAAAGGCCATGGCCACCAGATGGGGCGCGGCCTCTTTGTACTGAAACCGCTCCCGCCAAATTTCGGAGTGCTCTCGCCAGAATTGCTGAAAATCGGTAAGAATTCGCCCCATGTCCAGGCGATCCTCTTCCGCATATTCCGGATGTTCCGAGCCGGACAAATCCCTCAACCGCGCCTGGATGTGGGCGGTCAGCCCTCGGAAAATCACCTCTTCATACATCGGGTTGGACGCCACCAGCCGTCCACCCCGCTCTTCCAGCAGCCCGAGATCCAAAACATATCGGTAATCATCATCGAGCAGATCGAACCGCCGCGGCGCCCCGAGGATCAGCGGCTCAACGATCTTCTGCACCCGCTCTTCCTTCAACCGCTCCAGAAGGCTGTCGATGTGGGTGTCCCGCCGTTCCACAATCGTCTTCGCGGCCTGGTCGGCCTGCTCTGGCGTGGGCGTCCGCGAGACGTCGTTTTCCAGCATTTTGACCACCACCTCCCGGGCGATGGCGTTCACCAGCCACGGCTGCCCCCGGGTCCAGTGAAACAGGCGGGAGACGAAATCCGGCGGGAACGCTTGTCCGGTTTCCTCCGTGCGCTGGGCCAGAAGCTCCCCCACTTCCCCCGAGGAAAAGTTCCGCAACGTCAACGATTCCGTAACGATATTGAATGGACTTGCGCTGCCAAGAGTTTCCCGATCTTCCCGAATCCGCCCCTTGTAGTCGCGAATGTTCCGCATTCCAATCAACCCCACCGAATGGACGAAGGGAATGGTGGACCGGTTCACGTAGCCGTCGCGAATTTGGCGGAGGAAGGAAATCAGCGTTCCGTTGGAGAGGCAATCGACCTCGTCGAACAAAATGACCAGCGGCTTTTCCAGTTCCATGGAAAGGTCGGTCAGGTAGGTCTTCAGCGCCACCACGACGGATTCATTGCCCCGCGTTTCCGCCACTTTGGGAATGGACGGGTGATATCGGACGGCCGTCCGGAGCGTATCGATGATGGCGGGGATTCCTTGGTCCGGCTCCGCGATTCGCTGCACCGATTCCAGCGAGCAATACAGCGCGTAGAAATTTCCGGCGTCGTTCAGGCGCTTCACCAAGTCGAGCAGCAGTGTGGTTTTCCCCGACTGACGCGCGGCATGGATCACAAAATACTGCTTTTGCCGAATCAGATCCATCAAGCCTCGACACCGGAGGTCGGCCGGCAGCATGTAATGCTCTTCGGGATGGCATGGCCCGGCGATGTTGAAATGACGTTTCATGGTCTCCCCGGCTTCAATCGTTTTTCGCCCCGTGTTCGCCCGCGCCTCGCTTCCGTCCCATGGCCGCCGTCTTTCCCGGAGCTTCGCGGGTTTTCCGTCGCCGGCGTCATCGGGAATGGCGTTGGGAATGTCCGGAAACGGGACCAGTTGAAACGCATTGCCCCGAAAAATTTCCCGAATCCGGCTGTTGAGTTCTTCCCGGACGGCGTTGGGGTCGATCTGGGCCATCATTCGCCGCACCAGATGGATCAGGTTGGCCTCGGTGGAAAACCGGAGCCGGGTGGTTTCCTGGTCGTCCAGATAGGCCGATTCGGCGGCGAATTTTTGCCTGGCGTCGTCGATGAAGCTGATGTCCGTTCCGGGCGATAAAACCGCATACCGAAGATCCTTCCGGGTCAGCCATTTTCATCGCTTTTCCGGACCCGCTCATACCCGGAACCTCCGGCCAGCGCGTAGGCGATTTCTCCCCAGGGCGTATGGGCTTTCCGCCCGTCGCCCAAATCCCGCCCGTTCACCGGATCGGCAATTTCTCCGTCGAACGCGGCCACGTTGACTTCGGCGGTCGGCAACAATCCGGGATCGAGAAATTCGGCCACGTTGGGCACGCCGGCCATGCCGGCCGCCGCGTGGGCCAGCGCAACGAGAGCATGGGTTTTCCCGCCGCCGTAATTGGTATCCAGCCGAAAAATGGACGAAACCTGTCCGCCGCTCCCGGCGAGCCGCGAACAGACGTTCCACAGCAGATTTTTGAGTCCTCGGGTGGGGTGGGTGGTGGCGAAAAAACGGATCGGGTCCCGATATTCCTCCGGCGCCGTGCCCCGCAGCACCTGGGCCAGGTCGGCGGCAAATTCGGACTCGGTCAACCGGCCAAGTCGCACATCTTCGCGCGGCGCGCAAACCTCGAACAGATTCGGCAAACTCATGATCTTCCGCTCCCTTTCATCAAGCCTTCGATTTTATATCCTCGATGCCGACCGCCGGAAAAGGGTGGCGCGACGTTCCGGAGTCCTTTTATGAATTATGAAAAATATTTCGTCAAGCATTCGATAAATTGTATTCCTCGCTTGGATCATGAAAAATCCCAAGGTCCGCTTCCAAAGCAGCGAAGAGCGGGAAACCCGTCCGAGCCCCCAATCGACTTGGCGGTTTTTGGCCCGAAAACGGCGGGAAATCGCCGGTGATCCCATGGCCGGTTGGCCGGTCCTCCGCCGCCAGGTTTGCCGTTTTCCCCCGCCTTTCCGTTTGGGCTTAATCTTTTGGCCCGCGAGATTCGGGAGGAATCTCCCCACCTTTTCCACCCTTGATTTTTTTTCCGCACCTTTTTATTATGCTCGTTTCCGGGTTTTGTTTGGGACGCTCGTCCGGCGCCCCCGCGGAAAGCCGTCGGGGCGAACCGGCTGCAATTCCGCCCACCCGGAATCCGGTGGAACATAAATTGCTTATTTCCACTCCTTTATGCTTTCCCCGCCGATCTTTTTCGGGGAAGGCGAACCCGAGTCACCGTCCGGAGCAAAGCTTCGGACCGGAAGGAGCGCAACCGAATGGCGGCGAAAACGGATTACAAGGAAGATGTGGACCGCCTGACCGCGGTTTTCGAGACCAATATGGGCGCCTTCGAGGCGGAGCTGTACGCCAAGGAATGCCCGGAGACCGTCTGGAATTTCGTGAACCTGGCCGAGGGCCGGCAGGAGACGCCGCGCAACAAGAATTTCTACGACGGCCTCGGCTTTCACCGGATCATCGCCGGCTTCATGATTCAGGGCGGCTGTCCCTACGGCACCGGCACCGGCGGGCCGGGATACAAATTCAAGGACGAATTCGATCCCAACCTTCGCCACGATTCCGCGGGGATTCTTTCCATGGCCAACGCCGGTCCCGGCACCAACGGCAGCCAGTTCTTCGTCACGCTTGGGCCCACGCCCCACCTCAACGATCGCCATACCGTCTTCGGCAAGGTGACCAAAGGGCTGGACGTGGTCGAAAAGATCGGCCTGGTGAAAACCGATCGCCAAGACAAGCCCGCCGAGCCGGTGGTGATGCAAAAAGTCACCATTCGCCGGCCGGAATAGGGGAATCACGGGGCTTGGCCCCGTTTTTTGCCCGCTTAGGATCAATACCGTTCATTTTGGCGAAAATTTGTAGGGGCGAATTGCATTCGCCCTCGGACAATCCGGCCCATTCGTCTTTTGGAAATCCCAAAGTGAACGGCATTGCGTTTAGGATGGGAGCGCCGCCGGCCCAAAACCCGGGCCGGCGGCGCTTTATCGCCAACCCCGCGGCGCGGGATACGGGAGGAGGGGACGAACCGATGGTCGAGTTTCAGTATCAGGAGATGTTTCCCCTGGAAACGGACGACACCGAATACCGGCTGCTTGCCACGGAAGGCGTAAGCGTGGATTCCTTCCGAGGCCGGGACATGCTGGTCGTGGAACCGCAAGCGCTTACCCGGCTGGCGGAGCAGGCTTTCACCGACGTTTCCCACCTGCTGAGGCCGTCCCATCTGGCGCGGCTTTCCGCCATCTTCGACGATCCGGAGGCCTCCGAAAACGACCGGTTCGTGGCCCGGGAAATGTTGCGGAACGCGATCATCTCCGCCGAGATGGAGTTCCCCATGTGCCAGGACACCGGCACCGCCATCATCCTGGGCAAAAAAGGGCAGGCCGTCTGGTGCGACTTCAACGAGGAGGAAGCCCTCTCCAAAGGCGTCTTCAACGCCTACACCGGCCGGAATCTCCGCTATTCCCAAAACGCGCCGCTTTCCATGTTCGAGGAAAAAAACACCGGCTGCAACTTGCCCGCCCAAATCGACCTGATGGCGACCGGCGGCGACGCCTACAAATTCCTCTTCATCGCCAAGGGCGGCGGCTCCGCCAACAAAACCTATCTCTACCAGGAAACCAAGGCGGTCCTGAATCCGGACACCCTGCTCAACTTCATGCGGGAAAAAATGCGCTCCCTGGGCACCGCCGCCTGCCCGCCCTACCATCTGGCTTTCGTCGTCGGCGGCACCTCCGCGGAAACCAACCTCAAAACCGTCAAGCTCGCCTCCGCCAAATACTACGACCACCTGCCCACCACCGGAAACGAAGGCGGCCGGGCCTTTCGGGACGTGGAGCTGGAAACCAAGGTGCTGGAAATGTCCCGGGAGCTGGGGCTGGGCGCCCAGTTCGGGGGCAAGCATTTCTGCCTGGACGTCCGGGTGGTTCGGCTGCCCCGCCACGGCGCCTCCTGCCCCATCGGCATGGGCGTGTCGTGCAGCGCCGACCGGAACATCAAGGCCAAGATCACCCGGGACGGCCTGTTTCTGGAAAAGCTGGAAACCGAGCCGGCCCAATATCTGCCCGAGCCGGCCGGCGAGGCGGCCAACGCGGTGCGCATCGACCTGAACCGCCCCATGGACGATATTCGGGCGGAGCTGTCCAAATACCCGGTGGCCACGCCGCTGCTGCTCTCCGGCCAGATCATCGTGGGCCGGGACATCGCCCACGCCAAGCTGAAGGAGCGGCTGGACGCCGGCGAGGAGCTTCCCGAATATTTCAAAAATCACATCGTCTACTACGCCGGGCCGGCCAAGACCCCGCCGGGCCGCGCTTCGGGCGCCTTCGGCCCCACCACCGCCGCCCGGATGGACCCCTACGTGCCCATCTTCCAGGAACGGGGCGGCTCCATGGTCATGCTGGCCAAGGGGAACCGGTCCAAGATCGTCACCGAGTCCTGCCGGAAATACGGCGGATTCTATCTGGGTTCCATCGGCGGGCCGGCCGCCCGGCTGGGCAAGGAGTGCATCGCCGACGTGGAGTTGTTGGAATATCCGGAGCTGGGCATGGAGGCCATTTACCGCATCACGGTGAAGGACTTCCCGGCCTTCATCCTGGTGGACGACAAGGGCAACGATTTTTTCAAGGGCCTGCTGTAACGTTTCCGGAAGCGGAAGGCGATTCGCGATTTTCTTTTGTATTATTGCGGCCTTTCTGGCATAATGACGATCGTTTTCCGTGGAACGACCGGGTTTTGTCCCGTTTTCTTATAATCCAAATATTTTCCCCAACGAAGGAGATGGAGACCCAATGGCAAAGATGAAGACCCTTGACGGCAACACCGCCGCCGCCCATGTGGGCTACGCCCTCAGCGACGTGGCCAACATCTACCCCATCACGCCTTCTTCCCCCATGGCCGAAATTGCGGACGAATGGGCCGCGGCCGGTCGAAAGAACGTGTTCGGACAGGAATTGCTCGTCCGACAGCTTCAGTCCGAGGCCGGCGCTTCCGCCTCGGTCCACGGCGCCTTGGCCGTCGGCGCCCTGACCTCGACCTATACCGCCTCCCAGGGTCTGCTTCTCATGATCCCCAATATGTACAAAATGGCGGGCGAGTTGCTGCCGGGCGTGCTGCATGTTTCCGCCCGGGCCCTGGCCTCCCATGCCCTTTCCATCTTCGGGGATCACCAGGACGTGATGGCGGTCCGCCAGACCGGCGTCGCCATGCTGGCCTCGGCCTCGGTGCAGGAAGTCATGGACCTGGGGCTGGTCGCCCATCTGGCCGCCATTGAATCCAGCCTTCCCTTCGTTCATTTCTTCGACGGCTTCCGGACCAGCCACGAAATTCAAAAAATCGAAATCATCGAGTACGAAGACATGGCCAAGCTGGTCAACTGGGAGGCGCTTGCCTGCTTCCGCGAGCGGGGCGCCGACCCGGAACGGCCCGAGCTTCGGGGCACCGCCCAAAACCCGGACGTCTATTTTCAGGGCGTGGAAGCCCGCAAACCGTATTACGACCGCGCTCCGGCCATCGTGGCCGAATACATGAAAAAGGTCGGCGCCCTGACCGGCCGAAGCTACAAGCCCTTCGACTACGTGGGCGATCCCGAGGCCGAGCGGGTGGTGGTTTCCATGGGCTCTTCCTGCGAAACGCTGGAAGAGGTGGTCCACTACCTCAACGACAACGGCGAGCGGGTGGGCCTGATCAAGGTGCGGCTCTATCGCCCCTTCGCGCCGGAGTATCTGTTCAACGTATTGCCGGGAACCGCGGACCGCATCGCCGTGCTGGATCGAACGGTGGAGCCGGGCGCGGGCGGCGATCCGCTGTACAAGGACCTGTGCACCGCCTATCTGGAAAAGGGCGGCCTGATGCCCACCATCGTCAACGGCCGGTACGGACTGGGCTCCAAGGAGTTCAATCCGGGCATGGCCAAGGCGGTCTTCGACAACCTCAAGGTGGCCGGTCCCAAAAACCATTTCACCGTGGGCATCGACGACGACGTCTCCCGCACCTCCCTGGACTACGAGGAAGGGCTGGACGTGGCGCCCGAGGGCACCGTGCAGTGCAAGTTCTGGGGCCTCGGCGCGGACGGCACCGTGGGCGCCAACAAGAGCGCCATCAAAATCATCGGCGACCACACCGACATGTACGCCCAGGCCTACTTCGCCTACGACTCCAAAAAGTCCGGCGGCGTGACCATGAGCCACCTGCGGTTCGGCAAAAACCCGATCAAGTCCACCTACCTGATCGACAGCGCCGACTACATCGCCTGCCACAAGTCCAGCTACGTGGACACCTACGATCTGCTGGCCGGCATCAAGGAAGGCGGCACCTTCCTGATGAACTCCAACTGGTCCGACGCGGACATGGAGACGAAGCTGCCGGCGTCCATGCGGCGCGCCATCGCCCGCAAAAAGCTCAAGTTCTACAACATCGACGCCGTTTCCATCGCGAAAGAGGTGGGTCTTGGCGGCCGGATCAACATGATCATGCAGACCGCCTTCTTCAAACTGGCCAACGTGATTCCGGTGGAGGAAGCCATCGGCTATCTCAAGGATCAGATCCGGCAGATGTTCGGGAAGAAGGGCGACAAGATCGTCAACATGAACATCGAGGCGGTGGACAAGACCCTGGCCAAGATTCAGGAGGTGAAATATCCGGAATCCTGGGCCGAGGCCACCGATCAGCCCCAGGCCCCCAGGGACGAGCCGGCCTTCGTCACCGAGGTGTTGCGGCCCATGGTGTCCCAGCTCGGCGACAAGCTGCCGGTCAGCGCCTTCCGGCCCGACGGCATTTTTCCCGTATCCACCACCAAATACGAAAAGCGGGGCGTGGCCATCAACGTGCCCGAGTGGATCATGGACAACTGCATCCAGTGCAACCAGTGCGCCATGGTTTGCCCCCACGCCGCCATTCGCCCCTTCTTGTTGACGGACGAGGAGCTGAAGGACGCCCCGGAGGGCCTGGAAGCCCTTGATGCCACCGGAAAGGAGCTGAAGGGCTACAAATTCCGCATCCAGGTGTACAGCCAGGACTGCATGGGCTGCGGCAACTGCGCGGACATCTGCCCGGCAAAGAAGAAGGCCCTGGTGATGAAGCCCATCGAAACCCAGCTCGACCGGGAAGTGACGAATCTGGCCTACTGCGAGACTCTGCCCATTCGGGACGACTTGACCAAGCGCAACTCCCTCAAGGGCAGCCAGTTCGTTCAACCGCTGTTGGAGTTCTCCGGCGCCTGTTCCGGCTGCGGCGAAACGCCCTACGCCAAGCTGCTCACCCAGCTTTACGGCGAGCGGATGGTCATCGGAAACTCCACCGGATGCACCTCCATCTGGGGCGGCAGCGCGCCGGCCATTCCCTACTGCCAGGACAAGGACGGCTTCGGCCCGACCTGGGGCAACTCCCTGTTCGAGGATTCGCCGGAGTTCACCTACGGCATGTTCTTGGGCCAGCTCCAGCAGCGGCGCAAGCTGGCCGACCTGGTGAAGGAGGCCCTGGATGCGGACCTCCCGGCCGACGTCAAGGAAGCCATGCGGGGCTGGCTGGACAACATGCGCGATCCGGCGCTGTCCCGGAAGTACGGCGACCAGCTCAAGGAGATGCTGCCCAGCTATTGCGACGACGGCCTGATCTGCGACATCTTGGCCCTGAGCAAGTTGTTCACCAAGAAGTCCTATTGGGTCTTCCTGGGCGACGGCGCGGCCTACGACATCGCCTTCGGCGGTCTGGACCACGTGCTGGCCACCGGCGAAGACATCAATATCATGGTCTACGACACGGAGGTCTACTCCAATACCGGCGGCCAGTCCTCCAAGGCGACCCCGACCGGGTCCATCGCCAAGTTCGCCGCCTCCGGAAAGAAGACCGGCAAGAAGGATCTGGGCGCCATGGCCATGAGCTACGGCTACGTCTACGTGGCCAACGTGAGCATGGGCGCCAACAAGAACCAAACCTTGAAGGCGTTTAACGAAGCCGAAGCCTACGACGGCCCCTCCCTGATCATGGCCTACGCCCCGTGCATCAGCCACGGCATCAAGAAGGGCATGGGCAAGACCCAGGAAGAGATGAAGCTGGCCGTGCAGTCCGGCTACTGGCCGCTGTACCGGTACAATCCGGAACTGAAGAAGGAAGGCAAGAATCCGTTCGTGCTGGAATCCAAGGCTCCGGACGGCACCTTGCAGGACTACCTCTCCGGCGAGGTGCGCTACGCGGCGCTGGAAAAGACCTTTCCGGAAGAGTCCAGGCGGCTTCGGGCGGAGATTGAGCGGGAATACAACATCCGCTACGAGAAGCTGAAACAGCTGGCCGCCCTGGAGCCGATCGTCCCGCCCGAACCGGAGGTTCCCTCCGCCGGCGCGACGGATACGGAAGCCTGCACCCTGGACGGCAGCCCCGAGCACGCGCGCCCGGGCGTCGAAGGCGCCGGCGACGCCTGCGACGACGGACGGGCCGGGAAATAGTCTCCTCGCGGTCCTGAAGGACGGAGGAGGATAGAACCAACGGCGGGCCTGCGGTGAAACCCGGCAGCCCGCCGGAATCTCGACCCCTTCCGCGATCCCTGCGGGATTCGGCGGCGGGATGGCTTAATCGGAGAATTGGCCCTCGCCGGTTTCGGCCGTCCCGCCGCCGTCCCGATATAACGGAAAGGCCGTCTGCTTTGGCAGGCGGCCTTTTTCCGTGGGGCGGTCGGATCGGGGGATTTTTTGAGGGCGCCGGGTTGGGGTCCGGGCGTTGGTGTGTTACGTTGGTACGATGAAAAAGCGGGAGAACCATCCGAGGCGTTGAACCATCCTTGGAAGGAGCGGCCATGGCCCTTCAGTCCGAAAAGCGAATGACGGCGGAAGAATATTTGCGGATGGAGCGGGAAACTCCGGGGAAACGGGATTTCCTGAATGGGGAGGTGTTCGACATGACCGGCGGAAGTCGGGCGCATAACCTGATCGCCGGTAATATTTTCGCTTCCTTCCATCGGCAACTACGAAGACGGGAACCATGCGAAGTATACATGAACGATATGCGGGTGAAGGTGGAATTCGGAGAATTGTACACCTATCCCGACATTGTTGTGGCTTGCGAATCCCCGGAAATGGAGGATGAACATTTTGATACTTTGCTAAACCCTCAGGTGATTGTTGAAGTGCTGTCGCCATCCACGGAAGCCTATGATCGGGGCTTGAAATTTGAACATTTCCGTTCTCTCCAATCGTTGCGCGATTATCTGCTGGTTCACCAAAACAAAGTCCACGTTGAACATTTCGTCCGACGGGAAGGGAACCAATGGATTTTATCCGAGCGGCGGAAATCCTCCGACACCATAGAAATTGATTCCGTGGGATGCCAACTGAAGCTCGCGGAGGTTTATGAAAAAACCAATTTGCCCGAATGATCCAAATAATTTGGGCAGTGCGCGAGATGGCGTTTGATATTGACCCGTCCGGGAAGGCGAGTCGCATTCCATCAAATTTCCCTCAAATTTGACCTTCGGGCATAATCCATGAAACCCATCCTGAAAATCGATATCCCATTTGAAATCGACGTTTCCTCCATCCGGAAAAATCTGGAAGCGGAAGAAAAATCCCTTTCCGGCGATTCCCCGGAGCGGCTCGCCGCGGAGGCGAAAGCGGTTGGACGGCCCAAATTTTGGATTCATCCCCAGCCGGTTTCCAAGGTCGGTGAGAATACCGTTCGTCTGGGGGACCACACTTTCACCAGCCGGGCCATGGCTTTCCATTTTTCGGGACTGGAACGGGTGTTTCCGTACCTCGCCACCGCCGGAACGGAAATGGCGGATTGGGTGGATTCGTTGCCGGAACCGGAAAAATTGTATGCGGACCGGATGGCCGAAGCCGCGTTGGCCGCGGCCCTTTCCGGCGTGGAGCGGGAAATCCGGGAACGGTTCGGGATCGAATCCATCGCCCGGATCAATCCCGGGTCCCTGGTGGACTGGGCCTTGGAGGAGCAACGGATTCTCTTTTCGCTGCTGGGAGATGGCGGAGATCGGATCGGCGTCGCTCTGGCGGAAAATCTGCTGATGTTTCCGCTGAAATCCGGATCGGGCATTGTCTTTCCGGACGAGACCGGCTTCGTCACTTGCCGATTGTGCCAGGTTTCGGGGTGCCGCCTCCGCCGAGCCCCGTTTGAGCCGGGTCGTTATGAACGGGTTTACGGAACCGCCCCGCCATCGCCGCCCTCCTTTTGAGCGGGTGTTTGAAAAACCCCCTTTTTTTTCCAATTTCCGGGCCGGACGCCCATTTCAATCCTCGAAATACGCGGGTATTCCTTCGGTTGAAATTGATCGTCTTCCGCAAGTTGAACCAAAGTTGAATTTTTCAAGCGCCCTCTGATCCCCCAATTTCGACATTTCATTCAGATTTCCAACATTTCTTCCGAAACCGAGACCCCATGGAAATTCTTCTGACCGCCCTGGAACACACCGTTCGTCTGCTCTTTCGCATGGTTCCCATCATGTTTCTCAGCCTGTTCGGGGCCGAGATTCTGTTGCAGATGGGCTTCATGCGAAAACTGGAACCGCTCGGCAAACCGCTGGCCAAGCTGGCCAAGTTGCCGCCTGAAAACACGCTGACCTTTCTCACCGGGATCGGTTCCCTGGTGGCCGCGCACACGACCCTTGCGCGGTTTCACAAGGAGGGGCAGGTGGACGACCGGGAATTGGTGCTGGGGGCGGTGCTGAACACGGTGCCGTTCAACGTGAAGGAAACCTTCACCTTTTATTTGCCCGTGGTCATGCCGATTTTGGGTTGGACGGCCGGGTTGCTCTATGTCGCGGCGTTCTGGGTCGCGGCTTTTTTGAAGTTGCTGTTCGTGATTGTTTACGGACGAATGCGCCACCAGCCGCCCAAGCCGGACCGGGACCCGTTTCGTCAGTACGAATGTCTTCCCGACGATCCCGACTGCGTACCCCGGACCTTCCGCCAGATCGTGGTGGACGCCTTTCATGCCCGGAAGAAGCTGTTCAAGCGGATGTTGACCCTCCTCGGGACCATCACGCTGGTGGTCCAGATTCTGGTCGCAACGGGTGCGATGGAAGGGCTCAATCGGCTGATCGGCCCGGCGGCCCAGGCCATCGGCCTGCCGCCGGCGGTGGTGACGCCAATCGGGGTTTACGTTCTGAGCCCCACGGCGGGAATCGCCACCATGGCCAACCTCATGGCCGAAGGGCTGGTGACCGACCTCCAGGCCGCCGTGGCGCTGTTGGCGGGGGGATTCATCATGATTCCGGTGATTCGCCTGCGGGGGACCCTTCCCCGGTACGCGGCCTATTTCGGGTTCAAGCTGGGCGCGACCATTTGCGGAATTACGGCGGGTTTTTCGCTGGTGGGGCGGGGGATTGTGTTGTTGGCGCTCTACTTTTTCGTGTTTGCCAAGACGGTTTCGGGGTAGTTCTTTCCAGGGAGCCAAAAATGGGCCAAACCGATGCCGAATGGAAACATTCTTGGCCCTTTCATTCGGTATTGCCTGAAATGACTTGAAGGGGTTTGGAATATTGGATATACATTGGATAAACATGGAAAGGAATGGAACATGCTTGGTAAAATTCAAAAATGGGGAAATAGCCAAGGGCTTCGCATTGCCAAAAGCCTGTTGCAAGATCTTCGCATGGAGGTGGGAGATGAGGTCGATATTTCGGTAAAGGAGGGCAAGATTATTATCTCGCCG
Source organism: Desulfococcaceae bacterium (assembly GCA_046541515.1). Taxonomy (GTDB): domain Bacteria; phylum Desulfobacterota; class Desulfobacteria; order Desulfobacterales; family Desulfococcaceae; genus CAYFVR01. The sequence continues at coordinate 12,761 of JBKHDD010000118.1, forward strand.
GCAAAACGGACAAGGGGCCAGCATAACCTGAAGGATCTTGTCTCCCGCATACCGGAAAACTACGCAACCGAGGAGTTGGATTGGGGAGAGCCGACGGGAAAAGAGATTTGGTAGGTGGGCGCTTACATTCCTCGCCAAGGGGATTTCATTGGGATCACGCTTGACCCTCAATCGGGGCATGAGCAAAAGGGGCGTCGGCCCGCTTTCGTTGTCAGCAAAGATTTATTCAATCGCGGCACGGGGTTGGCGATCGTGTGCCCGGTGACCAACACGGATCGCGGATTCCCTTTCCATGTGCGCATCCCGGATGGCCGCAAATTAACGGGTTTCATCATGGTGGAGCAGGTGAAATCGGTGGATTTTCGCTCCCGAAGGGCGAAGCGGATCGAATCCGGCGGGGATGAATTGCTGTCGGAGGTTCTTTCCATTTTGGATGCCTGCATTTACGAGTAGGCCGATCCAAGGAAATAGGACAACCCAAAGACGCGATTTCTTGAATAAGTTGGATTCGTTCCACTTTCAATTCTACGGCGTAGCGTTTTTTTAGGAGAATGGGAATGAGGTCAAAAATCACTTATTGGATTGAAAAAGACGGGACATACCTCGGTTTTTTAAACGACTATCCAGACCATTGGACCCAGGGAGAAGATTTTGAAGATTTGGTCGAACACCTGAAGGACTTGTATCGGGAATTCGAAAAAGGGGATCTTCCGGGGATTCGGCGGGTGGAAGAAATTGAAATCGGATGAAGCGAAAAGATTTGATTAAACGGCTGGAAGAGGAGGGGTGCGAGATATTGCGGCACGGGGTAAGCATGACATTTACCACAATCCCAATACGGGAATGTCCCAACCGGTTCCGCGTCACCGAGAAGTCAACGAAATTTTGGCAAAGAAAATTATTCGGGATTTGTCCAATGATCGATTTTTTTGAGGCCACCGCCGGCGCCCCTGAGAAGGCAATAATGGATTACGAGGACGGAATATGCATGACTTACGCTACTTACTGAAAAGCAATTCGGAACGGTTTCAGGCCGATCCGGGAACGCCGCTGATGAAAGCCATCGTGACCGTGGGAAACGGCGGCTACGATCAACTACACTACTCGGATGTCCCAATTCCGGAGGCCGGGCCCGGCGAAGTTCTGTTGAAGGTGCTTGCGGCGGGCGTCAACAATACCGAAATCAACACGCGGCTCGGATGGTATTCGTCGGCGGTTGAAGGGGGCACGGAGGAATGGTCCGAAAGCGATCAGCAGTCCGGCATTGAAGATGGGGGCTGGAACGAATCGACGCCTTTTCCCTTAATCCAGGGAACCGATTGCTGCGGCGAGGTGGTCGCGAGGGGCGATGGGGTTCATCGGCCGGAGATTGAAAAACGGGTCCTCGTGAGGGCTTGTATGCGGCTCCAGGGATTTGATTCGTTGGAAAACATCTGGATGGCCTCCGATTTTGACGGCGCTTTCGCCCAATTCGTCAAAGTTCCGGCCAGCGAGGTGTTTGAAGTCGATTGCGATTGGAGCGACGCCGAACTGGCCACCATTCCATGCACCTATGGGACGGCGGAAAACATGGTTCACCGGGCACGGGTCCGCGCCGGCGATCGCGTGCTGGTGACCGGCGCTTCCGGTGGCGTGGGTTCGGCGGTGGTGCAATTGGCGAAGCGAAGGGGCGCCGTTGTCACGGCCATCGCCGGTCCGGCCAAGCTGGAGGCGGTTCGGAGTCTGGGCGCCGACTGGGTCGTCGCCCGCGACGCCGACCTATCCGGCGAGATTGAGAGCTCTTCCGTGGATGTTGTGATCGACAACGTGGCGGGGAAGTCGTTCGGAGCGTTGCTGAAATTCATGGCGCGAGGCGGGCGCTACGCTTCCTCCGGCGCCATCGCCGGGCCGATGGTCGCCATGGATATGCGGGATTTCTATCTCAAGGATTTGACGCTGATCGGTTGCACGGCCTGGGACGAGCCGGTTTTTCCGAACCTGATTGGGTATATTGAAAGGGGCGAAATTCGACCGCTGGTGGCGGATACCTTCGAGTTGAAAGACATTGCGGCGGCGCAGCGGGAGTTTTTGAAAAAGCGGCATGTTGGCAACTTTGTGCTGCTGCCGCCACGCCGATCCGAAAGACCTCCATGGTAGAACGAAGCTGAACATTGAAACACGGGGTTTTTTCTTCGATGCGAAGACGAGATCACACGGGAATTTCTCTCATTCAATTTCATTTTGAAAAGCGAGATCCGCGATGAGCAGGCAGACAAACGAGGCGTTCAGCAAAGGATTGGTCCTGGAAAAGGATGCGCAATTCGAGAAGGCGAAGGCCGTCTATGAGGATATTTTTTGGAATTCCACCGACGAATCGGTCCTGGAAAGGGTCCGATTTCGGATGGAGGACATGGACGACCTCATCGCGGAGAAGGCGATTTACGAGCGGATTGACGAAAACGCCAAGCGGGTGCTGACGGAAATCGGCCTCAACCTCGCCGAGAATCAAACGTTGATGGACCTCCTCATGGAAGCCGACGCCGTGGACTTTGAAAACGAAACGGCGATTTTCATTCCGTTGAAGCGGGACTATATCGACCACTGCCTGGAGCAGGTCCCCCGCGAAATGGCGGGAGACCCGGGAAGGAACGCCTTTGGCACGGG
>JBKHDD010000119.1:0-15281 GCA_046541515.1 Desulfococcaceae bacterium
GTCCGAAGAGGAGGCCGCCCGGCAAAAGCCCGAGCCGGAAAAAACGCCGCCCGAATCCGAAAAGCCCGCTTCCGAACCGTCGGAAGCGCCCGATGAAACGGTTATCAAGCTGTCCGAAACCAAGGAGAGGGATCCCATGGACCGAAACATCACGTTTCTTGCCGCCGGAATTATCCTGCTCTTCATCCTCATTGGCGCCGCGAGCTATTCCAATTCGTCCAAATACTACGTCAAACCCACCGACGACGGGGTTCAGATTTGGAAAGGCCGATTTTCTCCCCTCGGGCAAAAACGGCTGGCCGACCTGGACGGCGTCGCGCCGCCGGAGCCCCTGCGGCCGGTCTATTCCCGGGAAGCGGCCCTCACCCTGGCCTTCAACCATTACATGTCCCGGGTCGAAAATGAGCTGGAAGAACCCACACGGGTCGATTTCGAACAGTTGGACGCCATCCTGGACCGCACCGGAAAATTCGCTGTGACGGACGACCAGAAACTGGCGCTGAATCAGCGACGGACCGACATCCAGTTGATGACCTACCTGTACCGGGCCAACGCGGCCGCCAGCCGAGGCGCCCGCGCCGGACTGTCGGAGGCCATCGAATTGCTGGAAGAGGCCGCCCTGCTCAAGTTGTCTCCACAGCAGACCACCTTCGTGGAGCGACAGATCGAGCTGATGGAGGACATGAAATCCGCGGCGCCGGAAGCGCCGCCTGCCGAAGAGGCCGCCGAAAAGCTGGAAGTGCCCGCGCCGGAATCTGATCATGGCGCGGAAACCGCACCCGAAGACGAAGGGCACGAACCGACGCTGGAGATGTAATTCCGCCGCGGTCTTTATCCGCATTCATCGGGCGGTGGAAGGGTTCCCTTCCACCGCCTTTTTTTATGATGAAATCCAAGGAAGGGGAATCATGGAGGACGCGATTCAGTTGAACAAGGAAGCGGGCATCGCCTGGCTTACCCTGAACCGCCCGGGGAACCGGAACGCGCTGTCCCTTGCGGTCATGGAAACCATTCTGGAGCGATTGGAAGCGGTCCGGGCGGACGCCGACACCCGCGTCCTGATCATCCGGGGAAACGGCCCGGCCTTCTGCGCGGGGCACGACCTGCGGGAAATCGAAGAAGCCGAGGGGGACATGCGCCAGTTGCGAAAGGTTTTCGGCACCTGCGCGCGGATGATGCAAACCCTCCAAACGCTGCCCCAGCCGGTCGTCGCCCAGGTTCAAGGCATCGCCACGGCCGCCGGGTGTCAGCTGGCGGCGGCCTGCGACCTGGCCGTGGCGGAAACCGGAGCCCGTTTTTCCACCCCTGGAGTCCGCATCGGCCTGTTTTGCATCACCCCCATGGTCCCGCTGGTCCGGGTGATCGGACGGCGGCGGGCCTTGGAAATGCTGCTCACGGGTCGGTTCGTGGACGCCGAGGAGGCCCTGCGATTCGGCCTGGTCAATCGGGTCGCGCCGCCGGAGCGGCTGGAGGAGGAGACTCGGGAACTGGCCGCGCAGGTGGCGAATTTCAGCGGCTTCACGCTGGGTTTCGGGAAGCGGGCCTTTTACGAACAGGTGGACATGGCCGAGGGGGAAGCCTACGCCGCCGCCAGGGACGCCATAGTCCTCAACTGCATGGCCGAGGACGCCCGGGAAGGCATCGGAGCGTTTCTGGAAAAGCGGCCGCCGGAGTGGAAGCACCGATAGTCGGTCGGCGCGGACGACGAAAGGGGAGCCGCGAAATGCGACTCCCCTTTGCATTCCAGCCTGAAAAAAACGAGCCGGAAGATTACCGCTTGGAGAACTGGAACCGGGCGCGCGCGCCGCGCTGACCGTACTTTTTCCGCTCCTTCATTCGCGGATCGCGCTTGACAAAACCGGCCTTTTTCAGGGGCGGCCGCAAGTCGGCGTCAAAATCGATAAGGGCGCGGGTAATGCCGTGCCGCACGGCGCCCACCTGTCCGGAAATTCCGCCGCCCTTGACCCGGACCTGAATATCGAAGGCCGACAGGTTGTTGGTCATCCTCAGCGGTTGCTGAAGAATGAGCCGCTGGGCTTCGATGGGAAAATATTCGGCCAAATCGCGGCCGTTTACGGTAATCTGTCCGTTGCCCGGCCGAAGCCAGGTTCGGGCAATGGAGGTTTTCCGTTTTCCGGTGGCGTAATATACGTTTTCTTTTTCCATGGATATCCCCTGATCGCGAAAATTGGGTCTGGCGGTTTCAGTTGAGTTCCAGCGTTTCGGGCCGCTGGGCGGAATGGGGATGCTCCCCGCCGGCGTAAACCTTGAGTTTCTTAAAAATCTTCCGGCCCAGTCGGTTCTTCGGAAGCATGCCCTTCACGGCGAAGCGGAGCACCTCTGCGGGCTTTTTGGCCAGCATCTCCCGAATCGGGGTTTCCTTGATGCCGCCCATGTAGCCGCTGTGGCGGTAATAACGCTTTTGATCCATCTTCCGACCGGTCAGGACCACCTTCTCCGCGTTGATCACGATAATGTTGTCGCCGGTGTCGGCGTGGGGCGTATACATCGGATTGTGCTTTCCCCGGAGACGGGCCGCCACCTGGCTGGCCAGCCGGCCGAGGATTTTGCCCTCCGCGTCCACCACGAACCACTTGCCCGGATTGTCCACCGTTTTGGCGCTGCTCGTGTATTTTTTCACCGTTGCTCACTCCTTGAAAATCGGGTACCGACAATAAAAAAACGTTTTGGCCTCAACGCCGAAAACGTAACGGGGCTGGGATTGACATGACAATCGGGATTCTATAATACAAAGCCGTTCGGTTGTAAATACCCGATTTCAACTCATCCCGGCGAAAAGGATCCGGCCATGGCCGACCTGGAGATGGAGGTCAAATTTTTCCTTCCCGATCCCGACGCGACGCGCGAGGCCCTGCGGGAAGCGGGAGCGGTCGAAACCTCGGCCCGCGTGTTCGAATTCAATCTCCGGTTCGACGACGACCGGGGCGGTCTTCGCCGCCGCGAGTCCCTGTTGCGCCTTCGAAAGGATCGGGAAGTCCGGCTGACCTACAAGGGGGATCCCGGAGCGGCCGGGGCGGAACTGAAACACGCGGTCAAGGTGTTCCGGGAGCTGGAGGTGACCGTGTCCGACTTCGACCGGGCCCGGGCCATCCTGGAGGCGCTGGGCTTTTCTCCGGTCCAGATCTACGAAAAACACCGGGAAACCTTTTTGCTGGACGAAACCGAATGTTGCCTGGACGTCCTGCCCTTCGGCCATTTTCTGGAAATCGAAGGGCCGGCGGACCGAATCCCATCGGCGAGCCAACGGCTGGGGCTGCCCTGGGCCAAGCGCATTCTGGCCAACTATCTGGCCATTTTTGATGCCGTGCGGGCGGAACACGGCCTGGGGTTCACCGACCCGACCTTCTCCAATTTCGAGGGGCTCGCGGTGGACGCGGCCTCGGCGATCCGCCGCTTCGAGGCCGGGGCCTCATGATTCGGCTGCTCAACCTCAACCTGCGTTTCGGCCTGGCCGGGGATCGCGAAGAGCGCAGCTGGTCCCGCCGAAAAACGGCCCTGCCCCATCTGTTCGCCCAGGCGAACCCCGATTTTCTTTGCTTCCAGGAGGTCAACGATTTCCAGGCGGCCGACCTCGCCGGACTGCTTCCGGGCTACTCGGTCATCGGTCGCCGGGAACCCGCGCCCAAATTCTGGCAGCACAACCTGATTTTCCACCGAAACGAATGGCGCTGCCGGGCGAAAGACCGGTTTTTTCTGAGCCCCACGCCGGACGTCCCCAGCCGGTTCCGGGACAGCCGTTGGCCCCGGCAATGCACCATGGGCCGATTCGTCCGGGGCGAAACGGAGGTGATCTGCGCCACCACCCACTTCGACTTTCTGGCCGGGGTGCAGCGCCGGAGCGCCGAAATTCTTCTGAAAAGGCTGACCCGATTCGGCGGTGAAGCCGTTTCAAACGGCTCGACCGTTCCCTCCAACGGTCCGGCGGCCCACGGGGAGCCCCCGGCCGCCATTCTGGCCGGCGATTTCAACGCGACGCCCGACAGTCCCGCCCACCATTATCTCACGCGGGAAGGCGGATTCCGCCACGCCTTTTCCCCGCCGTTTCCGGCCACCTATCACGGATTTTCCGGCAACACGGCGGGGGAACACATCGACTGGACGCTCTACCGCGGGCCCCTGCGGGTGGCCGAAGCCCGAGCGGTCCAGGAGACGGAGCCAAGACCGGCCGGAGACCCGCCGGTCTACCCTTCGGACCACTTCCCGCTGTGGGTCGTCTTCGCGCCCGCCCGGTCCTTCATTTCTTGATTTTTTTTTTTCGGTTGAACAGGCCGGGATTGGGCGGTTTGGATTCCGGGGGCGGCGGGGCCAGCCGGGTCACCTGCGCGTTGAGAATGCCGCCGGACTCCACCACCAGATCCTTGCAGACCACGGTGCCGTCGCAACTGCCCGTGGAAAGGACGATCAGCTTGTCGGCCGCCTCCACCTTCCCCTCGAATTTCCCGCCGATGGTCATGCTCCGCGCGGTGGTGTCGGCGTAAACCGCGCCTTCTTCGCCGATGGTGATAAACTCCCCCTCCAAGGTCCCCTTGACGGTGCCCTTGATCAACACCTTCCCGGTGCAGCTCAACGTTCCCTCGAAGACCATCCCCCGGTCCAGAATGGAAAACACCTCTTCTTTTTTGGCCAAAACGGTTCCCCGCTGATCTTTGGATTAGTGGGCCGGCCCGTCGGGCCGTCCTATTCGGATTCGGCGGTCAACGGCGTTTCCAGCAACAGCCGCCCTTCGGCGTCAAACACGAAGGCGGTCGCCCCCCGCACCCGATCCCCCCGCAACTCCGGCCCGGCCCGGAACCGCATCGGCCGGTAGTTCTGAATGGAAAAGGTTTCCCCTTCCGCCTTCCCGGTGGGTCGGCCCTCCACCAGCGGAACTTCCGGCAACGCCGCCCATCCGCCTTCCGACATTCGGGCCACCACCACCACATGACCGGAAATCGCCTCGCCGTCGGGGGCCGTATTGCGAAGCCGGAACTCCACCCCATAGCCGTCACTTTCGGAAAAGGCCACCTTTTCCACCGCCACCACCGGCGGACCGGACGGAGCGGCGTTTTCCGGGGAAGATTCCGCCGGCGCGGCCGAAAACACCCGATCCGGCGGCGACCGGGAATCGACCGGTTCCGAGGCGGAGGCCGGCGCCGACGGATTTGCCGCGGGAACGGGCCGGTCGGGGTCCGGCTCCGGGACCGGGGCGGGCCGATCCGGCGCCGGTTCCGTCGAAACGACGGGGGATGGCGCTTCTTTCGCCGAAGGAACCGTCTGAGATGGCCGCGGCCCGGCCGGTCGGGCGACCGGCGCGCGCCGGAGCGCCTCCGCGGAGGCGGCCACGGCCTGGCGAAGGCGCTGGCTTTCGGCCCGTTCCAGACGAAGCAGATAAAACGTCGCGCCGGTCGCCACCAGCAATCCCAGAAAAAGAATCGCCGCCAGCCACGCGAAAAAATGAAAACCCCGCACGCGAATGGTCCGGCCGTTTTCATCCACCAAAAGCAGGGTCCAGCGGGACGACCGTCGGGAAGTGCGGGGCTCGGTCAATCGTTTCACATTTTTTGAAAGGTTTCGCGGAAGATCTTCCATTCCCCCCCTTCCCGCTTCAGGATGAGCCGCTTAATGCCCACGCCCTCATAGCGGTCGGACTCGTACCGCTGGACAAAGGAAACCTGTGCCCGATCATTCCCCTCCGGTCGGGCCTTCAGATTTTTGCTGGTCACCCGGATGAATTCGTATTTCCGGTTGAGCTGGTCCTTGTACTGAATCCAACCTTCCCGATCCATGCCCCGGGCGCGAAAATCCCGCGCGTAGTAATCGCCGTAACGGTCGATGTCCATGGCGGACCACGCGGTCAGCCAACCGTCCACAACGGCCTGAATCTCGGCGTCGGAAAGCGTCGCGGTCGCCCGCGCCGGCGCGGCGGGTTCCCGGGCCGGTTCTTCCGGCGTCGGCTCGGGCACGATTTCCAGTCGTCCCGCCGCCAGAAGGACCGGATGCTCTTCCAGATCCCCGGGCTCGTGGCCCGGCTCCTGGAAATTTTCCCCCACGATTGAAAGGGTTTCCCCCCGGGCGGAAAAAAACAGCTGTTTGGCGCCGGCCCGAACCCGCCGGTCCTCCCGGATCAACTGGAGGTCGAACAGAACCACCAGCCGGCCGTCATGGCGGAAAACCATGGGATTGCGGATTTCGGCCCGCAGCCCCTCGTCGCGCATGGCGTCCCAGCGGGACCACCAGGAAATGTCGGGCACGTAATCCGGATGGTAAAATCCCACGTAATCGTGATAGGTTCCGCCGGAAAGCGCATCGGCCCACGCCGTCAGACGGGCCCGCGCAAGCTCTCCCAGGGGCCGGTTCGCCTCGAAGGGCGCGGTTTGAATCCGGTCCACGATGATCAGCGGCGTCCGCCGGATGGAGATGTATTCCGACAACCGATCCAGGTCCCCGTTCTCCATGGCCACGCAACCGTTGGAATCCCGATCCTTGAGGGGCTTGTCGGTGCCGTGCAGCCAGATGGCGCTGCCGGTGCGCCCCGCGATCCGGTCCATCAGGTTGGGATAATCGGTGGGAAAGGCCCGGATCCCATAAATGGGCGACAGCTCCGCGTCTTCGTGGACTTTTGTAAAAAAATAGACCCCCTCCGGGGTTTTGGCGTCCCCGGAAACCATTTTCCGCCCGGCCTGCTTGCCGGTGGAACAGGAAAAGCGGGCCACTTCCCGCGGCCGATCCTCGTAGGCGTAGACCCATAAGGTCTGGCTCGCCTTTTCCACCAGCAGAATATAGTCGGTTCCGTCCGGGGAATACGGGACGAACACATCCGGAAGTTCCGCTCCGGCCGCCTCGACGGCCACTTTCCCGGCGGCTTCGCCGAGGGGATCGGCCACGGAAGCCGAAACCGCCGCCGCCGTAATTCCCAGGACCAAACCGATCCACAAGGGACTCCATCCAATATTCTTCATTGCCCTACGTTTGCCTCCCGATTTCGGTTGCGGCGATGGGCTTCCCATTCCACCGCTCAAACGTCCGGCGGAGAAAATACACCGATTTCCGCGCCGGTTTCAACCCCGAACCGGTCCGCGGCCCGTCCCCCGTTGACCGCCACCTCCAAACAATCGCGGCCGCCGATGTAGGCCAGGGGATGATCGAGGGGCACGTCCGAGAAACAGCGGTGCAGGCCGCCAAGGGTTCGACCGCCGACGCGGACCAACAGGGGCCCGGGATCGGCGCCGAAGGCTTGCCGCAGATGGGCCCGGCGGATGTTGGCGATCAGATTTCCGAACCGGTCGACGCCGACCACCCGTCCGCGAACCGCGCCCGGGGTCGCCTCGGGCGCGGGCCGGTCGAGACGGATCAGCCGAGCCGGATCGATCGGCTCGCCGAGGTTTTCCGGCGATTCGCCGCCCGCCAGGGCGGCGGCCACCGGAGCGAAGATGTCCCGGCCGTGGAAGGTGTCGCTGCGCCGAGGGCCGAACCGTTCCAGGTCGGTCACCGTCACGGCGGCGTCGATCTGATTCTCCTCCAGCAGAGGCGTCAACAGGCCGTTGTCCGGCGCCACCAGCCGGCAGGCGCCGGCCGAGGCGGCCAGCACGGCCCGATCCCCGCCCACGCCCGGGTCCACCACCAGCAGGTGAACCGTGCCGGCGGGAAAATAGGGAAAAACCGCCTCAAAGCGAAACGCGCCCCCGGCGATGTCCCCGGGATCGATATCGTGGGTGACGTCCACCAGGGTCGCCCCTGGGCAACGGGACAGAAGAACGCCTTTCATGGCCCCCACGTATTCGTCCCGGAGGCCGAAATCGGTCAAGAGCGTGATGATGGGCGCGGTCATGGCGGATCAAACAGGGCCGGCTGGTTGCGGGGCAGTCCCCGGGGCGGCTCGATTTCCAGGTGCCGGTAGGCCGCCTCCACGGCGCGCCGCCCCTGGGAGGTCCGGATCATAAAGCCGATTTTTAGCAAAAAAGGTTCCACAACGTCCACCAGAGTGTCGGTTTCTTCCTGAAGGGTGGCGGCGATGGCCTCGATGCCCACCGGCCCGCCCCCGTAAAAGCGGATGATGGTCCGGAGATACCGGCGATCCAGCGGCGTCAGCCCCGCGGCGTCCACGCCTTCCAGGGCCAGCGCCTCCCCCACCAGCGGCTCGTTGATGGTCCCGTCCGCCCGCACTTCGGCGAAGTCCCGAACCCGCCGCAACAGCCGGTTGACGATCCGGGGCGTTCCCCGGGATCGTCGGGCCAGGGCGCCGGCGGCGGCGGAGTCGATGGGCGCCCCCAGCAGCTCCGCCGACCGGCGGGTGATGCGGACCAGGTCCGACTCGTCGTAAAAATCGAGACTTCGGAAAATCCCGAACCGGTCCCGCAACGCCGCGGAAAGCAGCCCGACCCGGGTGGTGGCGCCCACCAGGGTGAAGGGTTGCAGCCGAAACCGGTGGCTTCGGGCGTGCACCCCCTTGTCGAAGACGAAGTCCACCGCGAAGTCTTCCATGGCCGGGTAAAGGAATTCCTCCACCGCCTTGGGGGTCCGATGAATCTCGTCCACGAACAGCACGTCGCCGGCTTCCAGGTGGGTCAGAATGCCGATGAGATCCCCCCCCTTCTCCAGGGCCGGCCCCGACGTGACGGTCAACTTGCCGCCCATTTCGGCCGCGATGATGTGGGCCAGGGTGGTCTTGCCCAACCCCGGCGGGCCGTGGAAGAGGACGTGGTCCAGAGCCTCTTTGCGGTTTTGGGCGGCCGCGATGGCGATCCGCAGGGTCTCCACCACGTCGGGCTGCCCCACGTACTCGTCCAGGCGGGAGGGGCGCAGGGAGCGCGGCTCCGGGGCCTCGTCCTCGGACCGTTGTTCGGCCGACACCACGCCGCGCCGGTCCCCCGACGCCACGGTCCAGAAATCGCCGGTCACGCCGCGTCGGCTCCGCTATCGTTGGCCTTTTCGATAAATCTCATCCAAAAGCTCCTCCGCCGAGGCGATGGACGGGTTTCGCTCCAAAGCCTCGGCGATCATTTGACGGGCATCGGCGGTTCGCAGGCCGAGCTGGTCGGTCAGCACCTCCAGCACCTGTTCCGCCGCCGATTCCAGGCCGGCCGGAGGCCGGCGGACCGGCGCCCGTTCCGCGACGAAACGGCCCATCCGCCCGCCCAGGGTGGCCACGATCTTCTGGGCGGTGCGAGGGCCGATGCCTTTCAGATTCTTGAGCACCGCCACGTTGCCGGATTCGATGGCTTCGGCGATTTCCGCCGTCGGCAGGGTCAAGGCCCGGGCGGCCTTCAGCGGGCCGATGGCCTCCACGGCGAGAAAGCGCTGGAAAAATTCCTTTTCGTTCTCGTCCAAAAAGCCGATCAGCACCGGAAGCGGCTGCCGCTCGGTCTGGTGGCAGTAAATAAACAGCGACAGCGCGTCCCCGGGGGAACGGCCCGCGACGCCGGGCATCACGAAGGCGGGAATTAGCACTTCGTAGCCCACCGGACCCGCCAGCAACAGAATCCGGTCCCCTTCCATTCGAAGGATATGGCCGTCCAGGTATCCGATCACGGGTCGCACGCGGCGAAGGGCGGGGAAACGGTCGCGGGAGGGTGGCGATAGAGACCAATGAGGGCCAGGGCCAAGGCGTCGGAGGCGTGGAAGGGCTGAATGGGCGCGGAGAGGTTCAGGGTCCGGCGGACCGCCTGCTCAAGCTGATGCTTGCCGGCGGCGCCGTTGCCGGTGAGCACTTTTTTGGCCTCGCGCACCGGCACCTCGGAAACGGGGACCGCCGCCCGGGCCGCCGCCAACTGGATCACCCCCACCACCTTGCCCAGGGTCAGTCCGGAGGCCGGATAACGCGGCAGAAAAAAGACCGCCTCCACCACCATGCGGTGGGGCCGCTCGGTCCGAAGGATCTCGGTCATTCGTTCGTAGATGCGGTTGAGCCGCTCCGGTACCGGATCGCGCGGCTCGGTCCGGATGTCCCCGTAGGCGAATCCGGCAACCCGGGAACCGCGCCCCGAAACCATCCCGATTCCCGTGGCCGCGAGCCCCGGGTCCACGCCCATCACCCGAATCATGGCCAGGCGCGCTCACCGGCCCATGGCGGCCGGCCGAAACCATCGGGTCCGCCCCGACCATCGACCTGGGCGACCTGGGCAAACGCATTCGCCCGCGGGATCAGAGGTTGTCCAGCTTCTGTTCCGCAATGCGGGCTTCTCGGGTATGGGAAAACCGGTCGAGCAACTCCCGAAGGATCAGGCGGGCGTTTTCCTTGTCTCCCAGGCCGGAAAAGGCGAAGCCCTGCTTCAGCAGGGCCGCGGCCACCTTGTTCCCGTCGGGATAGGTTTCGATCACCTGCTGATAGGCCAGGATGGCCTCTTCGAAATTCCGTCGCCGATAAAAAATTTCGCCAAGCCAGAACTGGGCGTTGCCCGCCAGGGTCGCCCGAGGATGCCGATCCAGGAGTTGCCGGAAATGGCGCTCCGCCCGGTCGTAGTCTTGTTGATCAAAGGCCTGCTTGCCGGTGGCGTAGAGGACGTCGGGCGCGCCGGAGGGCGGCGGCCCGGCGGAATCGTCGATCCGTCCGGAATCCACCCGGCGATCGTTCCTTTCACCGGCGCCGCCGGAAGATGAAAAATCCGCCGAAGGCGCCGGCGGCCTCGACTCGATGTTTCGCTCCAGGGCGTCGATCCGCTGGTTCAGACGAAACGCGGTTTCCTCCAGTCGGCCGTTGATGGCCTGGATTTCGCTTCGAATCTGGTCGGCGGTGACCTGAAGCCCCGCCGACTGGTCCCGCAGCGACATGTCCTTTTCCTCGATCAGGTTGCCGTACTGCTGGAGCCGCTGCTCCAGGGACTGTTTCTCCTGGCGGTTCCGCGACAGCGTCTCTTGCAGATCGGCGTTTTTCCGTTCCAGGGAAATCAGACGGTCCTCCAGAATGCGCACGTCGCTTTGAAGGGCGCAGCCGGAAAGCGAGACCAGCAGCAACGCCGGCGGAATAAGAGACCAAACATGGTTTCGGATGGGATTCATAGGCGCGAAATGACCAGAATCCGCCGGGCGAAAGGCCCCGGCCGTAAGGGTTATTGAAGCCGAAATTCGGCGCGGCGATTCAGGGCCCAGGCCGCTTCGTTGCTGGCCGAGTCCAAGGGGCGCTCCTCGCCGTAGCTGATGGTGGACAGCCGGTTCGGGCTGATGCCCAGCCCGACGAGAAAGGATTTGACGCTCTCGGCGCGCCGATCTCCCAGGGCGAGATTGTACTCGGAGGTGCCCCGCTCGTCGCAGTGGCCTTCGATACGGAGCCCCAGATCGGGATTCCGCCGCAGGTATTCGGCCTTGCGCCGAAGAATCCGCCGTGCCTCGGCGGTCAGGGTGGCGTCGTCGAACCCAAAGTAGATCCGCTCGTTTTCAAAGGCCCGCCGGGCCGCGAGGTCCTCTTCGGACATCGCCCGGGAATCTTCGCCCACCCGCCCGCGCTCCAGGACCCGCGAATCGTCGTCGGGGCCGGCCGGCATCGGCTGGACCAGCCCGGTGTCTTCCCTCGGGGTTTCGGTGGTCGTCGGTTCCGGCTGAACCACCTGCCGGCCGCATGCGGTCATGGTCAAAAGACCGGCGCACATCGCCGCGAGCAACAGCCGCCGCCAAATCCGTCGTTTCATCCTGCTTCTCCTTCCGCGGTGGGAATGGATGGGTTGGGAAGAGACCTGCCGAAGCCGCTCAGGGCGCGCTCAGCCTCGGAGACCAGCTGGGGCTGGTCTGCGCCCCGGGCATGTCCAGCAACTTGCGCTGATCGGTTCCAAAGGCCGTCATCACGTACAGTCGGGGACCGCCCCCCTCCCGGGTGGAGCTGAACACGATCAGACTGCCGTCCGGCGACCAGGAGGGCGATTCGTTCCGGCCGGAATTGTAGGTCAAACGGGCCGGATTGCGGGTTTCCAAATCGATCACATGGATGTTGATCTCGCCGTCTTCCATGGCCGAATAGGCGATCCGATCCCCTTCCGGAGACCAGCTCGGCTGGGAATTGTATCGCCCCTGGAAGGTCAGCCGTTCCACCCCGCCGCCGTCCGCGTTCATTACGTAAATCTGGGGAGAGCCCGCGCGGCTGGAGGTGAAGGCGAAGCGTTTTCCGTCCGGAGACCAGGCCGGCGAGGTGTCGATGCCCCATTTTTGGGTTAATTTTCTAACGATTTTGGCGTCTCCGGTCAACAGGTAAATATCCGGATCGCCCGCGAAAGACAGCGTCGCCGCCAGCTCGAAGGCGCCGGGCCGCCAGGCCGGCGTGGTGTTGATCCCCTCCCGGCTGAAAAAATGGCCCGGGCCGCCGTCCACCCGACGGATGTAGAGGTCCGGATTGTCCTGGGCGTAGGAGGTGTAGGCCAGCCATTTGCCGTCCGAGGACCAGGCCGGGCCGAGGGTGATGCTCTCGTGCCGGGTGAAGCGTCGCTGGTTGCTCCCGTCGAAATCGCAGATGAAAATTTCCTTGTTCCCGGTGCCGTTGGAGACGAAGGCGATCTGGGTGTCGAAAACCCCCCGGCTCCCGGTGAGGTAATGGAACACCTCCCCGGCGAACCGGCGCAGAATCCGGTCCCGGTCCCGCATCCAGCCCTTGTATCGCTTGCCCACCAACTGCTCGCCCTTGATCACGTCGAACAGGCGCAACTCCATCTCCACCAAGTCGCCGTCCACCCGCAGGTTCCCGGTGATCAGCAGCTCGGCCCCGATGCCGTTCCAGTCGGAGAACTGGATGTTCTCCACGTCGGTGGGGGCCGGCCGGGTCGGGTCCAGCCGATGGATTTCCCGATCCAGAACATTGAAAAAGGAGGTGAAGTCCAGAAAGCCGGCGAGCCGATCCGGCGCTTCGGTGGCCAACGGGGCGTTGGGGTCCGGCGCGACCCGAAAAACGGGGACCGCCAGGGGAATCTTCCGAAGGGAAGGATTGCGGATGTCGATGTAATCCTGCTGGGCCGGGGACGGGGCCGCCCAAAGTCCCAGCAACGCCAGGATCAGGCCGGCCGTTCTCAACCGGATCATGAAATGCCTCCCGTGTCGGATGGGTATCGGTTCAGTTGAGGCCGGAGGGGGTAAAGACCAACGCCACGGTGTAATCGTCCAGCCCCGGAGGAAGGGGCGGAAGCGGATTGGCCTTCCGGACGGCGCGATAGGCGGAATCGTCGAGCAACGCGTGGCCCGAGCGCTTTTCGAACCAGACGTCGCTGATCCCGCCGTCGGACCGGACCCGTGCCACCACCACGGCGCGAAGTTCGCCACCCCGGGACGGATTGCCCGAAAAGGCCCAGTTTTGCTCCACCTTGTTGCGCACCTGGGCCTTGTATACGTCGCTCACTCCGCCCGAAACCCTGGGCCGAGGCGCTTTCCCGGCGCCGGCGCGCGAGCCGTTGGATCGGGACGCCGGGGCGGATGCCACCCTTTTTTGAATGCTCTGGATGGCCTTTTGGATGGACTCGGCCCGGGCGTTGTCCGGGATCACGGCGGGCCGCTCGATCTCCCCGGGCTTGGCGGTACGGGGGTCCGGCCGTTTGAGGATCGGTTCCGGCGGGGTTTCGGCCGGCGCGGGGGATGCCGCCGGCGGCGGTTCGGGCGCGTCTTTCATCGCCATCGTCTCTTGAACCGGCGGAGGCGGGGGCGCGGGGGCCGGCTCCGGCGGAGTTTCGGGCGCCGGCGCCGGAAATTCTTCCGCCAGCGGGACCTCCGGGGAAACCGGCTCCGAGGCCGGCATTTCGGCGACGTCTTCCGCGGTCACCAGCGGCACGTCCTCGGTCATGTCCGCCGTCGGAGCGGGGGCGGAGGGCCCCGACGGTTCGGGCAGACTGACCATGTCCACGGTGATGACGGAACCCGGCGTGATCACCGGTTTCCGACGAAACATGTGGGGCGCGCCCAGGACGAAGGCGACCAAGGCCAGATGCAACAAAACGGACCCGCCGACGAAAAGCGCCAAACGGCCCGGACGGCTTTCGGGATCTTCCATGCCGAACGTGCCGGCGAATGCCGAAAGGTTCATGCGCCGGTCTCCTCCGCCGTCTCAGCCGATTCCGCGGGGGAGCCGGATTCTCCGGCCGATTCGGTCACCATGCCCAGCTTCTGGACGCCGGCCCCCTTGATTTCGGCCATGACGCGCATGGCGGTTCCGTAGTTCACGGCCCGATCCGCCCGAAAGAAAACGCTCCGCTCCGCCCGATCGGACATCATGTCGGCCAGGGTGGCGCGCAGGGATTCCAGCGGCAGATCCTCGTCGTTGATGAACACCCGTCCTTCGGCGTCCAGGGTAACCACCACCTGATCGGTTTCCGACTCCAGCGGATCGGACACCGCCTGGGGCAGGTTGACGTCCACGCCTTGGCTGACCTGGGCGGAAACCATGAAAATGATGAGCAGCACCAGCATCACGTCAACGAAGGGGGTGATGTTGATTTCCGAGACCAGCCGGAGGCCGTCTCGATCGGAATCAAAGGCCATTAGGCGGCTTTCTCCTTGGCCGGCAGAATATCCATTTCAACGATATTCTGAAAGTCGGCCGAAAAATTTTCCAGTTCCGATTCAATCGCCCGAATCCGCTGCATGAAGTAGTTGAACGCGATGACCGAGGGAATGGCGACGCCGAGGCCGGCGGCGGTGGTGGAGAGGGCGTCGGCAATGCCGGGCACCACCACCGCCAGACTCACCGTGCCGGTAACGCCGATGCCCTGAAGCGATTCCATGATGCCCCACACCGTGCCGAACAGGCCGATGAAAGGGGTGGTGTTGCCCGCCGTGGCCAGAAACGGAACCATGGTTGCCAGACGGGAAACCTCGGTGTGCACGGCGCGGCGAAGGGTTCGGCGCATGCGGCCCATTCCGTCGAACCGCTGGCCCAGCGGCGCGCCGTTTTCCGGAGCGGGCCGGGCGGCCGGTTCGATTTTTTTCAGTTCAAGATAACCGATGCAGAAGATTCTGGCAAGGGGACTGCGCTCCAGCTCCCGGGCCTCCTTGTAGGCGATGGACAGATCCCGGCTTTCCCAGAAAACTTCCAGAAAGTATTCGGAATCCTTCGTGGCCCGACGAAGGGCGGCGAACTTGATCAGAATAATGGTCCACGTGGTAATCGAAAAAAAAAGCAGCATCAGCAAAACAAATTGGATCATCAGGCTGTTGCTGGCGAAACTCCGAAGGATGTCCATGCTTCGTCCCCATGCGACCGAGGTTGGGTGTCCGGCGAAAAAAAACCCCGGAAATCGGAATCCGGGGACCGCGAATTCTTTAAAGGGGTTACGCTATACCAAGGGCTGGAGGGTGTCAACCGGTTTGGACCGGAAGTG
>JBKHDD010000120.1:0-15222 GCA_046541515.1 Desulfococcaceae bacterium
CCCGATGAACCCGATGAACCCGATGAATCGGCGCGGGGCTCTCCCGCGATGAAATGGTAGTTTTTTTCTACCATTTTCCTTCCGTTCTTCTTCCGTTGTCTTCTCTTCGCGCGGGGCTTATCATTGAATCAATCGATGGAAACTCAACCCCAGGAGGCCCCCATGATGTGCAGTCTCGCCAGTCTGACCCCGGAAAAGCTTCAATCCATTCGCTCCATGGAAGAAAAGCTCGGAACCCCCCTGCTTGCGTACGCCTGTCACGATCTGGACCCCGCGCCACTGGAAGAGGACGAACTGAACATGATCCGACGCATGGAATCTGAAATGGGGCTCAGCCTGGTCGCCGTCAAGGGATAATCCATAGCGCTTCGCCTCCGTTTCCTCCCCTGGAAGGCCCTGGACGATTCCGCCGCTTGCCGGCCCGCACCCCCGCGATCGGTTTGGAATCTTTCGGGGCCTTCCTTTTTCCCGCCCATGGGTTTCTCTCCGGGCACTTTCGTCCTTGCGCACGGAAAGCCCCATTCGCTTCCATTGGACATTTTCGGGAATCCGCGTTAGTTTTTGCGCCGTTGGCTTATCCGTTCCAGACGGCGCGTCCACATGGCGCGTTTTCGCCGGGCCTGGCCGCCGGCGCTTTTTTTAACCGCCGGTCCGCGGCCGTTCCGACGCCGGGGACCGCAACCGATTCGGATCCAAGTTCATGAAGCCCGAGGCCGTTTGCGATTATCTGTTCGTCAACCACGCCATCCAAGCCACGCCCGCCCCCGAAGTTTTTTCCCGGGTGGACGATTCCGCCCTTTACGAAGTCATCAAGCTGGTTTCCGGCGTTCCGCTTTTTTTTGAGGCGCACATGGAACGCTTCCGCCGGTCGGCCGCCCTTTCCGGGCGAGACTTTCCCGTGCCCGACCGCCAAGTGCTGGCGGAAATCATCGAACTTGCGGGCCGAAATTGCCAGCGCCGGATCAACGTCAAGTTGATCTGGTCCGGAACCGGCGGCGATGGATTGTTCCTGAGCTATTTCATCCGCTCCGAGTATCCCGGCGCCGAGGCCTACGCCCGCGGGGTCCACGTCGTGCTGTACGAAGGGGAACGGCCCGATCCCAACATCAAGACGCTGCGCGGCTCCTTTCGGGAGCGGGTTGGAGACCTTCGAACCGCCTCGGGAGCCTACGAGGCGTTGCTGGTGGACCGCAACGGTTTCCTCGCGGAGGGCAGCCGCTCCAACCTGTTTTTCGTGCGGGACGGCCGGGTGTGGACGCCGCCGGCGGGCGCGGTGCTCATGGGCGTCACCCGCGCCAAGGTCATGGAGATTTGTCGGGAGATGGGGACCCCCGCCGAGGAGCGGCCCCTGCACCGGGACGAGCTTTCGCGGGTGGACGGGATGTTCATCACCGGCACCACGGTGGACGTGTTGCCGGTGGCCTCGGTGGGAGAAATGCGGATGGACTCGGCGGGGCGGCCGCTGGTGCGGGAAATCCTGGGCCGGTTCGAGGCGAAGGTCCGGGCGGATGTGGCGGCGCGGCAATTGGACGGCCTTCGGCGGGCCGCGGCGGTCCATTGAGAGCGCGGATGGTTGTTTTGGGGGGATGGGTCTTGGGCGGCTTGCAAAAATACCGATGCCGAAACGCAAACGCCCCGGCGTGAAAATTTGTGCAAATCGCCTTAATCCGCCGCCACGCAACGATTCCGCAAGGCCCCAATGCCCTCGATGTGGCATTCCACCTCGTCGCCGATGGAGAGGGTGATGGGCGGGTCCCGAAAAATGCCGACGCCCGAGGGGGTCCCGGTGGAGATAATGTCGCCGGGCAGCAGGGTGATGTCCTCGCTGATGTAGGCGATCAGGAAGGGGATGTCGAAGATCATTTCGGCGGTGCGGCCCCGTTGCATCAGCTCTCCGTTCACCCGGGATTCCAGGGTCAGCATTTCCGGGTCGCCCAGCTCGTCCGGGGTCACCAAATGGGGGCCAAGGGGCGCAAAGGTGTCGAAGGATTTCCCCCGGAACCATTGGCCGTCTCCGAATTGGGCTTCCCGGCCGGAAACGTCGTTCATGATGGTATATCCGGCCACATGCGCCATGGCCTTCGCCCGGGGAATGCCCCGGCCGCCCCGGCCGATGACCACCGCCAGCTCCACCTCCCAATCGATCTGGCCGCTGGACACCGGCAGGCGAATGGGGTCGCAGGGGCCGTTGAGCGCGGTGTTGGCCTTGCAGAACAGCAACGGCCGTTCCGGCGCGGCAAATCCCCCCTCCTTGGCGTGTTCCGCGTAGTTTTTCCCCAGACAGATGATTTTGGACGGGCAGGCCACCGGCGGCCCCAGCCGCACGTCGGCGGGCATGCCCTCGTCCTCCACCTCGCCGATCCGTTCCAGCCAGCCGTCCCGGAAGAACAGGTCGCAGATATCCGGAATTTCCGGAAAATGGGCCCGCAAATCCACAATCCGGCCGTCGCGCCACAGGCCGGGCCGCTCGGCGCCGACTTCCCCGAATCGCACTAGTCGCATGATTCCTCCGAATCGCGGCGCCCGTCGGCGTAGCCGTCCCGGTACCGCTTGTCTCCATACCAGTTCACCTGCCGGATCAGGCCTCGGATGATGCCGACCTCCCGGGCCCGCACCTGAATGCGGGTGAAAAACTGGCGGATGTGGTGCATCCAGTAATCCGGGTTCTCCGGATTGAGATAGCTGATGTCGATCAAGATTTTTCGCAACCCCTCCAGCATGCCGTCCAGCTCGTGGCGGCTGGCCATGCGGGGGGCGAAGGCGGTATTCGAATCAGTGCCGGCGGTGAAAAGCGCGTAGCAGACCACCACCACCGCCTGGGCCAGATTCAGCGAGGCAAACTCGGCGGTGGGGATGTTGACCAGCCCGTGGCACAGCCGGATTTCCTCGTTGAGCAATCCCCGGTCCTCCCGGCCGAAGACGATGGCCACCCGGTTTTCCTGGGAGATGGGGATCAGCTTTTCGGCCATTCGCTCCGGGCTCAGGGGCGTCCGCTGGCCCCCCAGCCGGGCCGTGGTGCCCACCACGTAGGAAAAGGGCGCGACGGCCTCCCGCAGGCTGTCGTGGACGGTCATGGCCGCCACCACGTCCGCGGCGGCGTGGGTGGCCAGCTTGCCGATCCGCTCCGGGTCCGGGTCCCGGGGGGAAACCACCCGCAGCTCCCGGATGCCCATGTTCCGCATGGCCCGCGCCGCCGCCCCGATGTTCTCCGGGTATCGCGGTTCCGTAAGGACGACGGCGACGTTGTCGAGCCGGACCCTCGCCAAATTATCCGCCGACGATTTCAAAGCTGTTAAAAAAGTAGCCGATTTCGAAAGCGGCCGTCTCCGGGGCGTCGGAGCCGTGGACGACGTTTTTCTCGATGTCGGTGGCGAAATCCTTGCGGATGGTGCCCTCGGCGGCTTCCTTGAAGTTGGTGGCGCCCATCAGTTCCCGGTTTTTGGCGATGACGTTGTCGCCCTCCAGGATCAACACCACGCAGGGGCCGGAGGACATGAAGTCGGTCAGGCTCTCGAAAAAGGGCCGTTCCCGGTGAACGGCGTAGAAGCCCTGGGCCTGGGCTTTGGTCATTTGGATCATCTTCATGGCGACGATTTTGATGTCGGCCTTCTCAAACCGCTTGATGACTTCTCCGATCACGCCTTTGGCGACGCCGTCCGGCTTGATGATCGACAGGGTGCGCTCAATCATAAATGGGTGTTCCTTTCCGCTGGTTTCAGGTTCCGGCCCGTTTACCAGAAGGCCCGGGGCAAGTCAACCGAGGGGCCGGGCGCTTCCGCCGCTTGACACCTCGGGTTGAACATTCTAATTTTTTGGAAAAACCCGCCCGGCCGAGCCGCGCCCGGGCGCTTCCCAAATCTCTTTTCGCGAGGGCTCGCCCACCATGCCGATCTACGAATTTTATTGCCCCGACTGCCACACCATCTTCAACTTCTTTTCCCGCCGGATCGACACCGAAACCCTGCCCGGATGTCCCAAATGCGACCGGGAAAAACTGAGCCGCCAGGTGTCCATGTTCGCCGTGACCGGCCGGGCCAAGGAACCCGGCGGAGAAGACGACCTGCCGGTGGACGAGGCCAAGCTGGAGCGCGCCATGGAGACCCTCTCCCGGGAGGCCGAGGGCATGGACGAGGAGGACCCCCGCAAGGCGGCGGACCTCATGCGCCGAATGACGGAAATGACCGGCATGGAGCTGGGGCCGGGGATGCAGGAGGCCCTTCGCCGGATGGAAAGCGGAGAGGACCCCGACCAGATCGAGGCCGAGATGGGCGACCTGCTGGAATCGGAAGACCCGTTCATCATGCCGTCCAAGGTGGGCGGGGCGAAAATCCGCCGGGTGGCCCCGGATCGCGATGAAACGCTGTACGATCTTCACCCGGAGACGGAGTAGGGCGGTTCACGCCGGACCGGGATGGGGGTCCGGCTTTCATCCAAAGGAGAATCCAATGAAAACCGAAATTCGCGAGCGAATGGAAGTGGTTCAGGGCGACATCACCCGGATGGAAGTGGACGCCATCGTGAACGCCGCCAATTCTTCCCTGCTTGGGGGCGGCGGCGTGGACGGCGCCATCCACCGGGCCGCCGGCCCCAAACTGTTGGAGGAGTGCCGAACCCTGGACGGCTGCCCCACCGGCGAAGCCCGGATCACCGGCGGCTACGAGCTTCCGGCCCGCCACGTCATCCACACCGTGGGGCCGGTCTACGGCGACAATCCCAACGACGCGGAACTGCTGTCGAGCTGCTACCGGGAGAGTTTGCGGCTGGCGGCGGAAAACGACGTGAAGACCATCGCCTTTCCGGCCATTTCCTGCGGCGTGTACGGCTATCCCATCCGGGAGGCCGGCGAGATCGCCGTGCGGACCACGGCCGATTTTCTGGCGGACCACCCGGAGATCGAGAAGGTCCATTTCGTGCTCTTTTCCGACGACGACCGGAAGGTCTACGAAGCGGCGCTGGCGACGGAATTCTGATTTCCGGCCGCCTTCGTTTCTCTATTCCAGCAACTCTCGAAATTCCGCCACCGCTTCCCGAAGCGCCATCACCTCCTCCCGCAGATCGGCCACCTCCGCTTCCAGCCGGGCCATCCGTTCGGAAACCGGCTCGCGGGTCGGGCCCGTCTCCGATTCCGCCTCGGGCGTTTGCGCCTCCGCCACCGGGCCGCCCAGCAGGTGGGCGAACCGGGGCTCCTTCCGGCCCGGCCGGCGGGGGAGTTCAATTACCCAGGGGCCGTCCTCCCGGGCCTCCAATTCCTTGAGGGTTCGTTCCACCTCGCTCAGTCCGTTAAACTCGTACATCCGGCCGGTGCGGTTCCGCAATTCCCCCACGGTTTGGGGTCCTCGAAGCATCAGCACCGCCAGCACCGCCAATTCGCGGCGGTTCATATGAAAATTCTCGGCCAGCCGTTCTTCGTATTTGGTGGTCCGGCTGCCGGCGGTCCGGATGGGGCCGGCCATGCGGGCCTCCCGCAGCGGGTCCAGGGCGTCCAACACGTCGGCTTCCGAGAGCGCCGTCACCGGCTCCCGGCTGGACTTCTGGTTGCAGCCGGCGATCAACGCGTTGAGGGTCATGGGATAGTGGTCGGGCGTGGCCATTCCCTTTTCCAGCAGCACGCCCAACACGCGGATGGCGTTGGGATCGAGAAGGATGTCCATCGGAACCTCCAGAGGAAGAATCGCGAAGGGGAAGGCGGAATTCGCGTCCGAATTTTACGCGCTTCCCCCTTCGGAATCAAGCGCCGGACGAATCGGAAAACCGCCGCCGACCGGACCCTTTCACCGGGGCGGCCGTCGCCGGCGCGAAAATGGCTAACCGGCCGAAACCACGAGAAAGTGGAATTCTTGACAGCGGCCGGATTATGGTCTACTTAATCCCTTTTTTGGCCCATATCCTCCGGAGCCCGACGGCGGCGCGCACGGCGAGCCCGCCCCGTCGGGTCCGGGATGGACGAATTCATTCTCCCGCATGCCGAGAAATCATGTGACCCGACCCATGAGCGCAAAAAAATCAGCCAGAGGCGATGTCCAGCATATCCGGAACATCGGCATCGTCGCCCACATCGACGCCGGAAAGACCACGGTCACCGAGCGGGTGCTGTTTTACACCGGCCGATCCCACAAAATCGGGGAGGTCCACGACGGCGAGGCGGTGATGGACTGGATGACCGACGAGCAGGAGCGGGGCATCACCATCACCTCCGCCGTCACCACCTGCCCCTGGAAAAACTACGAAATCCAAATTATCGACACGCCGGGCCACGTGGATTTCACCATCGAGGTGGAACGGTCTCTGCGCGTCCTGGACGGCGCCGTCGGCGTCTTTTGCGGCGTGGGCGGCGTGGAGCCCCAGTCCGAAACCGTCTGGCGGCAGGCGGACAAGTACAAGGTCCCCAAAATGGCCTTCGTCAACAAAATGGACCGGATCGGGGCCGACTTTTACGCCGTGGTGGCCGAAATCAAGGAAAAGCTCAAGGCCCGGCCGGTGGTGCTGGCCCTGCCCATCGGGGCCGAAGACCGGTTCGTGGGCATCGTCGATCTCGTAAAAATGCAGGCGGTGGTCTGGGACGACGACAGCCTGGGCGCGACCTTCTCCTACACCGACATTCCCGAGGACCTTCGGGACCAGGCCGAGGAATATCGGGTCCGGATGATCGAGTCGGCGGCGGAAATCGACGACGCCTTGATGGAGGCCTATCTGGGCGAGGAGACCATCTCCGAGGAGGCGCTGAAGGCGGCCCTTCGGAAAGGGACCGTCGGGTTGCAGATCGTCCCGGTCTTCTGCGGGTCGGCGCTGCGGAACAAGGGGATTCAGCCGCTGCTGGACGCGGTGGTGGCCTATCTGCCCAGCCCGGCCGAGGTGCCGCCCATCCAGGGCGTGCTGCCGGATACCGACGAACGGGTGGAATGTCCCCCCAAGGCCAGCGATCCGCTGGCCGCGCTGATTTTCAAGGTTTCCATGATCGAGGGACGGAAGTTGAGCTTCGCCCGGGTCTACAGCGGAAAGCTGAAAGCCGGTTCCGACGTGTTCAACACCAGCCTGGGCCGCAAGGAGAAAATTTCCCGAATCCTCCGCATGCACGCCAACAAGCGGGAGCGGGCCGACGAGGTGGGCCCCGGCGCCATCGTGGGCGTGGTGGGGCTCAAGGATTCGGCCACGGGCGACACCCTCTGTTCGCCGGACCGGCCCATCTCGCTGGAGCGGATCGAGGCCTACGAGCCGGTGATTTCCGTGGCCATCGAGCCCAAGACCCACGCGGACCAGGAAAAGCTGGAACAGGTGCTGGAGAAGTTCCTGGCGGAAGACCCCACCCTGAAGGTCCGGATGGACGAGGACACCGGCCAGACCATCCTTTCGGGCATGGGCGAGTTGCACCTGGAAGTCATCACCAGCCGCATGACCCGGGAGTTCAAGACCGACGTCAACGTGGGCAAGCCCCAGGTGGTCTACCGGGAAGCCATCGGCAAGCCCTCCCAGGGCTCGGCGGTGTTCGATCGGGACGTCTCCGGCCAGCGTCACTACGGCGAGGTCCGCCTCAAAATCGCGCCCAGGGACCGGGGGGCGGGCAACCTGTTCGTCAACAAGGCGAGCGACGAAACGGCGATCCCCTCCGCCTACATCCCCATGGTGGAGGCCGGGGTGATGGAGGCGCTGGAAAGCGGCCCCAGCATGGGCTATCCGCTGGTGGACGTGGCCGTGACCCTGGTGGGCGGCGGCTGGAAGGAGGGCGCGGCCACCGAGTTGGCCTACCGGGTGGCGGCCTCCATGGCGCTCAAGGAGGCGCTGAACGAGGCGGAACCCTTTCTGCTGGACCCGATCATGCGGACCGAGGTGTTCGTGCCCGAGGACTTCGTGGGCGAGGTCATCGGCGACCTTAACAGCCGGGGCGGAAAGGTGGAGGCCATCGAAGCCGGCCGGGGCATCCAGGTTATCCGGGCCAAGGTTCCCCTGGCCCAGATGTTCGGATATTCCACCAGTTTGCGTTCCGCCACCCAGGGCCGCGGCAACTTTACCATGAAGTTTTCCCACTTCGACCGGCCCTGAGTCGGCCGCCAACGGAAACGTCGGAACCCGCGGGGAAGGATCGCGGATTCCGGCGTTGGCATGTCGGGCGGAGCGGAGCGGTTCAGAAGCCCGGCCGGGGCGAGGTCGGGCGGGGACGCCGGATCGGTTCGGCCCGCTCCGCGGCGATTTCGCCGTTCACCTGGGCCAGGAGCGTTTCCATCTCCTCGCGCCGAACCGGGTCGTTTTCCAGCAGTCGGATGGCCTTGCGCAGATGAAACCGGGCGTTTTGGGCCTCCTTTCGGCCGGCGTAATACCGCCCGAGATAGTAGTGGGCCTCGCCCATCCGGTTTCGGCGGCCGTAGGCTTCGCCCAGGTGGTACAGGGCGGGGCTGAACTCCGGCCGTTGCTTCAGCAGCTGCTCCAGCGTCCGCACCGCCTGGCCGTACTGCTTCAGTTCGATGTCGGTGCGGCCCAGCAGGTAGCGCGTTTCGAAATCCTCCGGCGCCATGCCCAGGCTGCCGGCCAGGGCGTCCCGGGCCTTTTCGTAATGGCCGCCCATGAAGTATATCTCCCCCATGTCCTTGAGCAGGACCGGGTCCAGGGGACGCTTGGCCAGCGCCTTGCGAACGTGGTCGACGGCGGCGGCGTTTTGGTCGTTGCGGGCCAGGGCGATGCCGTATCCGTGCTGGATCACCGGGTCTTCCGGGTTCGATTCGAACCGTTCGGTCATTTCCCGCAAGGCCCGTTCCGGCGGGCTGTATCCAGCGATCAACCGGATTTTGACCCGGCGGAAGGTCTCGTCCCGTTCCGGCAGTTTCGGCGCGTCGGGGCGGCGGTCGATCCAGCCGTCCAGATAGGCGATGCGGTCGTCCACCGCCGGGTGGGTCATCAGGTAGGTGGGCACGTCGGCGCCGAACCATTGCTTTTCCCGGATTTTTTCCAGGACCCGCAGCAGGCCTTCGCCGCTGTATCCGGCCCGGGTCAGGTAGTCGATACCCAGTTCGTCGGCCTGCATTTCATCCTGGCGGCTGTAGGCCAGGCCGGCCGACTGGGTGGCCGCCATGCCGCCCATGGCCACGGCGTTGGCCGCGGCCCCCGCGCCCGCCGCGCCCAGGAATATCCCGGCCACCATTCCGGCCAGCGCGCCCAGGCTGAGGGCCGTGGACCGTTCAATTTTTTGAGAAATGTGCCGGGCCGAGACGTGGATGATCTCGTGGGCCAGGATGCCGGCCAGTTCGTCCTCGGTTTCCATGGCCTCCATAAGGCCGCTGTGGATGAAAATCTTTGCGGCCGGTCCGGCGAAGGCGTTGTAGACTTCCTGGCGGATGACGAAAAACTGGTAGTCGAAGGGCTGGGGCGGCATGGTGGCCAGCACCTTTTGGCCCACCTCGTTGACGTAGCCCTCGATGAACGGGTCGTGGATGATGCGGAAATGGCCCCTGACCGCCTTCATGAATTCCCGCCCCAGCTCCTCTTCCTCCCGGAGCGTGATGCCGGGCGCGGCGGGCGGCAGGGCCAGTTGAAGACCGAACAAAAGGCCCATCGCCAGGGCGACGGCCCGAAGATTGCCTCGTTTCATGATTCCTCTTTCCCCGGAAGGGGCGGCGGGAACGGCGCGAGACGGCGGGCGGTTTCGGTGGGTTTCGCGCGTCGCGGGACGGTGGAACCGGCCAACCATCCGCCGTTCCATATTCACCTGATTTATGGTAAGTACCTCACTATGACACAGATCATCTGCATCGCCAACCAGAAAGGCGGGGTGGGCAAGACCACCACGGCCGTGAACCTGGCCGCGGCCCTGGCATTGTCCGGCCGCCAAACCCTGCTGGTGGACTGCGATCCCCAGGCCAACGCCACCACCGGCGTGGGGGTGGACAAGGCGGCCCTTTCCCGCACGCTCTACCACGGGCTGCTTGGCGAAGCGACGGCCGAGGAGCTGCGCATTCCCGTGGAGGGGCTGGACGGGCTGTCCCTCATCCCCTCTCGCGTGGAGCTGATCGGCTTCGAAGTGGAGATGATGGACGCGCCGGGCCGGGAGCGGGCCATGGAAAAATTTTTGGCCCCGGCGGTGGGCGCGTTCGATTTCATCCTCGTGGATTGCCCGCCCTCCCTGAGCCTGCTGACGCTGAACGCCATGACCGCCGCCAACCGGCTGCTCATTCCGCTCCAGTGCGAATTCTACGCCCTGGAAGGCTTGGGCCAGCTTCTCCAAACCCTGGATCTGGTGCGGGGCGGGCTCAACCCCCATCTGGCGGTGCTGGGCATTTTGCTGACCATGTACGACGGTCGGACCAACCTCAGCCAGCAGGTGGCCGAAGAGGCCCAGAGTTTCTTCAGCGGCCGGGAGCGGGTGTTTCAAACCGTCATCCCCCGAAACGTGCGGCTGGGCGAGGCGCCCAGCTTTGGCGCGCCCATCGTCCTGTACGACCGAACCTCCACCGGGGCCCGCAGCTACCTGGCCCTGGCGGAGGAAATTCTGGCCCGCTGACCCTTTTCAAGAAAGTTACGGCATGTCCGACGACCGTGCAAGCAATACGAGTCCCCGGCGGCGGAAGCCGGCCCTGGGTCGGGGGCTGGGCGCGCTGATTCCGGCCGCCGATCCCGCAGAGGAAGCCGCCGGTCGGGATTTCCAGCTTTGCGAACTGGACCGGATATCCCCCAACCGCTACCAGCCCCGCCGCCGATTTCCCCAGGCGGAGCTGGAGGAGCTGAGCCGCTCCATCGCGGAGCAGGGGGTGATTCAACCGCTCATCGTGCGGCGGAATCCGGACGGCTACGAGCTGGTGGCCGGGGAGCGGCGGTTGCGGGCGGCCCGCATGGCCGGGCTGGAACGGGTCCCGGTGGTGATCAAGCCGCTGACCGACGCCCAGGTGCTGGAAATGGCCCTGGTGGAAAACATCCAGCGGGCCGACCTGAACCCGGTGGAGGAGGCCGAGGCCTACCACCGGCTGATGACCGAATTCGATTTGACCCAGGAGCGGGTGGCCGACCGGGTGGGCAAAAGCCGTTCGGCGGTGGCCAATTTTCTGCGGTTGCGCGGCCTGCCCGATCCGGTGCGGGAGGCGCTGGCCGAGGGACGGCTGACCATGGGCCACGCAAAGGCGTTGCTGGGCGTGGAATCCCCGGCCCGACAGTTGGAGCTGGCCAGGCGGGTGCTGGAAAAGGGGCTTTCGGTGCGGGAAACCGAGCGGCTGGCGGCCCGGCTCCGGGCGCCGGCCCCGGCCGACGAGGTCCCCGACCCGGAGCCGGATTCGGAAACGATTCATTTGAACCATCTGGCGGAGGACCTGGCCCGCCGTTTCGGCACCCGGGTGAAAATTCAGCGCCGGGGCCAAAAGGGGCGGGTGGAGCTGGAATTCTACAACGACGACGACCTGGACCGGTTGCTGCGTCTGCTGAACCCGGACCAGGAACCGTGAACCGGCGGGGGCCGACATCCTGCGGACATTTATGAAGCGAATTTGCGTGGTGGACGGACAGGGCGGCGGCATCGGCAGCGCCGTCATCAAGAAATTGAAGGAGTCGCTGGGCGAATCGGTGGAAATCGTCGCGTTGGGCACCAACGCCATCGCCACGGCCCAGATGCTCAAGGCCCGGGCCAACCGGGGCGCCTCCGGAGAAAACGCCATCGTCCAGACCGTGGCCGTCGTGGACGTGATCGTGGGACCCATCGGCATCATCATGGCCCATGCGATGATGGGCGAAGTGACCCCGAAAATGGCGGAAGCGGTGGCCTCCAGCCCGGCCCGCAAGTTGCTGGTGCCGCTGACCCAGGAAAACGTGGAGATCGTGGGCATCGCCCCGGCCCCGCTGCCCCACCTGATCGACGCCCTGATCGAAGACAACCTGACCCGATTGTTTGAAGGGAGATGACGCCGATGTGCGAAGCCAGTGCCTATTTGAAAGACGGCGAAGAAAACCGGCTCGTCATGGAGTCGGTGGACCGGATCGAGCCGGATGAGCACGGCATCAGTCTGGTCAACATCTTTGGCGAACAAAAATTTCTGAAGGCCCGGATTCACTCCCTGGCCTTGGTGGAACACCGGATTTATCTGACGCCCATGGAGTAGCCGTCGCCTTTTCCCGCCGTCGCCCGCAGGCCCTTTCGGGCGGCGTCGATTCCCCGCGCGGAGACGCGATGAAAATCTCGGTAGCCAAAACCGCCGGGTTCTGCATGGGCGTTCAGCGGGCGGTGGAAATCACCCTGGACGCCGCCAACACCCGGGCCGCCCCCATTTTTACCTACGGACCGCTGATCCACAACCCCCAGGTGTTGCGCTTGCTGGAGGACCGGGGCATCCGCGTGCTGGAGGAGATTCCCGCGTCCGGCCACGGAACCGTCATCCTTCGGGCCCACGGGGTGCCGCCGGACACCAAGGAGAAGCTGGAAACCGCCGGTTTCTCGGTGGTGGACGCCTCCTGCCCGCGGGTGTTCAAGGTTCAGGCGATCATCCGGAAACACGCCCGTCAGGGCTACGCCTGCATCATCGTGGGAGACCGGGACCATCCCGAGGTGAAGGGGCTTTTGGGCTACGCGGGCGACCAGGGCCATGTGGTCAACCGTCTTCAGGAATTGAGCGAACTGCCCCGCTTCGACCGGGCCATCATCGTGGCCCAGACCACCCAGAACACGCTTTTTTACGACGCGGTGAAAAAGTGGGCCGGTCAGAATCACCGCCACTACCAGGTGTTCGACACCATCTGCGACTCCACCGAGCGGCGGCAGGAGGAGGCCAAGCGGCTGGCCGACGGGGTGGACGCGGTGGTGGTGGTGGGCGGCCACAACAGCGGCAACACCCAGCGGCTGGCGGAGATCGTTCGGCAGGCGGGCAAGCCGGCCTTTCACGTGGAGACCGAAGAGGAGCTGGACGTGGCCGCCCTGTCTTCCGCCCGACACATCGGGATCACCGCCGGCGCCTCCACGCCCAATTGGATCATCAAGCGAATTTACCGGGCCATCGAGTCGATGCCCTTCGAGGCCCAATCGCCCTGGCGCCGCCGACTGCAGTCCCTCCAGCGGGTGCTCCTGCTGACCAACGTCTACGTGGCTTTGGCGGCCGCCGCGTTGTGCTACGCCTGCACCACCCTCCAGGGCATCCGGCGACCTTTCGCCTACAGCCTGGTGGCCTTTCTGTACGTGCTGTCCATGCACATCCTCAACAATCTGACGGGGATGGGCGAGGCCCGCTACAACGATCCGGACCGGGCCGATTTCTGCGACCGACATAAAATCATCCTGACGCTGGCGGCGCTGATTTCCGGCGGCACGGGGCTGGTGACGGCGGCCACCCTGGGCTTTCTGCCGTTTTTCCTGTTGCTGTTGATGAGCATCACCGGCCTCAGCTACAATTTGACCCTGGTGCCGGCCGGCGCGCGCTTCCGGTTTCGACGGCTCCGGGACGTGCCCGGCTCCAAAACCCTGCTCATCGCCCTGGCCTGGGGAATGGTGACCGCCCTGTTTCCCGTGCTCTCCGCCACCGGGGGCTTGCGGATCAGCTCCGTTCCCACCCTGGTCTGGTCGGTGGGCATGGTGTTCTGCCGCACGGCCTTTTTCGACGTGCTGGACATGCAGGGCGACCGGATCGTGGGGAAGGAGACCATTCCCCTGCTGCTGGGCCCCCAGCGGACGGTGATGCTGCTCAAGGGGCTGCTTCTTTTTTTGTTTTTGATTCTGTTCGTCTCCAGCTCCTACGAGATTATCCCGCGCCTTGGGCTGGCTCTGACCCCCTGTCCGATCCTGCTGTTTTTCGTGGTGGGCCGGTACAGGCGGGCCTACACCACCCCGGGCATCCGGCTGGAGTTTTTCACGGAGAGCTTGTTTATTCTGGCCGGGCTGATTACGCTGGCGTGGACATGGGTTGCGGGGTGACCTTTCCCGGGAATCGAGGAAGATGAAGGCCCCCCGGTTCCTCCGATGGCGCCGAATGAAGGCTTTGGGCGAATACGGTCGGCGTTTGTCCGATTGGGAAGGATGACCGAGCCCAGCGGTTCCGAACAAAAAGAGACGTTTTCGAGAAACGAATGGCAATGAACGCGACATCCCGAAATTCCGGAAACAATGGCAAGTCGGAAAAAACCGCGGACGCAAAGGAAGAAACGCCCTCGCGCCTGGCCCAAACGGCGGAGGATTTGTTCAACTTCGCCATCGACCGGGCCGACGTGCGCGCCCTGATGGGGGGACTGCCGGAGACGGCCGAGGTGAAGCGGAGCACCGTGGAATACGAGCTTCCCATTCTGAAAATCATCAGCGTGGGGTGGGCCATTTCCTATTTTTTGCCCGACGGCCCCCAGAAGGCCGAGTTGACCGAGAGATATTGGGCGGCGGTTTCCGAGTTCTCCGCCGGCCTTTCCGAAACCACGGGGTTGATGATCGGGCGGGAAATCGACTATTTTCAGACCCTGCGGGAGCGGCTGACCACCTACGTGAACGCCTTGGCCGATCACCCGGAGGCGACGGAGCCCGCCGCGGTCATCGGTCCGGAGTTCGCGCGCCTCTGCGGCAACGTGGAGGATGTGTTCGCCATCATGACCGGCAACCGGATGTTCATCGCCACCGTCGGCGGCGTGAAGGAGTATCTGGAAGCGATCCGGCTGCGGTAGGCTGAAAACCGTCGATTTGGCGGCTTTTGGCGGCGCAGTTGCCTTTCGTCGCCATTTTCCGGAATGATTTGCCCCGGCCATTCCGGTTTTTCCCCCGGATGTTTTTGACGCCGCGCCGAAGCTATCGGACGGCGCCCCCTCCCCCCAACGACGTTCGACCACCTCATCGAATCCGGAATCGCTTCGGCGGAATCGCCATGCGCCGCGTGAAGCCGGGATTTCATCATCGAAGGAGAACGCCATGACCGGAGAAAAGGCAGTTGCCACGTTGCTTCGGGAGATGAAGCCCACCTTGCGGGACGGGGAATTCGTCTTCTGCTCGGTGCCCGGAACCTTGCGGGAAGTTCTTCACCTGGCCCCGGAGGGCTGCTTCTGGGAGGCCGAGGGTTTGTCGCTGATCCTGCGCCGCGAGGCGGCGGAAACCGAAGGTCTCGTTTTTGGAGGGATTTATCGGCTGATCACCCTGGGCGTCCATTCCAGCCTGAATGCGGTCGGGTTTCTGGCGAAGATTTCCGGGGCTTTGGCCGCCAAGGGCATCAGCTTCAACCCGGTGGCCGCCTACTACCACGATCATCTCTTCGTCCCCGCCGACCGGGCCCGGGACGCCATGAACGTCCTGCGGAA
>JBKHDD010000121.1:0-14725 GCA_046541515.1 Desulfococcaceae bacterium
AGGAGAACGGTATGGAAGGTGCGTGGATTCCGGTCACGGTGTTTCTGCTCGTCTACGTCGCGTTGACCTTCGAGCTGGTCAACAAGGCGGTGGCCGCGCTGCTGGGCGTTTCGGTGCTCTTCATCCTGAACATCGTTCAGGAGCACCACGCGGCCGAATTCATCAACTACGAAACCATCATGCTGCTCCTGGGCATGATGATCATCGTCAGCATTCTCCGCCATTCCGGCGCGTTTACCTTTGCCTCGGTCCGCATCGCCGAATGGACCGACGGCAGCCCCTCCAGAATTCTGCTCCTTTTCTCCGTGGTCACGGCGGTCACGTCGGCCTTTCTGGACAACGTCACCACCGTGCTCATCGTCATTCCCATCCTGATCGAGCTGACCTCCGGCATGGGGCTGGACCCCAAACCCTACGTCGTCAGCCAGGCCATCATCTCCAACATCGGCGGCACCGCCACGTTGATTGGCGACCCGCCCAACATCATCATCGGCTCGGAGGCGGGGCTCACCTTCAACCAGTTCATCGTCAACCTGACGCCGCCGGTGATTTTCTGTTTCATCCTGGGTCTCGGCTACATTTATGCCGTGAACCGGCGGGAATACCGCGACATCCGGGACGACCTGATGAAGCTGTTTTCCGTGCAGCTTCTGCTGGAAAAAATCCGGTTCCGATTCACCAGCGTCGGCATGGACCGGCGACTGGTCAAAAAGGGACTGGCTTGCCTCGCCCTGGCGCTGCTGCTGTTCGTCACCCAGACCGTCACCGGCATTTCCTCCGGCGTGGTGGCGCTCTTCGCCGCCATGGTCCTGCTGCTGATTTCCCGGGTGGACGTGGAGGAAATCCTGCTGGACGTGGAATGGACGACCCTTCTGTTCTTCGCCGGCCTGTTCATTCTGGTGGGGGTGCTGGAGGAAAAGGGCGTCATCGAATGGATCGCCGAAACGGTGTTCATGCGGTTGGGAAGCAATCCCTACGTCATCGTGCTGGTGATTCTCTGGGTGTCGGGCCTCGTCTCCGGATTTCTGGACAACATCCCGTTCACCGTCACCATGATCCCGATCATCGAGCACCTCCTCAAAACCAGCCCGATTCCCGACAACGTGCTCTGGTGGTCCCTGGCCCTGGGCGCCTGCCTGGGCGGAAACTTCACCTACATCGGGGCCTCGGCCAATATCGTGACGGTGGGCATCGCCAAGAAGCACGGGGTGAACATCACGTTCCTCGATTTCATGAAAACCGGCGTGCCGGTCACCATCATCACCCTGCTGGTCGCGTCGGGCTACCTGGTGATTCATCTCTGGGCGGTCATGTAAAAAAAGGAGGCGATTCCATGGAAACCGCGTTGGAAGAATCGAAAACACCGGAACAAATCCGAAAAGAACGGGACATTTTGTACGGGCTCTTTCGGGATCACATGGAGCTGCAAGGCTCCCTGCACGCCACCGAAATCGCCTTGGCTGCCCTGTTGAAATCCCTTCGCCTGTTTACGCCCGAAGAACCGGAAGACTTTGACCGGCAACTGGGCCAGCTCTACGACGCCATCTGGTCGAGCGAACCGCGCATCACCCCGCTGATCTCCATGCTTTCCATTTGCGACGCCGACGCCAAAACCAACGCCCTGACCGACGCCCGCGAAAAAATGATCGCCTGCATTCAGGGCCGGCTGAATTACGTCAACGAAAGCGTGGAGCGGGTGGCCGAGGCGGGAGCGCATTTGGTGGAGGACGGGGATTTTATCGTCGTCCATTCGGTCAGCATCATTCTGAAACGGCTGCTGGGAAAAGCCAAGGAGCGGGGCAAGTCGTTCAAGGTGCTGATTTTGAAACAGGACATGAACAAAACCGGCCAGGTGATGCGGCAACTGCGGGAGGAGGGGGTTGATTATCGGGCGGCCCCTGAGTATTCTGTCGCACACTTTATGGACCAGGCGACCAAAATGTTTCTGGGCGCCATGGCCATCACCGAGGACGACAAGGCGGTCTGCTCCGTCGGGACCGCCTCCATCGTGGGAATGGCCCATCTCAACAACCTTCCCGTTTATCTTTTCGTGAGCCCGCTCGCCCTGTCGGACAAGGTGTGCGGGGATCACAACATCCACCGAAAAGAGGAAGTCTGCGTGGACTCCGGATTGGAATACACCCAGATCATCCACTCCAACGACGTGGTGGACATTTGCATGATGAATCATCTGGTCGGCGAGGACGGCGAGATGGACGAAAGCTGGCGGGAGCGGTTCGCCTGTCGGATTTGAACCCGAAATGGCTGTTCGACCGGGCTCCGCTCCCCCGATTCCGGCAGACGGAAAATCTTGACGAACGGAAGGCTTTGCGCCGAATCGCGCCGGGGGGACGAACCCTCGGCGCGGTTTCGGAAACGGGAACGTTTGCGAGAAAGGTGTTTTGGATGAACGGCAGGCTTGAAGCGAAAGAATGGTCTTCCCTGGCGGTCCTTCTACTTCTCTGGTGGCCGCTCCTCTGGTGGGCGGCCGCCGCCGGCGCGGCGGAACCGGGCGCGGAATACGATTATCCCATCGAGAACCCGCTGAAGGCCACGGTGGCCGGCGCGCCGGGGGAAAAGACGCTGGACGAGATTCTTTTCCGGGAGCGGCTGCTGTCCGTGACGCCCTTTCCCGATCGCCCGCTTCCCGCCCTGGTGGAATCCCTGCGGGACCTGCCCTTCATCCTGGCCTCCCAGCCGGAACCCGCGCCGCTCATCTTCTGCATCGCCGGGACCGGCTCCAACCACGACGCTTTCGGCATGCGGCGGCTGCGGAACGTCTTCCACAACGCCGGATTCCACGTGGTCTCTCTGGGATCGCCCTTCACCCGCCGGTTCGCCATCGCGGCGTCGGAATCCGCCGTTCCGGGCATCGCGGCCGCCGACGCCCGGGATCTGTATCGGGCCATGATCCTGATCCGGGAGGAAATCGCCGACCGGGTCGAAGTGACCGAAACCCATCTGATGGGCTACAGCCTGGGCGGATTTAACGCCGCCTTTCTGGCCCGGCTGGACGCGGAAGAGAGCGTCTTCGGTTTCCGGCGAGTGTTGCTGGTCAATCCGCCCATGAATCTGATGGAATCGGCCGCCCGATTCGACCAATACATCGCCGAAAACGTGGCCGGCCGGGCGGACCGGTTCCTGGACCGGCTCATGGAAAAGATGTCCTCCTATTTCCAGCGACAAGGCCGCGTGGCGGTGGACGACAAATTTTTGTATGAACTGGAACAAATTTCCCCCCTGGAAGAGGGCGAGCTGGAAGGGCTCATCGGGATCGTCTTCCGGCTGGCCATGTCCAAGGTCTTGTTTACCTCCGACCTGCTCAACGGCGGCGGCCATGTGCTGCCGCCCGGGACGGTGCTCCGCGTCACCGATTCCACCACCCCGTTTTTCCGGGCCTCGCTGCGATGGACCTTCGCGGATTACGCCCGGGAAATCGTGCTCCCCCGGTGGCGAAAAGTCCATCCCGACGCCGATCTGGCCCATATGCGCCGGGGCAACGACCTTCGCGGGATCGCCGATTTCCTTCGAGGCGCTTCCCATGTGGCGATGGTTCACAACCGGGACGACATTATCCTGAAGCCCGGCGATATCGCCGTCTTGCAGGATATGTTTGGCGCCCGGGCCACCATCTGGCCCCGGGGCGGCCACCTGGGCAATATGCTTTACGGTCCCAACATCGACCACATGCTCCGCTTTTTGACGGGCACGGAGGAGGACGCGTGAAGGCCAGCCGAATTTCCGCTCTTTGGACGGTGACGCTCCTGGCCCTGGCCCTCTCGGGCTGCGCCACCGGGAACGCCCCGGCCCCCCTGCCGCCGCCGGGAGCGTCTTCGCCCACCGGCGGAGATCACCTTGACTTTCTGGACGCCCACGATCCCCTGGAGCCCATGAACCGGGCCATTTACCGGTTCAACGTGGTGGTGGACCGTCATGTGCTGGAGCCGGCCGTCCGGGTCTACGAGCGGTTCCTGCCGGAATACGCCCGGGAACGGATTTCCGACTTCTTTTCCAACCTGGGAGACGTGCCCGTACTGCTCAACTGCGCGTTGCAGGCCAAGGGGGAACGGGCCGGAACGGTTCTCGCCCGGATCATGGTCAACACCGTGGTCGGGGTGGGGGGATTGTGGGACGTGGCGGAAACCCAGGGACTGCCCAAGTACAACGAGGATTTTGGCCAGACCCTGGCGGTCTACGGCGTGGGCGCGGGACCGTATCTGGTGATTCCGGTGCTGGGTCCGTCCACCATCCGGGACGCGGGCGGCAGAATCGTGGACGGCGCGACCCAAAATTTCGTGACGGGGCTGGTGGGCGGCGACGCGGCCACCGATCTGGCCCTTTCCGTGGTGGACGGCCTGGAATTCCGGGCCTCCATGCCGGTGGGATACGGGGGATTCGATTCCCCCTTCGAATACGAAATGGTCCGGACGCTCTATCTGGACATCCGGAATTTCTTGATTCACGACGGGGCTTTGCCGCCCCCGGAGGAGGAGTAGCCATCATGCGCGTGGTGCAAGCGATCGACGAGGCCGTCAACCCCGGAATCCTTCCCCCGGGCAGCCGGATTTACGCCGGCGGGAACGCCGCCACTCCCCAAATGCTGTTCCGCCAGATCGCGGCCGATTCGGGAATCCGGGACGTGGAACTGCTCGGGGTGCTGTTTCTGGGCGAAATCGGAGAACTGTTTTCCCGGGAGGTCTGCGAACGGGTGACCCACCGGGTCATTTTCAACAGCCACCATTCCCGGGAGGCGGTCAACCGGGGCTGGGCGGCCTACCAGCTCATGCATTTGTCCGACATTCCCCACCAGGTGGTGGAGCACATCCAGCCGGACCGGGTGTTGCTGACCGTGGCGGGGCCGGACAACGGCGGCAACTACAGCCTGGGCGCCACGGTGGACGCCCTGAAATTCGCGGTGCAATACGCCAAGGAAAACGGCGGCATGGTGATCGCGGAGCGCAACGCGCAAATGCCCTTCGTGCTGGGGGCCACGATTCACGAGAGCGCCATCGACATCCTCGTCGACACCGACTACGCGCTGCCCAAAAGTCCCGTGAAGCCCCCGGACGCGCGTTCC
This sequence comes from Desulfococcaceae bacterium, assembly GCA_046541515.1. Lineage (GTDB taxonomy): Bacteria > Desulfobacterota > Desulfobacteria > Desulfobacterales > Desulfococcaceae > CAYFVR01. Next base: position 5,078 of record JBKHDD010000121.1, read on the forward strand.
CGCCGGATCGGAGAAATCATCGCCTCCCGCTTCATCCCGAACGGCGCGACGTTGCAATTCGGCATCGGCGAGGTGCCCGAGGCGGTGGCCGACGCCATTTTGGAAATGGGGACCAAAGACCTGGGCATCCACACCGAACTGTTCGCCGACGCCATGCGCAAGCTGGTCATGGGCGGCGCGGTGACCAACAAGCACACCCGAAACAACGCCTCCACCTCGACATTCTTTTTGTCCTCGGACGCCGAGGGCTATCGGTGGTTGCATGGGAACTGCTCGGTCCAGAGCCGCTCCTGCACCTACACCAATGGCGTGTTGAACATCGCCCGGCAGCCCAGGATGGTGGCGGTGAACGGCGCCATCGGGGTGGACCTGCACGGCAACATCTGGGCAGATTCCCTCCAGGCCCGGAAAATTTACAGCGGCGTGGGCGGGCAGGCGGATTTCCTGCGGGGGGCCTATCTATCGGAAGGGGGCGTGCCCATCATCGCCCTGAAATCCACCACGGCCAAGGGCGTGCCCAAAATCGTGGACAAATGCCCCGCCGGGATCACCACCACGGCCATCCCCGCCGACCCGGTGGTCATCGTGACGGAAAACGGCGCGTTCAATCCCAGCGGATTGTCCATCGTGGAGCATGCCGTTGGGATTGCCCACCTGGCCGAACCGGAAACCCGGGACGCCCTGCTGAAGCACATTTACGACAGCGAGGAGTTCCACAATCCCAGAGAGGCGCTGAAGGAGGGGAGGGCGAAGGGATTTATGGCGTATGAGGATATTTGAAGCGAAATTGGCGCGAAAATTTTGATTTCCATGGGGCCGCGGGCACTGGTTCGGTTGAATGGGAATCCAAATAAAATCAGGATGTTGGATTGCAGAGCCATTCCCGTGCAAACGCTTGATTTTTCGAGGAAATCACCGCCCCGGCCTACTTTTTCCCATTCAACCGAACCAGCGCCGGGCCGCGAATGCGGCCCTTTTTTTGTTTTCAGTGGGATCGGGCGGCGGGTTTTCCCACCGATGGCATGTCGGTTCAAACGTCCGGCAGCGTTTTTAAACCCACATGGGCCAGCAATCCATCCAAATCGGCGCGGTCGGACCAGAGCATTTCCTTTTCGGCCATCAGCGCCTCGGCCTCGGGCGTGAAGCCGTCGTGGGCGAAGAACCAGAGGACCAAGGTCTCCAAGAGGTCCTTTCGCTCCTCCCGAACCTTTTCTCCTTTCCGCAGCAGGGACTCCACCTCCTTGACGCCCACTTTGCGATCCCGCCACCACTTGCTCTCGCAGAGCCAGACCTCTGCGCCGGCCGCAGCGTAAACGTCCACTTCCATGTCCGGCGCCGCGCCAAGTCGCACCCGATGATGGATGTAGCTGAATTGCCAGTTCACGGGAACGTCTTCCGGCCGATGGACCCACCGGGCGGGAAGGGCGCCGTCCTGGCTGTTCCAGAGAATTTGGGCCATGTAGATTTCGCCCAGATACCCCAGATGGTCGTGAATCCGCCGCTTTAATTTTCGATATTGCGCCCGGATGTCGTCCCGAACGCCGGAGGCGGTTTTTCCTTCAACCGCCATCCGTCCCCAAACCTTGAGGAATTCCAGCAGGATGGGATCGTCGATTTTCCGGAACCATCCGCCCAGTTCGGAGTATTCAAGCAGGTCGCCCCGGGACAACTTCACCAGCACGTCCCGAACCGTTTCCACGGAAACCTCCCGGCCGTCCCGCTCGGCCAGTTCCCGTTGAATCCGCTCCGGGCGTATCCATTCCCCCTCTTCCAGCGCGGAGAGGTACAATATCCACTTGGTGATGCCGTGTTCGTTGATCCGCTCGATCCAGCGATTTACTTGATCGTTCAGCTCGCCCCAAATGAAGCCCGAGGACAAATCCACCGCGAGGATTTCGTTGATTCGGTCTTCGTCCAGCAGGGGCTTTCTTTGTTCCACCGATTGCTGGATGACGGCCGTGATGTAAAACGGATTTCCGCCGCAGCGGGAAGCGACGACGGGGGCCATTTCCTCCGGAACGTCCGCCTTGTAATACCCAGCGCTCCGAAGCGCCAACTCGTTCCCCCAGTATTCCGTCAAGGGGCCGATTGGATGACTTTGAAATCGGCCGAACAGGGAGCCGCGGCCCAAAATCTCGTTGGCCAAAATGCTCATGGCCGATCCGGTGACGAAATGGGGGCAGGTGGGAGACTCCACGGCTTGCTGCATCAGGCCGACGATATCAAAATTGTATTGGGGGAGCCGGGTATATTGGAATTCGTCCAAAAACATTGCCACGGTGCTGTCGTCCCGGTCGGAAACCCATCGGGGCAAGGTCAAAACGCTGGATTCCGGATCGGTCACTTCCTTCCTGGAAAGGCTATCCAGCAAATTCAGCGTACCCTTGAGCGCAAAGCTTTGCGGAACTTTCGATTCCGCCAGCTCGACAAGAGATTTTCGAGGATACGCTTTTTCGGAAAGAATATCCGGATTCCGCAGGCGGAAGGCGGCGTACCAGCGAAGGAAATTCTCCGCGTACCGGGCGGCGAAATCCCATTTGTCCACCACCCGCTCTTCGAAGCTATAGTAGACCGGCACCACGGAGGCGGAAAGGTCCGGGTAATTTTCCTGCTCGAAAAACAGGCGATTGACCACCCTCTTGAAAATCTCCGTCTTGCCCATCCGCCGCTGGCCCAGGAGGACCGTGGAAAAGCTCCGGCGCGTGATGGCCTTCAAGGCGGCCTGGTGGAGATATTCCAGCGGTTCCTCCCGGTCGGTGTAGACCGGCTCGGGGGTGATGGGGCGGATGGCCCAGGGGGGAGAATTGGTCGGGGAATTCATTTTCCCTCCAGACAAGTTGGACGAAACGAATAAACCCAAGTGTAAACCAATGCAAAAGCGAAAGGCAATCCCATAAAATTCGAACGGACTCGTTCCAGAAGTTGGGTTCGTCCGAACAAAAACGGCCCCCCGGGAAATCCCGGGAGGCCGTCTCTTTTTTTCACGATCTTTTTCGCGGAATCAGTGCACCCGGCTGAACATCGAAGACAGGCTTTTCTTGTCCGGCTTCACGAAGCGGCCTTCGTAGCCTTCCTGAACGAAGACGCCGCGGGTGGTGTTTTGCCATTCCATCACTTCGCGGAACTTCTTGATGTTGTCGAGCTGGCCGATGGCGCTCAAGCGCTGATAGATGTCGTACCAGGCGCAGGGGATGTCCGGGCTGACTTCGCAGCTTTCCAGGTTGGTTCCGCCGCAAGGGCCGTTGAAGAGGCCCTTGGCGCAGCGGGCGATGGGGCAGATGCCGCCGGTGAGGCCCAGCACGCAGCTTCCGCAGGCCCGGCAGCGCTCCTCGAACAGTCCCACGTCCTTGTCCACGCCGATGAACAGCGTGTTGATGGCCGGGTAGACCGGAATCTCCGGAAACCGCTCGGCCAGGTACTGGCAGCCCGCGCCGCAGGCCATGGACATCAGCGCGTCGTATTTGGGGGCGATCTCGTCCAGCTCGGCGAGCAGATCCTGGTTGCACTGCCGCTCCACCGTGTAGCCGTCGATTTCAAAGGGGTGGCCGCTCTGGCGGAAGGAGTATGTCAATTGATCGTTGAGGATGTTGACCTCCTTTTGGCCGCCCGCGTAGCAGACCGACACGCACCCGCCGCAGCCCACGTTGAGCACCCGGCGATGGGGCTTGAGCATCCCCTTGATTTCCTCAAACGGCTTGCGCTTTCCTTTAACCATCTCTTCCTCCCGGAAGTTTAGCGTTCGATGATCAACCCGTCGTCCGGCGTGACCGGCAGGTGGCAATTTCCGCAGGTTCGCGGTCCCGAGGGATTCCCGGCTTTTTCGGTGGCCCGGTGGCAAACCATGCATTGGCGGTGAAAGGCCTCGCGGGTATTCACGTCGGCCCACCGGGTGTGACAGGTGGCGCAACGCATGGCGTCGCTGCCGTCCAGCGCCATTTCGTCCACCACGTTTTCCCCGGCCTCGTTGTATTCATGGTGGCAATCGGTGCAGGCCAGAATCGCCATGTGGGCGTCGTGGGGGAAATAGGCGGCCGGACGGCCCTCCGACGTCTCCGCCGCGTCGGGCGCGGAGGGCCCCAAATTGACCACCGCCAGGGCCGCCGCCCAAAGAAACAAAGCGCCAATCAACATCTTGTCCATTCCCGCCCTCCTTTAGGCCTGCCGGGTGACAGGGGCTTTGGGTTCGGATTCCGGAACATCGTAGACGCGGAAGACCCCCTGGGACCGGAGAATGCTCCGGGCGTGGGCGATCATGCTGGGAATGCTGATGCCCACCGGACAGTGGCAACGGGAGCACAGCACGCATTTGTTGTAGACCAGGTCCCCCATGTCCTGAAGTTCGTCTCGGGTCAACTTTCCCTTTTTTTTGAACATTTTTCCCAGGGAATTGACGGCCTTGTACGAGGGCATGTAGCTGGGGTCCTTGTTGTGGCTCATGTACAGAAAGCAACTTTCCGCGCACATGCCGCAACTGACGCACACCGAGAGGAAATACGCCATGTTCTTCTTCCGATCCAGCATGCGCCGGATCCGGTCGGAATCAACCGGCTGAACGGGGTCCATACACATCCTCCCTGTATCGGGTAGAGAAGCCAAGGCTTCCGTTTTTCTTAAAAAGCGACGGCGAGCCAAGTTCCGTTTTTGAATTTCCAATGGGCGAAAGGGCGGATTGGCCGAGGGCGCATGCGATACGCCCCTAACTATTTATCGGTATCCCGAAGGGCCTCCGCCGCAAGCCGAATTCCCGTGGCGCTCTCGAATCCGATTCGGCCCAAAATCGGATCGGACTCGGATCAGGTCTGGGAAACCCAGCGGCGGCGGCCGCTGCCCAGGGTCAACTCGTTGCGCACCAGAAAACGGCCCAGCACGAAGAAGGGCATGTGCGCCAGCTTGGAGAAGGGAATGGCGATCAGCATCAGCTCGCCGAACAGGATGTGGAGATAGAGCACCCAGGTGTAGGGGCCGATGTGGTGATAGGCCATGTAGCCGGTGACGAAGGGGGCCGCCGTGACCACCAGGGCGAACAGGTCCCGGAAGCCGGTGACGGCGCGGACCTTGGGAACGAACATGCGACGCGCCAGGAAGAAGACGACCAGGAAGATGAAAAGCTTGGTGAGGGCGTCCACCGCGGGTTCCGACAGGGTGGGCAGGTTGACGCCGAAGTAGGTGTCCAGCAACAGATTGTGGCCCACCGCGACCAGGGGCAGAACGATGATCAGCACGTGAAACACGATGGTGATCGCGGAAAAAACCGGCGCGCGGCCCAAAAGCGTCCGCCGCAACTTGAGCCGCCATTTCAGGAAGATGTCTCCGGCCGTGTTGATCCGGATGTACTCGTCGGTCTCCCGATTTTCCACGGCCGCGGCAAGCTCCTTGGAAAGCGTTTCGCTCGGCGGCACGTCCAACGCTTCCGAGAGCGTAAAAAACTGACGAATCCGGTAGGCCATGCCGCCGATGAAGATGATCAGCGACAAGGCCAGCATGGGGCCGATCAGAAAATCGTACATAATCTCCTCCCGAAAAATGCCGTCTCGATTCCGACCCGCCGAGGACCGCCCGTCGGGTCGCCATTTCCGCGGGGCTTCCGGTCTTTTTCCCGCCAATCAAGTCCCGAAGCCGGTTCAAAGTCTTGAAAAAAATACGGAATTGTGTGAATTACCATAGAACGCCCAGGTTGGCAACCGGTTTCGATTCACGCGGGAATTTTCTTTTTTTGCGCGAGGCGGGGAGGACGAATGGCGGACAGCATCTGGCAATATCTCATCTCGGGGACGGTTTTCGGCCTCAGCGCCGGATTTTCCCCCGGCCCGCTGACGGCCCTGGTGATTTCCGAAACCCTGAAGCACAACGCCGCGGAAGGCGCGAAAATCGCCATGGCGCCGCTGATCACCGATCTGCCGATCATCGTCGCCGGCGTCTGGGCCGTGTCGCTGGCGGCGGGGGCCTCCTGGGCGCTGGGACTGATCGCCCTGGCGGGCGGCGGATACCTGGCCCGGCTGGGATGGGAGAGCCTGCGCTTCCGGGGCGTCTCCGGCGAAACCGAAACCGTTCCGCCCCGTTCGTTCCGCCGGGGCGTCATCGCCAACCTTCTCAACCCGAACCCGTATCTGTTTTGGGGAACCGTGGGCGGTCCGCTGCTGGCCCAGGGCCTGACCCATTCCCCGGCCGCCGCAGGGCTGTTTCTGGTTCCGTTTTATGGACTGCTGGTGGGCGTCAAGGTGGGCATCGCCGTCGTCGTGGGCCGGTCCCGCCGCTTCCTGAAAAGCCGGGGCTACGTCTGGATCAACAGGGGCCTGGGGATGGTTCTCTGGGTCTTCGCGGCCCTCTTTCTATGGGAAGGGGCTCTGCGGCTGATGGGGGAATAGGGGCCATTTTTGTCAATTGATATGCAGTCCGTCCGCCGCGCCGGGGAATAAAATTCGGTCTCAATCCGAAAAAAAGTCCGCCAAAGCCAATGCCGCGCACTTTGGGATTTCAATTTCAACCGTACCAGATTGACCAAGGGCGAATGCGATTCGTCCCCACTTTTTTTTGGGCAAAATGAACGGTATTGCCGCCAAAGCGGACTTCCATGGCCCTGGAGTCGGAATTGGCCGAGCGCCCTTCGGGGCGCTTTTGGGAATGAGCCAGGGGACTTATCCCCTGGCGGCATGAACGGTAAAATGATGGTTTTGGTTTGCGCTTTGGCGCTTTTTGCAAATTGCCTCACCCTCCAACTTTGGTTCGGGTGCGGATGTTTTGGTGAATTTCCTCGACGGCGGCGATCATGGCGCCGAGGATGCCGTCGAATTCGGTCAGGGATTCCCGGATGGTGCCGGAGAGCGCGCGGAGGCGGTCCATGTTCGCGCCGGTGTTTTGGGGGGCGTCTTCGGTTTTTTGGGCGATTTCCGCGTCCGCCGCGAAATGCTTTTCGTAGAGTTCCCGGTTGATTTGCTGGTCGGTGGTCAACCCGTCCAGCTCCGCAAGGCGGGCGGAGAGTTCGCCGGTGATTTTTTCGAAGGCGATGTTCCGCTGCTTCAGGATGCGGAGTGCCCGGGTGTTTTCCGTGTCCGCCGTCAACCATTCGTCGTCCAGGCTTTCCGCCAGCCGGGCGGAGAGCCGGTTTAATTCCGCGTAGTCCGTTTCCTTTTCCGCCGCGATTTCCGCCTGAAGTTTTCCCATGGCGTCCAGGGCCGATTCCAGTTCGGCCTTTTCCCGTTGCCGGTTTTCCACCTCGGGGCGCAAGGCCTCGGTTTTTTCCCGCAGCGCTTCCACTTCGGTTTGCAGTTCCGCCATTTTTTCCGGGCGGGACCGTTCCTCCAGGGCTTTCAATTCGGCCAGTTCGGATTCCAGCGCGGCCAGCTTTTCCGATTCCGCCGCCAGGGCTTCCCGCTTTTTCAGCAGGGCGGCGTTTTCGGTTTTCAGATTCCGATGACGCTCCGCCACAGCCGCGATCCTTCGGTCGGCGTCTTCGACTTCCGCCTGGAATTTTTCCAGCCCTTCCTCGATCCGGGGCAGCGCGGGTTCGAAAAAACCGTGGACCTGCTTCGCGGCGTCCAGGTATTCGATGAAATGGTCGGTCAGGGTGTCGTTTTCCGCCATTTCGGGGATGGCTTCCGGCGCGGGCGCCGCGGTTTCCAGCAAAAGTCGGGCCAGTTGGATCATGCGATAGCGCTTTTGGGCGGGATCCGGTTCTTCCTCGACGGCCTTCCAGAGGTCGCCCGCTTGCAACAGTCCGGTGTCCATGGTCGCCATCGCCTCACCCTTCCTTTCGATAGACCGGACCGCTGAAGGCGCGGAGGATGTCTCCCAGGGGGGTGTTCTTCACGTTGCCCCGCCGGTCTTTGGCGTGGAAGGTGAACAGGAGGTTTTCATCCACGGAAAAGCCGACCTGCCAGCGGTTGTCCCGGTCCTCGATGTTGGGAAGCAGTTGGGCGACGTTTTTGTCGAGGCGATGGTGGCGGCGGTGCTTTCCGTCGCCGAGGAAAATGACGATGCCGCTGTCCAATGCGGCCAGGTCCATGTTGATCTCCACGCCGCCTTGGAGAAACACCGGTTCGTGGTAGTCGGACACCTTTTTGCCCTTGGCCAAAATGGGCACGTCCTGGGGTTCGAACACGCCGTCGCCGGTGTCGGCCTGCAAGCGAAGCCCGACGCTGACCGGGCAGGCCCGTTCGATGCGGACGATGTCGTTTGCGACCAGGGCCGCGCCTTTGGAGATGGAGAGGGCCACGTCCTGGAGGGTGAAGCAGCGCTGAAACCGCGGGTCCGGCGAGCCGGGTTTTCCCGCGCCGAGAATCTCCCGGGCGGCCTGGCGAACCAGGTAGAACCCGCTGAATCCGCCGGCCATGACCACGCGGAATTTCTCCCGGTGTTCGTAATCGACGCCCAACTGTTCCATGGCGGCTTTCATGTCCGCGAAGGCGGCCTCGAAATCGGCGCGGATGATTGCCTGGAATGTGTGGACCATGTCGGAGGACTGGACGGAAAAACCGTCGATATTGAAAAGTTTTTTGTCGATCGTCCGGTTCTTGAGGTGCCGCTCCAATTTTTTGTCCACGTCCCCTTGCAGGTCGATTTTCCCCCGCTCGAATTCGTCCAGGAGCTTCAAAAATTTGGGATCGCCGGCGGAGATTTTTTCGCCGGTTTCCCGCTCGAACACGCGGCGGACGGTGGCGGCGTCGAAGGCCGCGCCGGCTTTGCCGATCATGCGGTCGTCGTGGCCCTTGCCGGTGCTTTCCAAAACGGTGATCTGGCCGCTTTGGATTTGGGAAAGGCTGAGGTCCAGGGTGCCGCCGCCGTAGTCGCAGACCAGGACGTGGCCGTCGTACCCGCCGCCGGTTTGCTTTTTGTGGCAGTCGGAAAAGTAGGCGGTGGCGGCGGTGGGCTCGCTGAGGAGCCGCTTGAGGGGCAGGGACAGCTCCTCGCAGATGCCGACGAGGGTTTTCCGGCTGGTGTGGTCGTTTTCCTTGACCCAGATTTCCGGCACGGTGACGACGAGGTGCTCCAGATCGTCGAGGTTGTTTTCCTTGCGGTAGGTTTCCAGCAGGGCCTTGAGGTAGTCCCGGGCGCATTCCACCGGGGTTTTGGATTCGTAGCCTTCCTGGCGGAGGCGGTCTTCGCCGGTTTCGTTGAGGAGCATTTTGAACCGGGAAAAGACCATGTAGTCCTCGTCCGCCTGGCGGAGGCGGGCGGCGTTGCCGATGCCGATGTCGTTGTCCTCCTTTTCGTAGCTGATGAAGGAGGGGATGTATTCCGCGCCGCCGGCGCTGGCCATTTTGTAGCATTCCAGGGCGTTGGTGGACGGGTTCATGTAGCTGAGGGTGCTGTTGGTGGTGCCGAAGTCGATGCCGATTTTTTTCATGGGGACTCCTTTGGAATCCGGATGTTCAGGATGGGGGCCGGATGTCCGGGATGGTTCGGAAATGGGCCGGGCGGCGACGGCGGCGTTTTGTTGCCGAGTTCAATCCGGCTCCGCTTTCCACCCCGAAATGTTCCGCGTTTCCGCGTCGAAGTCGATGCCGACGAGAAAAATTTTCCTGCCGCCGCCGCGATGGGGCGCGGCGTAGTCCTTCTCCCGGATTTGGCGGAGGGCGGTCTCCGCGCTCTGGCCGCATTTGAATTCCAAGATGAAGACTTTGTCGGGGAATTCCACCAGCAGATCGATCC
>JBKHDD010000122.1:0-14586 GCA_046541515.1 Desulfococcaceae bacterium
CGAGAAAGCTTGATCTTGCCGTAGCTCAACGATGAGATCATCCCGGCGAGCTTGGCATAAAACGTCATGGCCGATTCGACCGTTTCCCGCTTCAAGCGAGGGACGCGGTCAAGGGCCGCAAGGTATTCCGTCTCGTCGAAGCCATACCGCCTGGCCTGTTTTTCAAACAATTCGCGATCCACATCCTCGTCTTCGTAAAAAAACTGCCCGATGTAGATATTGCCGAGATGTTTTTCCCCAACCTTGATGGGGCTCACCATATCCCACATATTGTTTTTGCATCGATATGCCTTGAAGGTTCCCGCGGGCAGACCCTTGGCAAGGGCCAGATCGCTTTCCAGGCAGTTTTTCGCGGTTTCGGGGTGTGCGCGATGAAATTTTGTGCATATATCCTTCCATGCGACGCCAACCAATACGTTTCCGGAAATATCGAGTATCGCGCCACCAATTTGTGTGATTTTGTGAAAATTTTCCATCAAGCTTTGCAGTTCTTCGGAGTCGATAATGTCGCCAAGGTTCGGCGTTCCGGTGTCGGCGTCGGGTTCGGCGATGGTTCCGAGTGCATTCCCGATGGTCGATTCGCTTTCTTCCAGCGCCTCCCGGGCCGCGATGTCTTGCGGCGTTCCATCGGCCATTTCCCGGGCAAGCGCTTCGGCTTTCCGTCGCAAATCCTCTCCCGAGCCGGGCGGAGGGTTTGCGGCGTCTTTGGGGCGATTGTCCTTGCTTGCCATGGGTTGTCTCCCGCATTTTTGGATGGAAGCCGCCGCAAGGCTATATCAACATCCCGCGCAATTCATCAAGTTTTTCCGCCAACAGTCCCATCTTCTCCCCGACCGCGTCCAGATCTTCGGCCCGGATCGCGTTTTCCATTTCGGTGAACAGCCCTTTCATGAAGCCCTGTATCAGACCCATTTTTCCGGCGATGTTCAGGGTTGATCCGGACCCAGCCTGAACAGATGCAGGGGCAGCGGTTCGGTGGCAATCTGCTGGATCATGCCCGACGCGCGGGTTTTGGTCAGGATCAGGCTGTTGGCGTATTTGCCGATCTGCTTGAGATCGCCCGGCCGCAGTTGGCCGGTCCATTTGACTTCTAGGGGATGAAAAGCCTGCCCGTCCACATAGGCGACATCCACCTCGCCTTTGGCCTTGATGTAATACGTGGGAAAACGCCGGCGATAAAGTCCCACCACCAAGGCTTCCACCAGTTTGCCGCATTTCTCGGGGCTGTCCAGAAACGGCCGCATACGCTCGTTGAACGGATCTTTTGCCGGATTCAGCCAGGCATTGACCGCGTGCAGAATAAACGGATCGGTAAACATCACCTTGCGGGCCTTTTTCGGCGCCGCCGTCAGCTTGTCTTCCTGCAAGGCCGGCTGGACATAGACCACGTCCATGGATTCCAGCAGACCGATGTAATCGGCCACGGTCCGGGGATGGTCGATGGCCAGATCCTGACACAGCGCATTCCAGGTCACCTGGGAACCCATCCGTTTCAAAACGGCCTGCAAGACCTGGCGCAGGTAATGCTCCTGCTTGTTGCGTTTGATCATATCCCCGCGGATCCAGTCGCTGTAAACCGCAAAGATGGCCGGCGGAATATGATTGTCCCGGGCCAGGGCGTTGATGGCCGTCAAAAAACCGCCGTGAATCAGGAAATTGTCAAAGGCCGCGAACAGCCGCGCCATAACGTCGGCATGGACTTGCGGAACAGGCGCCATCAGCGCCTCGCATTCCGTAGCGGTCAGGATCCGGGTCAAGGTGACCACCTCGTTGAACCCCAGGGGAAAAACCTGAAAATCAACCTGGTCGGCCATCCCTCTTCTTCCGGGAAAACCCATCCGGGCTTCCCGGATGATGACCATGTCCGAGCCGGACAGCACCAATGCCACGTCTTCCAAAGCGCCGCTGTCGGCAAGATATTTCACTCCCTTGTCCCAGCCGCGAATATAGGTGACCTCATCCAGAATGACAAAGCGCATCCCGGCGGGTCCGGCCGGCTGCAAATGATCTCCGATCAGGCGAACCAGGGCATGCTGATCATCGATCAACTCCCCGGTGAAAAAGGCAATGGCATGGGGATGGACATCGTTTTTCAGAAGATGGGCCATCCATTGCTTGAGCAGGGTGGTTTTGCCGACCTGGCGGCCGCCGCTGACCGTGTAAATTCCGGGCAATCGAACCGGCAGCCGGTGGATCAGCGGAAACTCCCATACCAGGGGCTGCCGGCTCAAAACCTTCAAATGGGGATCCCGGAAAAAGAAATGGTCCGGGCTTTCCAGATGCAGATTATGGGGCGCAAAGCGAATATCCATGTCGTTCCCCAAGCACTGAATAAATTTATTCAATGGCTGTTGAATGTATGCGCAATTCCTCAAGTTTTTCCGCCAACCGTCCCATCCTCTCCCCGACCGCCTCCAGATCCCCGGCCCGGATCGCGTTTTCCATTTTCCCGGCCAGCAAGCGCAGGGCTTCGGCGCCGGTATTGGCGGCCATGCCCTTGATGGAATGGACAGCCATGTGTGCCGCGGAAGCGTCGCCGGCGTCCAGGGCCGTCCGGAGTTCCTGGATGCGCAACGGCATTTCGTCCAAGAAAATTCCCAGAATCTCCCGCGCCAAGTCCTCTTTGTCCATGCACCGATCCAAAAGCGCGGCCCGATCCAACACGGGCGGGACGTCCATTGCCGTTGACCGCTTTCCGCTTTTCGTTTCCGATTCCGTCCTTACGGCTTCTCCCGTCCGGCCATCCTCCGGTTCTCCACTTGCGACCTCCGACTCCCGACTTCCGTCTTCCAAATTCCGCCCCCCGCCATCCGGCAACCATTTTTCCAACACCCGGACCAGTTCCTCCGGCTTCACCGGCTTGGCCACATAGTCATCCATGCCCGCTTCCATGCACTTCTCCCGGTCTTCCCGCATGGCCCCGGCGGTCATGGCGACGACGGGGATTCTGGAATGTTGATCCGGTTGAACAGGAGTCCCTTTCCGGGGTTTCGTCTGCGGCTGAAATGGCGGAATTCCGGCTTCGCTTTCCGCTTTCCGAAGTTCCCGCGTCGCCTCCAGCCCGTCCATTTCCGGCATCTGCACGTCCATGAACGCCAAATCGTAGGGCAGGGTTTGCAGGGCGTGGAGGGCTTCGCGGCCGTTGGCCACGACGTCTACGCGCAGGCCGAATTTTTCGAGCAGGCCCAGGGCCACCCGCTGGTTGATCGGGTTGTCCTCGGCCACGAGAACGCGGCCGGAAAAACGGGGACAGGCAACGCTTCGGTTCCGGATTTCCCGGGTCATATGTCGGGTGACGATGGGTCGGGCGGGCGCGCGCTCGCCCGTTTCGGACATGACCAGAGCCAAGGCGTCGTGCAGCTCGGAGGGACGCACCGGTTTGTTCAGATAGGCGGCAAAGCCCAGGTTCGCGCACATCCGGGCGTCCCCGGGCCGGCCCAGGGCGGTGAGCATGACCAGGGGCATGGCCCGGAACCGCGGATCGGCTTTGAGCAATCGGGCCAATTCCCCGCCCTCCATCTCCGGCATCTGGCAGTCCACCACGGCCAAATCGAACGGGTCTTCCATTTCATGGGCCGAGGCCGCGGTCCGCAAGGCCGCTTTCCCGCCGGCAACCCCCCGGGGCCGTATGCCCCAGGCCGAACATTGCTTCGCGAGGATTTCCAGATTGGCGGCATTGTCGTCCACCAGCAACACATGCAGGCCGGTCAGGTCCCCGGGCGTCACGGCCGCGGCGCGATCCGCCGCCTCCCGAACGGCGAACCGGGCCGTGAACCAGAATGTCGAACCCTGGCCCAAGGCGCTGCTCGCCCCCGCTTCGCCGCCCATCATTTCCGCCAACTGCCTGGAAATGGCCAGGCCCAGCCCGGTGCCGCCGAAATTGCGGGTTGTGGAGGCGTCCACCTGGCTGAACTTTTCGAACAGCGTGCCGATCTTGTCCTCGGGAACGCCGACGCCGGTGTCCTTGACGGTGAAGCGGAGCAGAACTTCGGGTTCGTGGTTCACGGATTCACGCGTCGCGGCTTCACGGTTCACAACTCCATGGGTCGGGATTGGGTCCGTATCCGTCTCGACCAGTTCAACCGTGACCAACACCTCCCCCTCCTCCGTAAATTTCAACGCGTTTCCGACCAGATTGGTCAGGATCTGGCGCAGTCGGCCGGGGTCGCCGCGGAGAAGAACGGGAACCTCGGGATCGATGAAGGAGATGAATTCCAGGCCTTTCTCGTGGGCGCGCAGGGCGAAGGCGGCGGCCATGTCGTCCATCAGGCTTTGCAAATCGAAGTCCAGCCGTTCCATGCGCAACCGTCCGGCCTCGATTTTGGACAGATCCAGGATGTCGTTGATCAGGGAAAGCAGGGACTCGGCGCTGGACTGGATGGTTTCGGCATAGTGAATCTGCTCTTCGGTGAGTTCGGTATCCAGCAACAGGCCGATCATGCCGATCACCCCGTTCATGGGGGTGCGGATCTCGTGGCTCATGTTGGCCAGAAATGCCGACTTGGCCTCGTTGGCGGCCTCGGCCTGCCGCTTGGCCTGAAACAGTTCTTTTTCGGCCTTTTTTCGTTCCGTAATGTCTCTGGCCACGGCGATGACCATCTGCCTGCCGTCCTGTTCAAACACCCGCAGCCTGACTTCGACCGGGAAGCTATGGCCGTCTCGGCAAACATGGATTTCCTCGACGGTTTCGGACGGGTTCCCGGCCCTGCCGACCGAGTCGAACAGCTTTTCCACGTCCTCGCGGGAAAAATGCGGATTGATGTCCTGCGGTCCCATGCGCAACAGTTGGTCTTTGGTCAGGCCCAGGCGTTCCCATGCCTGCCGATTGGCGTCCACGAAACGCATGGACGCGCGGTCAATGAGAAAAAAGCTGTCCGCGCTGCCGTCCATGGCCAGTTTGAAGCGCTCAATCTCCAGCCGGGCCTGGCGCCGCTCGGTGACGTCCACGAAAATGCCCTGGTTGATCTCTTCTCCGTCCACGGAAATTATGGTTGAAAGAAGATTGACGTGCCTGATTGCCCCGGCGCCGTCAAGAATTTCCATGTATATGTTCACGTCGTTTTTTTTCTGGACGTTCCGGGCGAACATTTCCCGATAATGGTTGCGCTTTTCCGGGGGATGCAGGGCGCTCTGGTGCAGACCCAAAAGTTCCTCTCTGTCGCGGCCGAACAATCTTTCCGCGGCCGGATTGCAACGGATGACGAACCCGTCCCTGTCTGCCCAGAGAATGGCGTCCTTGTTCCGCTCGAAGAGCAAACGGAACCGGCGTTCGCTTCGGGCAACCTTCTCCTCGGCCCGCTTGCGGTCGGCGATGTCGCTGAGCGCCACGCGGCACAACGGAGCGCCGTCTTCCGCCTCGGCGGCGGTCGCCTTAAGATGCCCCCAGAGGTGCGCGCCGTCCGGCTTCGCCAGCCGCAGCTCGCATTCCTGCGGTTCGCCCGTCTCGAAGAGATTTTTGCGGTGGCGATGGTAGACGTCCCGGTCCTCTTTGAGGATAAAGCGGGAGATCGGCCGCTTGACCAGCGCGGCGCGAGGCGTGTCCAACAGGGCGGCGGCGGCGAGGTTGGCGTCCAGGATCAGTCCCTGCGCGGACAGGGTGAAGTAGCCCACCGGAGCCCGGTCGTAGAGGTCGAAATAGCGCGCCCGTTCGGCTTCGATCTGGGCCCGGGCCGCGCGAAGCTCTTCGTTCCGCAACTCCAGCTCGATCTGGTTCACCCGCAGTTCGTGGAGCGTTTCACGAATCTCTTCGGGCGAGAGGGCCGCGATGTCTTGCGGCGTCCAATCGGCCCGTTCCCGGGCAAGCGCTTCGGCCTTCCGTCGCAAATCCTCCCCGCGGCCCGCCAAAGGTTCCGCGGCGTCTTTGGGGCGATTGCCCTTGATTGCCATGGGTTGTCTCCCGCATTTTGGGATGGCAAAGTCCCGTTTGTTCGAGAATTCGTCCGCTTTTCGCCTTGCGTCCCGGCGACATCCAGGAATGCGCGGGCGATCTCGACCCCGGCGCCGCCGTGCGCCGGTTCGACGACGCGAGCCGCAGGCCGCGGCCTATCTTGCAATAATAACCGGCAATTTTTACCTGACAACCTTCTTTCGTTGCTTGACGGCCCTCTCCCGGCCGATGACGCCGGAAATGGTTCGAGGTCCCGAATCATTGGTGGAAGGGCGTGGCGCCAACTTTTCACTTGCTTCCCAAATGTCGCTGATGGATAGTGGAAATCCAATCCCATTTTTCCATTTCTCGTCGCCCTTCGCGGGAACGACGATTCGCCCGGGGACGACGATGTTCCGTTTTCGAGTTTTTCCCCCGCCTCCCCAACGGAGATTCCACGTGCTTGTTCCGACGCATCCGAATTCGACGGACTCCGAACCGGTCCCGCTGTTTCTTTTCATTCCCCTGGGACTTCTTCTCAACATCGGCGGCGTTTTTTTAAACAGTCTGTTGAGCCTTCCCCTCTTTCTGGACGGCGCCGGGACCATTCTCGCCGCCGTCGTCCTGGGCCCTTGGCTCGGCGCGGCCACGGGATTTCTCTCCAACCTGATCATCGGGCTGATCGAAACGCCCATCAGCATTCCCTTCGGGATCGTGAACGCCGCCATCGGGCTGATCGCCGGGTTTCTCGGCCGGCGTTGGGGATTTCGGGACGTCCGGGTGGTCATCGCCCTCGTTTTGATTCTCACCGCGGTCTGCCCCATTTTGGCCACGCCCATCGTGGTCTACCTGTTCGGCGGCGTTTCCGGCAGCGCCATCGACAAATACTGGGCGGTCCTGATGCAATCCGGCCACCAGGTCTTTTCCAGCGCGTTTCTCGTCCGGCTTCCGGCCAATCTGGTGGATAAAATCATCAGCGCCGGGCTGGTCTGGGGCGTTTTGCTATCTTTGCCGCCCCGCTGGCGGGGTTTATCCGATCCCCGGGAAAGAGAAGCGATCCCCCCGCCGAAAAAACCGGTTTCCAACGGTTTTGAGAAAGCCCCATGAGCCATTCGTTCCGTCTTCCAATCCTATTGGTCCTTGCGGCGGCATGGATGTGGGCATCCGTCGCCGAGGCGGTCGAACCGTTGCGTCTGGCCGGCCGGGCCGATCATCCGCCCTATATGTTCCGGGACGAAGCGGGCGCCCCCCGGGGCGTTCTGGTGGATTTGTGGAACCTCTGGTCCCGGGAAACCGGCCGGGAAATCCGCGTGAAGCTGTTCGAGACCGAAGCGCCGCAAGACGTGGTGCGGGCGGGACGGGCCGACGTGGCGATGGGACTGCCCCGAAAACCCGATGGATGGCCCGGGCTTTCCCTTTCCCGTCCCCTGTTGAAGGGGCGCGCCCGCGTTTTCGTTCGCTCCGGCATGGGGCGGGTGAAACGCCGGACGGACCTCCTGGCCTTCCGCGTGGGCGTCGTGGCGGGCGGCGCGGTGGAAGCCTCGCTTCCCCACTGGCAACCCGGGATCGCGCTGCGAAGTTATCCCGACCTTTCGACGCTGACGGCGGCGGCGTTGGAGGGGGAAGTGGCGGTGATGGTGGCCGATTCGGCGGCCGCGCTGTTTCACCTTGGCCGCCTCGACGCCGGTCGGAAACTGATTCAATCTCCCATCGAACTGCCGGCCATGGACCTTTGCGCGGGATTTCCGGACGGAGAAGGGGAGGCGCTGGCGGCGGCGGAGGCGGGCTTCGCGAAGATTCCCGCCGCGCGGCGGCGGGCGATCGTCCGGTCCTGGTCCGGGGTGTCGATTGGCCACCGGATTCCCTGGCAACTCCTCAGCGTGGGGACCTTGCTGCTGATTCTCGTTGGCGGGGGCATCGCCGTCTGGATTTGGAACGATCAGCTTCGTCGCCGGATCGAAGCCGCCACGGCGGACCTTCGGGAAAAGCAGCGCCAGCTTATGCGCTCGGAGGCGGATCTGCGCCAAAGCCATCGGCGGTACAAGACCCTGTACGACCGGGCCAACAGCGACAAGGAGCTGTACCGTTCCCTCCTGGCTTCCTCGGCGGACGCCATTCTCATCGCCGACCAGGAGGACCGGGTCCGCTACGTGAGCCCCTCGTTTACCGAACTTTTCGGCTGGACCCTGGACGCGCTTCAGGACCGGCCGCTGCCCTTTTCCAACAACGGCGACGCGCGGGATCACCGGCGGCAAATGCGGGAACTGATGGCGGGGGACGGCACGCTGTCCGGCGTGGACGCCACGCGCCATGCGCGGGACGACTCCCCCATCGCGGTGAGCGTCAGCGCCTCCCGCTACGCCGATCACCGGGGGCGCCACGCGGGGACGCTCTGGGTGCTGCGGGACATGCGGGAAACCCGGCGGCTGGAGGCGGAGCTTCGCCAGTCCCAGAAAATGGAGGCCATGGGCACCCTGGCCGGCGGCATCGCCCACGACTTCAACAACATTCTCTCCGCCATCATCGGCTTTGCCGACCTGGCGCGGATGCAACGGCCGGAGACCGAAGAGGGCGGCCGGAAGGTGGCCGATTATCTGGAAAGGCTGCTGGAGGCGGCCCATCGGGCCAAGGACCTGGTTCGACAAATTCTGGCCTTCACCCGCCAGAGCGAACGGGCGCTAATGCCCACCGATCTCGGACCGTTGGTGAAGGAGACCCTCGGCCTGCTGCGGGCCTCCTTTCCGGCCCCCATCGAGATCGAATCCCATGTCCCCTCGTGTTTGGGTTCGGTGAACGCCGACCCCACCCAGATCCATCAGGTGCTGATGAACCTCTGCACCAACGCGCGTCAGGCCCTGGGCGACGGAGCCGGCGGCAGGATCGCCGTCTCGCTGGCGCCCGTGCCGCCCAACGAGGCCGCCGAAATTCCGGGGGCGTCCGGGGGAACGGCGTTTCTCCGGCTGACCGTGGCGGACAACGGGCCCGGCATCGATCCGGCCATCCGGCACCGGATTTTCGATCCCTACTTTACCACCAAGGGGCCGGGAGAGGGGACCGGGCTGGGGCTTTCCGTGGTTCACGGCATCGTCCAACGCCACAACGGCCACATCGTCGCGGAAAACCGGCCCGAGGGCGGCACGGAGTTCCGGGTGTATCTCCCGCTGATTCAGGCCGAGGCCAGGCGGGCGGCGGCCCATCGGCCCGGCGCCATCGCCCGGGGACGGGAGCGGATTCTGCTGGTGGACGACGAACCGGCCCTGGCGACCCTGGGACGGGACATCCTGGGCGGCGCGGGATACCGGGTGACCGCCGTGACCGACAGCCGGGAGGCGCTGGGATTGTTTCTGGAGGCGGAAGGCCGGTTTGATCTGGTGCTCACCGACATGTCCATGCCGGGCATGACCGGTGCCGACCTGGCCCAAAAAATCCTGGCCCGGCGGCCCGATTTGCCGGTTTTCCTCTACACCGGGCACAGCGAGGCGATGTCGCCGGAACGGGCCGCCGCGTTGGGGATTCGCAACCTCTTCATGAAGCCGCTGGACTACGCCGCGCTGGCGGGAGCCGTCCGTTCGGTCTTTGACGGAAAGCCGCCGCCGCCCTCCCCGATTCCGCCGGAAGCCGGCCTCAGATCGCGCCGGCCGCTTGAAGTGCGGCCGTGACGATGGCCTGGGCCTCCTCCTGTATGCTGGCCAGATGTTCCGGCCCCCGAAAGCTTTCGGTGTAGATTTTGTAAATGTCCTCGGTGCCGGAAGGGCGGGCGGCGAACCAGCCGTTTTCGGCGGTCACCTTCAGGCCGCCGATGGCCGCGCCGTTGCCGGGGGCGCGGGTCAGCTTCTCCCGGATCGGCTCGCCGGCCAGCTCCTTCGCTTTCACCTGGTCCGGGGATAGCGCCTTGAGGGCCTTTTTCTGGGCGGAATTTGCCGGGGCCTGCATTCGCTCGTAGACCGGCGCGCCGAACCGTTCCGCCAGCTTTTCGTAATGGTCCGCGGGGGTCTTTCCGGTGCGGGCGGTGATCTCCGCGGCCAGCAGGTTCAGGATGATTCCGTCCTTGTCGGTGGTCCAAACGGTCCCGTCCGTGCGCAGAAACGATGCCCCCGCGCTTTCCTCCCCGCCGAAGCCGCATTCGGCGTTCAACAACACGTCCACGAACCATTTGAATCCCACCGGCACTTCGTGGACCCGCCGCCCCAGATCCCCGGCCACCCGGTCGATCATGGCGCTGCTCACCAGGGTTTTGCCCACCGCCGCGTCCGCCGGCCATCCGCTTCGATTTCGGTAGAGATAGTCGATGGCCGCGGCCAGGTAGTGGTTGGGATTCATCAGCCCCGCCGGGGTGACGATGCCGTGGCGGTCCACGTCCGGATCGTTGCCGAATGCGACGTCGAACTGGTTCTTGTACCGGATGAGCGACTCCATGGCGTAGGGCGAGGAGCAATCCATCCGGATGACGCCGTCCTTGTCCACCGTCATGAACCGGAACGAAGGGTCCACGGTGGCGTCCACCACTTTCAGGTTCAGCTTGTACCGCTCCGCGATCACGTCCCAATAATGCACCGCCGCGCCGCCCAGGGGCGCGACGCCGATGTGGAGTCCGGCGTCCCGGATGGCGGCCATGTCCACCACGTTGGCCAGGTCGTCCACGTAGGGCGTAATGAAATCGGCTTCCGCGGTGGCGCCGGCGGCCATGGCCTTTCGCAGGGAAACGCGCAGCACGTCCCGGTTGCCGTCGGCCATCAGGGCGTTGGCCCGGTCTTCGATCCAGCCGGTGGCGGCGGTGTCCGCCGGGCCGCCGTGGGGCGGATTGTATTTGAACCCGCCGTCCCCCGGCGGATTGTGGGAGGGCGTGATGACGATGCCGTCGCCCGTTTGCCCGGGATTGTCCCGGTTCCAGGCGAGGATGGCATGGGAGATGACCGGCGTGGGCGTGAATTCCAACCCCTTGTGAAGCCGAACCGAGACATCGTTTGCAGCGAGCACTTCCAGCGCCGTGGCGTGGGCCGGCTCCGAAAGGGCGTGGGTGTCCATGCCCAGGAAGAGGGGGCCGTTAATGCCTTCCCGGGCGCGGTATTCGCAAATGGCCTGGGCGATGGCGGCGATGTGGGCTTCGTTGAAGCTGTTTTTGGCGGCGGAACCGCGATGGCCGGAGGTGCCGAAGGCCACCCGCTGGGCGGGGTCCTCGGGATCGGGCCGTTCGGTGTAGTATTGGCTGACGAGGCGGGGAATGTTCGGAAGAATCTCGGGCGGGGCCGGCTTCCCGGCCAGCGCGTGAACGGTCATGGATGCTCCTTTCGGCGGAGGGGTGGGTCAACGAGGAACGGGTCGGGAAGAGACGGGACGGTTTGGGACGTGCGCCGAGGCATGGGATGGTCCGCGTCCGGACGGCGAAGGATCGAAGGCAATTCCGTCGTACACGGCGTCCAGAGGAAGCGAGACATCGACGGCTTCCAGCGCCAAAGCGGGATGGGCGTCGTCGGTTTCCCGAAGCTCCCAGTTGCCGGACGTGTTTCGGAAATAGCGTTCAATTTTGGGAAAATTCTGGAAAACCAGCAGATACTCCCGAAGCGAGGGGATTTTCCGGTAATGGCCGAACCTGACGCCCCGGTCGTACCGTTCCGTGGAATCGGACAGCGCCTCCGCGATCAGCAGCGGGTTCAGCAGCGTATCCCCTTCGCCGTCGGCAAACCGGGTTTCCCCGCACAAAACCATCACGTCGGGGTAGGTGTACAATCCGCTTTCCTCGATCTTGAGCCGCATGTCGCTGGGGTAGGCTCGGCAAGGCCCGCCCTGGAAGGCCAGCTTGAACTGAAAAATCAGGTTCGCCACCAGCAAATTGTGACGCTCGGAGGCGTCGGCCATGGCGAAGGTTTCTCCGGCGAAATATTCGCTTTTCACCTCGGCGTTCCGCTCTTGCTCCAGATAGGCGGTTTCCGAAAGAAAACCGGTTTTTTTGGTTTCCATGGCGTCGTCCCGGAAATGGTCCGGATTCCTTGAAAATATCGATTTTATTGAAATATGCGATAGAATCGGGAAAAGTCAACCGGTTTTCCGGCCGGGCCGCCGTCTGAAACCGCCCCGCCGGATTTCCCTCTTTTCATCGCCCGATCCGGTTGATATAGAAACCATCGTCGCCTCGCGGGGATCCCCGCCGGGTTTTTCTCGAATTCCAAATCAACCAAGGCGTTTATGCCCAAAACAACCGATCCCATTCAACGATTTTTCCAGGAGATGACGGCCCTGTGGCCCACCAATCCGGAGCTGGTCTTCAGCCGCCAGTTTTTGGCGCTTTGGGAGGAATCCTGCCAACCCAAGCCGGTGGCCGCCAAGGGGCCGTATCCCAAGGTGGGCGGCCAAAAGCTCCCCATTCCCAAGCCGGGAAAATATGTTTCCTTTCTGGAATGGGACCCGGTTCACCAAGGCCCGGTTCTGGTTTCCGAAAACTGCGCCTTTCGCTACCGGCTGGCGGTCCAGGTGGCCGACGGGGGGATCGATTTCTCCGCCCTGCCGGATTCCGACACGAGCCAGGAAAAGGACACGCCGGGCCAGATCATGGAAGTGATTTACGACGTGATCGAGGTTTTCCTGGACCGCAATCCCGACGCCGATATTTTTCGGATCAAGAAAAAGGAATTCGCGGCGGCATTGGACGCGCTGGACGATAGCTACGACTCCGCCCGGATTCGACGGATTTCCCGATTTTCCGCCGCCGAGGTCCGAAAGTGGATTCAACGGGCCGCCCGGGACATGGCGCTGGAGGACCTGAAATCCCAGATCAGTCTGCCCCTGGGCGACACCTTCGCATTTCGGAACGAGGATTCGGATGGCGGCCCCGATTTCGTTTCCAAATCCGAGGATGTTTCGCCCGATCCCGCCGTTCTCCCGGAGCGGACCCCCTGGACGATCCGGCAAGAGATGGCGGTGCTGGTGGACCTGGCCCGGCTGCGGGATCGAATCACCCGCGAATGCCGCATTCCGCTGATCGGGGCCGAGGTCGTGCCCGCCGATGTTCAGGACCGGACCGTGATCCGTTTGAAGGACGCCGTCGGGCTCAATCTGAACGAAGGACTTCGTTTCGCCGTCCATTTCGGGGAGGAACCGGACCGGCTGGGCGAATGCGTTGTGGCGTTGGCGGACGAATCGGTCGTCTTTTTGGAAATTTATTGGGAAAACGTCGGGGAGCGGCCGGATTTCCAAGCCCTGCACCTGCGCCCCCTCGGCGCCCCCGCGCCCAAATTGCTGGCCAAAATCCGGGCGCTGTTCGACCAGGTCCGCACCGCGCCCGACGAAATCTCCGGCGCCCTCCGGCCCGTCCTGGGATTGCCGGTGGAATCCGCGACCGCGGGAACCTCCGCGCCGGATCGAGGGGACTTGGACCTTTCCCAAAGACAAGCCCTGGCCGCGGCCGTGGACGATTCCCGGCCGGTGGTCGCCGTGCAGGGGCCGCCGGGGACGGGAAAAACGCGGGTTTTGGCCGAGGTCATCCGGACCCTCTGCGCCCGGGGACAACGGCTGATCGTCACCGCGCCGTCCAATACCGCCGTGGACAACGTCTGTCGGGCCGTGTGGGATTTGCCGGTGCTCCGGTTCGGCGCGGCGGAGAAGGTGGCGGAATCGGTGCGGAGCCGTTGTTGGGCCGGCGACGGAGATCAGGTGGAAACCTTCATCCAAAAATCCCGGGGCGGCCGAAACGGCGCGGTCTACGCGGCCACCCACGTCCGGGCGATCCTGGATTCGGTGATCGGCCGGGATTTTCTGGAGCGCGGGCCCTTCGACGCCGTATTGTTCGACGAGGCGGGCATGTCCCGCATGGACGAGTTTTTGCTCTGCGCCCAACTGGGAAAGCGGGCGATTCTGTTCGGCGACCAGCGACAGCTTCCGCCGTTTCCGCTCTCCGGCAAAGTTCGTTCGGAGCTGGCGGCGGTCCATCCCCATCTTCCGCGTTCCACCCGCGCGCTGCTGGACGAGGGGGCCTTGGAATGGCTGATCCGCCACCGGAAAGCGCCCCGGATTCTGCTGGAACGGTCCTACCGTTGCCAGAATCCCAGGCTGCTGCGGTTTTCCTCCACGCTGTTCTACCACGCCCGGGTCCGCACCAGCGAAACGGCCGAGTACTTTCGCCTGCCCTTCCACGCCCGCCGGGAAGCCTATCCCCGCTCCACGCTCCGCTTTTACTGCACCAGCGCCTTGCCGGAGGAGACGCGGCAAGAGACCATCGTCCTTTCGGACGGACGGGTGGGCATGGAAAACCGGTGCGAAGCGAGGCTCTGCCGGTTCGCGGTGTTGTCCGCGCTGGACCGGCATCCGCCGGAGGAGATCACGGTGATCTCGCCCTACAAACGGCAGATTCAGCGCATCCGGTCGGCCCTGCGATGGGACCGGGTGGCGGAATTCCTGCCCGGGAACGTGACGCGGGACGGTTGGCGGGCCTTTCTCCGGGACCGCGTCGCCACGGTGGACAGCTTCCAGGGCGGCGAAAGCGATCTGGTGATCATCAGCTACGTCCGCAGCAATGCCGACGGCGGGGTCGGATTCGTGGACAATCCCAACCGCATCAACGTGGCCCACACCCGCTGCCGCAAGGAACTGATCATCATCGGCGACCTGGAATGCCTGAAGCGCCAAGCCAAAAACGACATTTTCATCCGAATGGAACGATCCTTCCGGCGCGACGGAGAAATCCTGGACGTGGACGCGGAGTTGCTTGGAGAGATTTCGGCGGGGTT
>JBKHDD010000123.1:0-14485 GCA_046541515.1 Desulfococcaceae bacterium
TCCCTTGGTCCGGAAAACGATTCCGCCCAATCGTACACCAATTCCCGCAAATGAGACAAGACCCGCGGAGGAGCTCATGCGATTTCCAAAAGCCGGAAAATCCAACACGGACGAAACCCTTCGCCTGGCCGAGGAACGCCGCCGGGCCTTGGACATTCAGGAGGTGGTGGTCGCCTCCACCACCGGAGACACCGCCTACAAGGCGCTGGAACTGTTTTCGGGCGCAAAGATCGTGGTGGTCACCTACCACTGCGGATTCCGGGAACCCTTTCAAAACGTCATGGACGACCAGGTCAAGCTGGATCTGGCGGAGCGGGGCGCAACGGTGGTGGCCGCCACCCACGCCCTGTCCGGCGTGGAACGGGCCGTGGCCAAAAAACATTCCGGCGTCTACCCGGCCCTGCTCATCGCGGACACCCTTCGCCTGTTCGGCCAAGGGGTCAAGGTAGCGGTGGAAATCGCCGTCATGGCGGCGGATTCCGGGGCGCTTTCCGGCGCGGACATCGTCGCCGTGGGCGGCACCGGCCGGGGGGCCGACGCCGCGCTGGTGCTGAAGCCGGCCAACCAGTCGGACCTGTTCGACATGCGGATCCGGGAAGTGATCTGCAAGCCGGGCGAATTCTGAACCCTTTCCGGGGGCGGCGTCCGGCGTCGTTCGGCCTTCCGTCCCGCGAGGCGATCCATGTTTTTTCTGATCGGCGGCATCTCCCCCAAGGAAGTCGTCCTGGACGAACAGCCGCGGCCGTGTCCCGTCTGCGGCCTGGCCCAGGCCCGCTACCGGCGGATCGACCACTACCTCAGCCTTTTTTTCATCCCGTTGTTTCCGGTGAAAAAAGGGGAGCCGTTTCTGATGTGCGACCGCTGCGAGCGGGCCGTTGCGGAGATGGGTCCGGAATACCGGGAGGCGGCCGAAGGACGGGGCCCGACCCGCGATCGGACCTGCGAGCGGTGCGGCCGGGAATTGGAATCCGACTTCCGCTATTGCCCTTCCTGCGGCGCGCGGGTGTCGGAATGAGCGGGGTGGAGCGCCACGTGGTGCTGGTGGCGCCGGAGGTCCATTGGAACACCGGCAACATCGGGCGGACCTGTCTGGGC
The DNA here is from genome assembly GCA_046541515.1 of Desulfococcaceae bacterium. Classification (GTDB taxonomy): domain Bacteria; phylum Desulfobacterota; class Desulfobacteria; order Desulfobacterales; family Desulfococcaceae; genus CAYFVR01. The sequence continues at coordinate 1,096 of JBKHDD010000123.1, forward strand.
GCCGGGGCGTTCCTGCATCTGATTCGGCCGCTGGGCTTTTCCCTGGACGATCGCCAGGTACGGCGGGCGGGGCTGGATTACTGGGATCGGGTCCGACCGGAAATCTGGGCCGATTTTGACGCGTTTCTGGCGGGGACCCGGCCGGAACCGGGCGAAATGGCGCTACTGGCCAAAAGCGGGGCCGCTCCGCTGTGGGCGTTGCCCCGATTGCGTCGGCTGTTCCTGGTGTTTGGCTCGGAAACCCGGGGGCTTCCGCCGGAGATTCTGGATCGGTATCCCGATGCGATATTCCACATCCCCATCACCGACGCCGTTCGCTGCCTCAACCTCTCGACGGCGGCCGGCATCGCCCTGTACGAAAGTCTGCGGCCCTTCCGACCGCCTCACGCCTGGGCATGACGGTCCTCGTCCCGGGGGTCTTCGCCGCCCCCGTCCTCCACGATGTCCTCCGCTTCCTCGTCGAAGATCTCGTCGGCCGGGCCTTCGGAATCCGCGGCCTCGGCCGCCGGAATGCCGGAAATGCCGTGGCTGCGCAGAATCTCCCGCGCCTTTCGATGGCCCAGTTCGGCGGCCTCCCGCAGGTCGGCCTCGGCCTTGCGCCGGTCCCCCAGCTTGTTGTGCGCCACCGCCCGATTGTAATAGGCCAGGGCGTAATTGGCGCGCAGGGCGATGGCGGCGTCGAAGGATCGGACCGCCTCCGCGTAATTCCCCTCGTCGTACAGCTTCCGGCCGTTGGCCATGCGCTGAAGGGCCACCGCCCGGTGAAAGGACCCCTGGTTGGGCCGCTGAAACTGGTAGCCGCAATGGCGACAGATGCGGGCCTTGGGCTGCACCCGCTCGGCGCATTCCGGGCAGGTCTTGAGCGCCTCCAGGGTGTCCAGCTCGTTCTTTTCCTTGATCTTCTTGTTGACCGTCACCGTGTATTTTTCCAGAATTCGCTCCATGAAGCGGGCGAAATGGTTTTCGTCCACCGAGTAGATCTGGATCTGGTGGTTGATCTCGTCTTCCACGATCTTCTGGTTTTCGGCCACGTCCGGCAGAATCAGGGAAAAATCGGCCAGCAGCTCGATGATCTGGCCGTACTTGTCCAGCTGGAGGTTTTCGATGGCGGCCGAACTGCCGATCTCGTTTTTGATGTTCTCGATCTTGAAATAGTCCAGGGCGTTCTTGATCAGGGTCTGGGTGCCGTCCCGGATGGTCTTTTCCAGGGTGGTGGTGTCGTGCTCCCGCTTGAGCCGACGAATCCGATTCTCGCTCTCCTCCCGAATCCGGGCCACTTCCTCCTCTCGCCGGTCGTCGTCGTATTTCCGGGTCACCAGAAAGGCCACCAGGGCTCCGACGGCCGAGGCCAGAAGAACCATGAAAATCAGCACGTACCGGGAGGCGACCAGCATCGGCATGATGGCGGCGCCCGCCACCACGAACACGCCGGCGGCGATCAGCACCACGGAAAAGGTGTTCATCCGGTTTTCCTCATTGTTGGCGGGATTCCGCCCGCGGGCGGGTTGCACGGCAGCGGCCGGCTCTCCCCGTCCCATTTTCCGACGGCGGGGAACCCGGGGGAAAACCCCCCGGGCAGGGGGACCTCCGGAGGCGGAGGGTTGCGGAGAGGGAACGCGGGCCGCTTTCAAGATTTCCGGCCACTGTAGGCTTATCCGCCGTCCCGGCGCAAGAAATTTTTCAGCTCCGGAAGGAGTGCGCCCATCGACTCGGGCGTGGTCCAGCGGGTGTCGGCCTCGGCCCGAAACCAGGCGAGCTGCCGCTTGGCGTACCGGCGCGTGTCCCGTTTCAGCAGCCGAACCGTCTCCGCCCAGTCCACGCGGCCGGCCAGGAAATCGACCATGTGCCGGTAGCCGATGGCGCCCATGGGCTTCAGTTCCGGTCCGTATCCCCGGGCCAGCAGGCCCCGAACCTCTTCCAGCAGCCCCTCCGCCAGCATGGCGTCCACCCGCCGCTCGATCCGTTCGTACAATTCCTCCCGCTCCCGGTACAGCCCGATTCGGAACAGCCGATAGGGGGCGTCGCCGAAATCGTGGTCGGCCTGGTGGGTCGAAAGGTGTCGCCCCGTCACTTCGAGCACTTCCAGCGCTCGAACGATCCGGAAGGCGTCGTTGGGATGAATGCGCGTCGCCGCCTCCGGGTCCGTTTCCGCCAGTCGCCGGTGCAACGCCGGCGCGCCTCGGGCCGCCGCTTCGTCCCGCAGCCGCCGCCGCACCTCGGGATCGGTACCGCCGGCCGGGAAAATTCCTTCCAGCAGCGCCCGAATGTAGAGCCCGGCGCCCCCGGCCACCAAAGGCGCGCGGCCCCGGCCGTGGATATCGGCGATGACGCCCCGGGCGACCCGGGCGTACCGGGCCGCGTCCCAGGGTTCGTCGGGATCGGCCACGTCGACGAGGTGATGGGGCGCGGCGGCCCGCTCCGCCGGCGTGGGCTTGGCCGATCCAATGTCCATGTGGCGGAAAATCTGGACGGAGTCGGCGCCCACGATCTCCCCGTTCAGCGCGCGGGCCAAATCGATGGTGGCGGCGGTCTTGCCCACGCCGGTGGGTCCGACGATTACCACCACCGGGGGACGGGGGTCGGGGCCATTCGTCGTCATTTCAGCCCAAAAACCGCCGAATGCGGACGAACAGGTTTTGGGAAAGCTGCTTCCGCTCCCGCCGCCGGACCCGCTCCTGGGCCTGATGGTGGTGGCGCTCCCGCGCCGGCTTCCGCTCGGCCGGAACCTCGCTCTGCCTCTTGAAAATTTCCGCCTCCTTCTCCAGCGCCGGCGCGAGGTCTTCCTTCGCCAGCTCGAAGAGCAACACTTGGGCGATGGAAATGATGGTGGCCGTTCGGGGCTCTCCGGCGAGCAACGCCGTCTCCCCGAAAAAGCTTCCGGCGCCCACGCCGATGCTGAACAAAGTCCATGCGGAACCGGCCCCGCGCCCGGCAGAGCTGGGAGGCGATGCCCTCGTGCTCCCGCTCGTCCAGGGGCGGGCCCAGGGAAATCGACTCCGCGGCGTTGAGAAACTCGATATCGGTCACGTCGGGCTTGTCCTGGTGGCGGAACCAGAGATTGGCGTCCAACTCGAAGGTCAGGTCCCGAAAATGGAGATTGCCGATCTTGTTGACGCTGACGCCGTTGCGGACCACGTTGGCCTTGTACATGGATCGGCCGTTGGACAACAGAATCCGCCGGTCCCGCGCCGCCTCCTGGAACCGGGGAATCCGCTGGATTTTGTAGACCGGCCGCACCTGGGCGAGGGCGGAAATGATGTTGCGCCGCCGAAAAACCCCCAGGGCGATCGGCTTGATGGCGTCGCCGTTTTCATCGAGATGGTTGAACCCGGTCACCCCCGGCGCCGCCCGGTCCGGGTCGGCCAGGCAATCGCGAATCCATCGTCGGGCTTCGGCCGGCCGCTCCGGCGCCATATCGGCCGCGGCGGCGGCGCCGATCGCCTCCACCGGCATCGGCCCGCTGTCGAAGGCGCAGGCGGCCACCCAGTCGGGGGCCTCCCCGCACCGCTCTCGACACACCTCCCGGAGCCACTGGGCCTGCTCGTTGGCGGCGTCGAAAATCGGGGGGGAGGCGATGTGGATGCCGTTGGCGTAATGGCCGGGATTTCGCCGCTCCTTGGGCGGAGGGTCGAACCCTTCGGTGAAAACGCGAGAGGCGAAGGCGTCGGGCGCCATGACGGGATTGCGGATCAACGCGTCCCGGATGAGCCGAGGCACACGACCGACCCGGCCGGCGGGAGACCGACGGCCACCAGAAGCCGCCGAATGATCCGGCGTTTTTTTCTTCATGGAAATCCGAAACGGGGAGATTGTAAAAGGGGGAAATCCTCCGGCATTATAATCGGAAGCAAGAACCGGGTAAAGAAATTTTCGTAAGCGCCCCCCGCCGGACGGATCAGTTGGGGATTGCATTCCGAAGAGGCTCCCGCTAAGGTTCCCTTCCGCCGGGCGGCGCCTCCGATCCGGCGCCAACCAGACGGCCGAAACCGGCGGCGGACCCGCCACGACTCCGGTTTCGGTCCCGATCCGCTTCCATGGGAGCCGCCGTTCTCCCAGCGGATGCGGACATCTTTTTCCCGAGGAATCGGAATGCGCGCCCTTCTTCCCACCCAACGTCGCCGGGGCAGGCTTTCCCGATGGTTTCTGGACTTTCCGGCCCGGGCCTCGGTCCTGGGCTTTGCGGTCCTGATCCTGATCGGCACGGGCCTGCTGATGTTGCCGGCCGCGTCCACCGGCGCGTCCCTGCACGCGGTGGACGCCCTCTTTACCGCCACCTCCGCCGCATGCGTGACCGGCCTCGTCGTCCTGGATACGGGATCGGATTTCACTGTGTTGGGCCAGGCGGTGATCCTGTTGCTGATTCAGACCGGCGGCCTGGGCATCATGACCATCTCCATCCTGTTTCTCATGGTGGCCGGCGGACGGCCCGGCCTGATGGAGCGGGCCCTGATCCATCAGAGTTTCAGCTACCAGACGCGGCTAAGCCCGGTGGAAATTCTTCGAAACGTGGTTCTCCTCACGCTGGGATTTGAAACGGCGGGGGCTCTGCTGCTGTGGCCGGTGTTTCTGGGGGACTTCCCGCCGGGCGAGGCGTTTTACCAAGCCGGTTTCCACGCGGTGAGCGCCTTTTGCAACGCCGGATTTTCCCTGTTTTCGGACAGCCTCTCGGGCTATCGGGGCCATCCGCTCATGAACCTGGTGGTCTGCGGGCTCATCGTCAGCGGCGGACTGGGCTTCCTGGTGCTGCTGGAAGGCGGGCGCGCGCTCCGGCGCAAACGGCGGCGATGGGAACGGCTGAGCCTGCACGCCAAAATGGCGCTGGCCACCACGGGGCTGCTGCTGGCGGGAAGCGTTCTCCTGGTGCTGGCGTTGGAATGGAACCACACCCTGGCCGGCCTGTCCTGGCCCGACAAGCTGATGGCGGCCGTCTTTCAGGCGGCGACCCCCCGAACCGCCGGGTTCAATACGGTGGACATCGGCAGGCTGGCCAACGAGACCCTCTTTTTGTTCGTCCTGCTGATGTTCGTGGGCGGCTCGCCCGGATCGTGCGCCGGCGGCATCAAGACCACCACCCTGGCCTGCCTGGGCTTTTTGGGGCTGTCCCGGCTTCGGGGCCACCAGAGGCCCCGGCTGTTTCGCCGCACCCTGCCCGAGGGGGCGGTCTGGCGCTCGCTTCAAGTGGGACTCACCAGCGGGCTGGTGGTGGCGGCCGGGCTGATGTTGCTGCTGATCACCGAGCGGGGAGACCTTCCGGTGGCGGAAAGCCGGGCCCAGTTTCCCGAACTGCTGTTCGAGGTGGTCAGCGCCTTCGGCACGGTGGGCCTGTCCACCGGGGCGACCCCCCATTTGTCCGTCAGCGGCAAGCTGGTGATCACCGCCCTGATGTTCATCGGGCGGCTGGGGCCGCTGGTGCTGGGCATGGCCATCAGCCGCCACGCCGCGCCCAGGGCCGCCTACGCGGAAGAAAACGTCATGATCGGATAATGCCATGAAACAGTTCGCGGTGATCGGCGTGGGAAAATTCGGCCATTACCTGGCCGTGGATTTGTACGAAAAAGGACACGACGTGGTGGCGGTGGACCGCCGCAACGACCTGGTTCAGGAAATCCGGGACAAGGTCAGCCAGGCGGTGGTGGCCGACAGCACCGACATGCAGGCGCTGGAGGCCCTGGGGCTGAAGGAAATGGACGCGGTGGTGGTCTGCATCGGCGATTCCAGCCTCAGCAATTCCATTCTCACCGCCCTCAACGTCCACGACATCGGGGCGCCCCGGTTGCTGGCCAAGGCCATCAACGACTCCCACGCCCGCATTTTGCGGAAGATCGGGGCCGACGAGGTCTTTTTTCCGGAAAAGGATCAGGCGGCGTCGCTGGCCGAACGGCTCCACAACCCCAGCGTGCTGGACTACCTTCCCTTCATCGAGGGATACAGCATGATCCAGATTCTCCCGCCGGAGGAATTTGTGGGCAAGGCGCTCAAAGACCTGAACCTGATCAATCGTTACGGCGTGCAGGTGGTGGCGGTGCAGGAGGAGACTTCCGGAAAAATGCGCATGATCCCCACCGGCGACTACCGGCTGCGGGAGGAAGACGTCATGATCGTCCTGGGACCCAACGATTCGCTGGAAAAACTGCGGAAACCGGAAAAATAGGCGGGCCAGGGTTCCAATCGGGCTCCCCGATGAACGTCGGAGCCCGATTGGCCAAGGGAGAATGCGATTCCCCCCCTGTGGAAGTTCGCCAAAATGAACGTTGCGGAGGATCAGGTGGAGGAATTCCGCCGCAACCGTTCGTACAGGCGGGGGCGGCGGTTGGGGAAGAAAAACCGCATCTTGTGGGTTCGAACCCGTTCCAGGGCGGCGGCGGGCAGGTCCACCACCAGAAGCCCTTCCTCGTCCCGCAGTTCGCTGGCCATCAGGCGGCCCGAAGGGTCCATGGCCAGGGCGACGCCCGGATAGGCGAGCCCCTTGGGAGAGGCCCCAATCTGGTTGACCGCCACCAGGAACACGCTGTTGTCGAAGGCCCGGGCGGGCAGATGGCGCATCCAGGATCGAAATTTTTCGTCGGCGGAGCCCCGGGGGGAGGCATGGGGCACCAAAATCAACTCCGCGCCGGCCTGGGCCATGTGGGTGGAAATTTCGGGGAAGTGGGCGTCGTAGCAAAGCTGGACGCCGAAACGGACGCCCGCGGCCTCGAACACCGGAGCCGCCTCGCCCTGGGCGAAGAGTTTCCGCTCCGGCGGCGCCATGTGGAGCTTCCGATACACCGCGATCTCCCGACCGGGCGCCGCCACCAGATGGCTGACGAAAAGCGCGTCCGCCGGACCCTTTTCGGCCAGACCGGCCAGAATCACCATCTCCTCGGCGTCGGCCAAGGCCGAAAGTCTTTGGCTGAGGGGTCCGGGGACCGGTTCGGCCACCTGGCGGATTTCCGGGGCGATCACGTAGCCGGTCAGGTTCATTTCGGGGAAGCAGACCAGACGGGCCCCGGCTTGACGGGCGTCCCGGACCAGCCGGGCCATGGTGTCGAAATTCCGCCCCACGTCCAGGGGTTCGGCCCGCGAAACGGCGGCCGCGATGCGGATATCTTTCATGAATTACATCTTGAACTGGGCGCGGATTTTGAAAACGTGGGTCGCGGGGAGATCGAGAATGTCCGCGACCCCGGTTTCCCGGGCGATGGCCGCGAGATTGTCGGCGATGGCCTCCCGCGACGACGCGATAAAGGTGAACCAGACGTTGTAGTCGCCGTCCCGGGCGTAGTTGTGGGTTACGCCGGGATGGCGGTTGACCGCCTCGGCGAACGCCTCCATCCGATCCTCGGGGACTCGCGCGGCGCAGAGGGTGCTCACGAATCCGACTTTTTGGGGCACGAAGTTCCCGCCGATTCGTCGGACCATGCCCTCGCGACGCAGCCGGGCCAGCCGGTCCATGACCTCCCGCTCGGTCATCCCCAGCTCTTCCGCCAGCAACTGAAAGGGACGCGCCGCAATGGGAAAATCGGACTGGATTCGATTGAGCAGACGCCGGTCCGCCCGGTCCATGGCCCCGTCGGCCGCCGAGGCCGATTCCGTCGCGGGCGTTTCTTTTCCGTTCCGGCTATCCATCGCGGGACTCCCCGAAAAAACGCAGGTGGACCTTTCGGGTGCGGGGCCCGTCGAACTCGCAGAAAAAAAGGCCCTGCCAACGTCCCAGCACCAGCTTGCCGTTTTCCACCGCCACCAGCTCGGAGGCTCCGGTCAGCGTCGCCTTGACGTGGGCCGGGGAGTTTCCCTCCATGTGCCGGTAGTCGGCCTCCCAGGGAACGAGCTGGTTGAGGACCTTGAGGATGTCGTCCCGTACGCTGGGATCGGCGTTTTCGTTGATGGCGACGCCGGCGGTGGTGTGGGGAACAAAGACCATGCAGAAACCGGCCTCCGCGCCGGCGTCGGAGAGCCGGCGCCGAACCCGTTCGGTGATGTCGATCATTTCCGTCTTCTGGCGGGTTTCGACCGTCAGGATCATGAACGCCTTTCCAGGGGGCGTCCGGCGTCGAACGGAGGGCTTCGGTCCCCTTTCTTCGCCGGCGAAGATTCCCCTCTTGACTGTGGATGAAACTTTTTTGTATAGTAACCTCTTGATGTTGTCAACACGAAATCAATGGACGGCAACCCACTGAAACCTTTCGGCAAAAACCAACTCATCGCTTTCCCCTCCAAGGGATTTCCCCGCGACCGACGCGGTTTTTTACCTACGCCCATGACGGGAAATTGTCTGAACTTTCGTATTGACAAGTCACCAGTGAGCGGATAAAGGGACTGGAAATTTCCTCCAGCCATGACGACCGCGCGAGGTCGTAATTTATTCTGTTTCGTTACTTTAGAAGAGGGGGTTTTTGAATGGCAAAGGTCGAATACAAAGGCAAATCGTTTGACGTAGATGAGGACGGCTTCATTCTGGACTACAGCCAGTGGAATGAAGAGTGGGTTCAGTATGTGAAAGAGCAAGAGGGCATCGACGAGCTGACCGACGAGCACAAGCTGGTGGTCAAGGTCCTCCAGGACTACTACGAGAAGAACGGGATCGCCCCCATGGTTCGCGTTCTTTCCAAGCTCACCAAATTCAAACTGAAACACATCTACGAGCTGTTTCCCTCCGGACCCGGCAAGGGCGCCTGTAAAATGGCCGGCCTGCCCAAGCCGACCGGTTGCGTGTAAGAAAAAAAGCGTTCCGCTCTCTTAAGGGGCGAATCCCGCGCTTTTGCGGGGTTCGCCCCTTTTTCGTTGGGGAAGCGGTTTTTCGCCTGCCCAAGCCCTCCATTTTCCGCCGGTTCGCATTTCATCCCAAACCCCAACGCCCTTCGCTTCTGGAATTCGAATTGGGCCGGGGCGTATGGGATTCGCCTTTGCAACCTTTCGCAAAAACAAACGGCATTTTTCCCCGAAACGGGAAAACCGTCATCCGGCCCGGGAAACCCGGGACACCGCCTCCAAGGCGTCCGCCTGGCCGGTCAGCGGCAGTTCGATGGAAAAAGTGGCGCCGCGGCCGGGAACGGAATGGGCCTCCATCTTGCCGCCGTGATTTTCGGTGACGATAAAATAGGAAACCGAAAGCCCCAGCCCGGTCCCCTCCCCCGGCCCCTTCGTGGTGAAAAACGGCTCGAACACCCGACGACGCACGGCCTCGGCCATTCCCGGCCCGTTGTCGATCACCTCGATAACGGCCCAGGATTCCCGTTGCCGGAGCCGCAGCTCGATCCGACCCGGATTTGGGGCCGGGTCGCGGTTCTCCAGGGAATAAAAGGCGTTGGTCAGCAAATTGAACAGGACCTGCTGAATTTCCGTGGCCACGCCCGGAACCCGGGGAAGCTCCGGATCAAAATCCCGGACGATTTCCACGCTTCCGGACTTCAGGGCGCGCTTGATCTTGCCGTCGTTCCGGGCCAGGGCGATGGTCCGCTCCACCAGAAGCGGCAGCGAAAGCGCGGTCCGGAAAACCTCGCTTTTGCGGCTGAACCGCAACATGTTTTCCACGATTTCCCCCGCTCGCCGACCGGCCTCCAGAATCCCGTCCAACCGATCGCGCACCTTTCGCCGCTCCAGATAACGGCCCAGGGCCTCCCAGTCCAGGCCGCATTCCTCCGCCGCCCCGCGATTGACCGGCAACTCTCCCGCCAGCCGGGACCAGACCAAACCCGCGTTGGTCACGATGGTGCCCAGGGGATTGTTGATTTCATGAGCCATGCCGGCCGCCAGCCCGCCGACGGAAAGCATCTTCTCCGACTGGATCATCGTTTCGTCCATCCGGACCCGCTCGGTGGTGTCGTCCACCCGGATCACCGCCCCGGCGTCCTCCGTGGGCGAAAGCGGCGAAACCATGATGTCCAGGTATCGAATTTCATCCACGCCGGGGACCGGAAGACGCGGCTCCTGAAACTGTTTCCGATCCCGGATGGCCGCGGCAATGGCCTCCCGCCGGCTGTTCAACAGCGGCATCACCGAGGAGAAGGTGCGGCCGATGGCCGCTTCCGCGGGCAGGCCGCCGCGCCGCGCCGCCTCCGCGCTCCAGTGGGTCACCCGCCCTTGGCCGTCCACCGCGATGATGGCCGAAGGCAGGGCGTCGATGATGTTCCGAAGCAAACGCCGAAGGGCCGCAAGTTCGGTCTCCGCCCGCTTCCGCTCGGTGATGTCGGAATGGGAGCCGGTCATCCGCAGCGGACGCCCGTTCTCGTCCCAAACGCAGGTGGCCCGGCCCAGAATCCAACGGTATTCGCCGTCCCGGGCCCGCAGGCGATAGGTCGCCTTGAAGGAATCGGTTTTCCCTTCCCAATATCGTTGGTGGGCGTTGAGGACCGCCGGATAATCTTCCGGATGAACCCGACTCCGCCATTCGCGGATCCGGTTGGGAAGCTCCGCGTCGGCGTATCCCAGCATCTCCTTCCATCGCGGCGAAAAATAGACCGAATCGGTGGTCATATCCCAGTCCCAAATGCCCTCGTCGCTTCCGTGGATCACCAGTTCGTAGCGCTCCTGGGTCCGCCGAAGGGCATCCTCCGCGCCGAGCCGTTCCTCCACCTCGGCGGCCAGTCGGCGGTTGGTGGCCTCCAGCTCCGAGGTCCGGGTTTGAACCAACGCATTGAGCCGATTGTTGAACACCAGAAGGGTCAACGCCCAAAGCCCGGCCAAAAAAGCAGCGCCGCCGCTAATGGCCAGCGCCCAGGGAACCCATGCGTAATCCGGCGGCGGGTCCGAATCGAACAGAAAGTCGGCGGGATCGAAGGAAACGTTTTCCGGGATCATGCCCAGTTCCCGATACACGTCCGCGATGTGCCGCCAGCGGGTCGCGCTCATGTGCCCCATTTCCACGATGTCGGGCAGAATCAGCTGCCGCATGACCAAGGACTCAAACCGGAGGTATTGGAGCCCCAGCTCATGCCCGTGGCGCAGCCGAATCAGTTCAATGATCTCCTCCGGATGGTTCATGGCGTAGACCCACCCGCGAAGGGTGGCGCGGCGAAATTCCCGGACCCGTCGGGGATGGTCGGTCCATTCCGCCCGGGAGGCAAACAGGATGTCGCCGTAAAAATCGATTTCCCGGGAGGAAGGCTGCAAGGTCGCCGAAAGGACGCCCAATTGCTCCATGTGATAGGGCGCGTAGGTCTTGTCCCCCGAAATGGCGTCCACTCGTCCCTCGATGAGATCCGCCATATCCGCGAAATCGCCGGAATGGGGGACCCGCTGAATGTCCGAGGGCGAAACACCGGCGCTCCGCAGCATGGCCTCCGCGGCCACGTTCTTGTCCGGATCGGTCATCACCCGGCGGCCGATCAGATCCCGGGGACCGTTGATGCCGCGGTCGGCCCGGACGATGAGCACTTCCGGGGAATGCTGAAAAATCGCGGCCAGGGCCCGGACCGGCTCGCCTTGAAGCCGGCGGGGCAGAAGATCGGTTCCGGCGACGCCGTACTCCGCATGGCCCGAAACCACTTCATCCACCGGGTCGATCTCCGGCCCGCCGGCCAACAGCTTCACGTCGAGCCCGGCCGCCTGGTAAAACCCTTTTGAATCGGCGGCGTAAAAGCCGGCGTAGCGGAACCGATGCCGCCCGTTCAACTGCACCCGAATGGGGGTTTTGGGCGCGTCAATCCCCGCGGTCTCCTTCTCCCGCGCCATCGCCGGTCCGGGCCCGACCGGCCAAGGCAGAAGCAAAAGCGCAAGAAGACCGATCCCCCGGAACCATTTCATGGGTCTTCGCATATCCGTCGCTCCGATTTTTCGGGCCGCGCCCCCTTTCCGAAATGGAAACGGAAATTCCGGCCCGAGAAGCTTCAGGGATAGCAACCTCTTCTCGGGAATTCAAGAAAAACGAAGGGGAGGCGCGTCACGGGAGAAAAACGGCCAAATCGCGCTTGCCCAGGGTCCGGGCCTTGGCGCGGATCTCCTCGCCGTAGCGCCCGGCGGCGGCGACCCGGGCGGTGGCCCGGCGGAATCCGCTTTCCGCCATCCGGCCGGAAAGCCAGAGAATCCGGGGGAACAGCAGGGCGTTGATGAAGGGAATGGACAACGCCCGGCAGGCCAAGGCCCCTCGGCGGTCGTCCAGGACGAGAAAATCTCCAACCCCGGAAAGGAACAGGCCGATCGCCTCCCGTTCCCCGGCGTGCAGGGCGGCGGCCTCCGGGGGAAGCGAAAAGTCGGAAACGCCCCGCTCCGCCACGCGCCGGTGGCGAAAGGCGCGACGGAATTCCGTCGCGCCGGGATATCCCTCGGCCGTCAGCTCGGATCGGACCGCTTCCGGGAACACCGCGGCGTAGGTCCGAATCAGCCGGTCGAACAGCCCGGCCTTGAACAGCAAAATCGCCGAGGAGGCGTCCACGACCGCGGTTTTCAAGAAAAAACCGTTCCGCCGGGACGTTCGGCCGGCCCGACGAACGCAACAACGGCATTCCCGGCAATGGGAAAGCCGCTCCATGCCCAACGGGTCTCCGAGAACGGTCCGATCTGCGGAAAATTACTGGGCGTCTTGAATGGCCACCTCCTCGAAGGTTTTAATCTCGGCCAGAATGCGGGTGGCGGCGTCCATCAGCTCCATGGCCAGGGCCGCGCCGGTCCCCTCCCCCAGCCGGAATTCCAGGTCCAGCAGCGGAAGCAGCCGGAGATGACTCAGCATGAACTGGTGGCCCACCTCCGCCGATTCATGGCCGGCGAACAGATAATCCCGGGCCGCGGGGGCCATCTCGCAGGCCAGCAGCGCGCCGGCGGTGGCGATAAATCCGTCGCAGACCACCGGAATCCCTCGGGCCGCCGCCCCGATCACCAGACCCGCCAACCCGCCGATCTCCAGCCCGCCCACGGCGGCGAGGACGCCCAGGGGATCGTCGGGATCGGGCTGGTGGCGGTCCAACGCCCGCCGAATCGCTTCGGATTTCCGTCGAATCCCTTCGTCGTCCAATCCCGTCCCCCGGCCGGTCAGCTCGTCCACCGGAAGACCGGAATAGACCGCGATGATGGCGGCGGAGGGCGTGGTGTTGCCGATGCCCATGTCGCCGGTTCCCAACAAATGAATCGGCCCGTCGCCCAGCAGTTCGTCCACGATTTCGATGCCGGCCTCCACGCTTCGTCGGGCCTCGTCCCGGGTCATGGCCGGCTCCGCTGCAATGTTGCCGGTGCCCCGACGAACTTTTTTGTGAAAGATGGGCAGATCGGCCGGAAAATCGTGATCCACCCCCAGGTCCGCCGCCTTCACCCGGGCCCCGGCGTGGCGGGCCAGCACGTTGATGGAAGCGCCCCCGCCCACGAAATTGTAGACCATTTGCGCCGTTACCTCAGAAGGAAACAGGCTCACCCCCTCGGCGCAAACGCCGTGGTCCCCGGCGCAGGTCACCACCACCTTTTCCGTCAGCCGCACGTCGATGGT
>JBKHDD010000124.1:0-14192 GCA_046541515.1 Desulfococcaceae bacterium
GAAGCAATATCGTGGAAGTGCAGAAAGCCCTGGCGACCGGCATTTTTTCCAAATAATGGAACCGGAAACGGGCAACCACGAAACGGCGCCTCCCCATTCAATCGGTCTTTGGCACCCGGCGTGTCGGCCCACGGACGAAATCCGGGAAAACCGCCGCCCCGGACGCGTGGAAGCGAATCCCAAAGGGGAAAGCCCCGCCGTCCGCCCGCCCCAAACGGCTTCGAACCAAACCGGTCGATGAACACGCCGAAGTACGACGCGGCCATCATCGGCGGCGGTCCCGCCGGCGCGGCGGCCGCCATCACCCTGGCCCGCCGGGGATTGAGCGTCGTGGTTTTGGACCGGGCCGTTTTCCCTCGGGACAAGCTCTGCGGCGGACTGTTGACCCTTCGGAGCCGCCGGATTTTCGACGCCGCGTTCGGCTCGGCGCATTGGGACGACCTGGTGGAAGGGACCGCCCACGGCGCACGGTTTTTCCATGGGACCGAACCGCTGGCATCCGTGGACCACCGACAGCCCCTGGCGCTGGCCAACCGCCGGGACTTCGACGCCGCTCTGCTTCATTTTGCGGAACGAGCGGGCGCGGAATCGAGGCAAGGCGTCCGGGTCCAGCGGGTGGAATTCACGAATTTCACGGCCCTCCGGCTCCGTTTGTCCAACGGCGGGGAAGAAATCACCGCCCGGGCGGTGGTCGGCGCGGACGGCGTCTCCAGCGCCGCGGCCCGCTCGCTGTTCGGCCGCGCCTTTCGCCGCCGGGACCTTGCCCTGGCCGTGGAGATGGAAGTCCCGCTGGATTGGCCCTCGCCCCGGAACCAAGCCATTCGTCGACCGGCGATCCATTTTGGCGTGGCGAGCCGGGGATACGGCTGGCGGTTTCCCAAGCGGAACGGGACCACGGTGGGCGTCGGCGGGCTCTGGCGAAAAAATCCGGAAATGGCCGGTCAATTCCGCCAATTTCTCCGGGAATGGTACGGCGAGGTTCCGCCGTTTCCCATCCAGGGCCACTTCCTGCCCGCCGGCAACTTCCGCCTTCGGCCCGGCCGAGGTCCGATCCTGCTTGCGGGGGACGCGGCGGGGCTGGTGGACCCCATCACCGGCGAAGGCATCGCCCTGGCCATGGAAAGCGGCGCGATGGCGGGCCGGGCGGCGGCCGACGCTCTGGCGGCGGGAAAACCGCACACGGCCCTGGCCCGCTACCGCCCGGAATACCGAACCATCGCCCAAAGCCTATTGGCCGCCCGCATCCTAACGTTTTTGGCGCGGCCGGAGTGGGGCCAAGCCCTCCTTTTCGAGAAACTAAAGGGGCCCAGCGGAGAATGGCTGGTTCATCGGTTCATGGATTTGATGGCGGGCGAGATGGGATATGGACGGTTTGCCGGGATTCTGGCGCGACGGAAGCTGCTGAAAAAGGGGAAGTAAAAAAAGGATTCCAGCCAACCCCCGGCGATCTGGGCCGGCAAACCTTTGCCCCGAATCGGATGGCGACGGCTCCGCCATCTCCCCCCTGCCCGCCCATCGCCGCGGGCATGGGCGTCGGCCCGCCTCGCGGCCTCATCCCTGATAGGTCTGCGCTCGCAGCGAAACCCGGTTGGCCAGGCTTTGCAGCGCCATCATCAGGGAGGTGGTCAAGGCCGATTTTTCGCCGTAGTCGGCCGGGACCAGGTTGGACACCCGGCCGTCTTCGATGAATCCCCAGGCGCGGCCCCATTTTTCACGGTTTTCCTGGTCGAACACGCCGATGGCCACGCCGCCGGCCTTTTTCACCAGGGAAAAGCAGGGAATGTCGGTAAACCCGTCCCCCACCACGATCATCTGATCCAGCGGCACCCGAATGTCCCGCGGCTGGAATTTCCGGTTCACCTCGAAGGGCCGTCCCCGCCCCCGCTTTCCGAAAATCCCCTTCTGAATCTGAAAAATGTACCGGGTCTTGTCGGTAAAGCTGACGATTTTCTTGGGAAAGGCGATGGCTCCCGATTCATCGTAGTGGAAATCCGACGCCCAGATATCGCTGAATTCCCGGGCGATCCGGGTTTGTCGCAACGCCTCGCCGATGCCGCTGCTGATCAGGTAAAACTCCACCACCAGCCGGGGGTTGAGTTCCCGGGCATAGTCGCGCAGCCGGTCAAAAATGGTTTCCACGTCGGGATGGAGGGCCATTCGGCGGCCCCATTCCTCGAAACTCGATTGGGTAAACGGACGCGGGCCGTTTCGGGACACCTCGATCATTTTGTACAGATAGGCCGGGACCGGGTCCCAGTCGTCGTCCAGCAACGGCTGCACTTCGTCCCGCCAGAAATCCGGCACCGCCACGCCCATCCGATCCAGATAGCCCGACGTGCTGTCCGGGGCCAGCGTGTCGTCAAAATCAAAAATAACCGCGATGATTTCCTGCATGGCGGGGACCTCCGGCAAGGGCGAAAAGAAGAAGAAACGGTTCAAGGGATCGGAACGGATCGGAACGTTGGGCCGAAAACCGGAAGAAAAGATGACGCGCCCAAGCGAGACGCGAGAACGGAAACCGGTTAGCCTACATCCGCCGCCGCGGGCGGCTTCCGGGCGGCGGGAGGGATCAGCGCCCGAAGCAGACCCGGCCGCACCCGAAATTCCAGGGGCGGCTTCATTCGGATCAGTTCGCCGTCCAGCAACACCTTCAGCTTTTTCTTCCGGCTGTCGATGGTCATGGACCGGGTTTGAATCCGCTCGAGTTCCGGGACCTCTTTCAAGCGGCGCTTTAGCAGGGTCCGGAACGCCATGAGAAACAGCGTCGCGGGCGGCACCCGTTGGGCGTAGAA
Source organism: Desulfococcaceae bacterium (assembly GCA_046541515.1). Taxonomy (GTDB): domain Bacteria; phylum Desulfobacterota; class Desulfobacteria; order Desulfobacterales; family Desulfococcaceae; genus CAYFVR01. The sequence continues at coordinate 2,793 of JBKHDD010000124.1, forward strand.
CACGCTGAGTTGTCCGTCATTCAAGGATTTGCGCTGAATAAAGGCGAAAGGGGCCGTTTCGTAGGTGTTGTTTCCCACGAAGACGAAGGGCGCCCGGATAAATTCGGCCCGCTCCCGGGAGTGAAGATGGCCTTCCAGCAACGGGGGGTTCCAAATCGCCTCCAGCAGGGCGTAGGTGACCGCGATGGCCTTGCCGATCCCCCATTCCTCCCGGTACCGTTCCCGCCGCTCCACCGCATGGGGATGAATGCCCAAGGCGGCGTTGTGGAGAAAAAACCGGCCGTTGACCTCCGACAGATCCACGGGGCGGATCATGCCCTCCGCCAAGGCTTCCACCGCCGTTTCCATGGGCTCGGGAACGCCCATGTCCTTGGCGACGTAATTGAAGGTGCCTCCGGGCAACACCCCGAGGGCGACGTCGGCGCCGGCCAGCAGATTGGCCACCGCGTTGGTGGTGCCGTCCCCGCCGGCCACCAGGACGAGGTCCGCGCCGTTTTGAATGGCCCGGCGAACTTCCGGGGCAATCCGATCCGGCGAAAGCCATAAAACCTCGATTCCAGGAAAATGGGCCCGGAGAATATCGCCCAGGCGGTTTTCGGCCTCGGAATTGTTTTGAAAAAAACCGGCGGCGGCATTGACTGTTGCCACCACTCGCTTGCCGCGCCATCGAGATGCTTCCGACATGAAGGGGTCTCCGCCGGCGAGGCCGGCCGTTAGCGGCTTTCCAGCAACAAGGTTACGGGACCGTGGTTGACCAGGGAAACATCCATCATGGCCCGAAACCGGCCGGTTTCCACCGGCAGACCATGGGTCCGGGCCTTGTCGACGAAATATTCGTAGAGCGACTCCGCTTTTTCCGGCGGGGCGGCGTTCGCGAAAGAGGGCCGCCGACCTTTGCGGCAATCCCCCAGCAGGGTGAACTGGCTGACCACCAGCAACGAGCCGCCGGCGTCCAAGACGGAGCGGTTCATCTTTCCCTGGTCGTCCTCGAAAATCCGGAGATGGACCACCTTTTCCACCAGAAAGTCGGCGTCGCTTTCGGCGTCGCCGTCGGCCACGCCCAGCAGCACCATCAGGCCGGGGCCGATTTCCCCCACCGTCTCCCCGTCCACCGTCACCGAACTCTCTCGCACCCGCTGCACCACCGCTCGCATGAAACCGATTTCCTCTCGTCTGGCCGATTCGACCCGCCCAAAGGCAACGCCGTTCACGTTGGATTCCAATCCAAATGGGCGACCGTGCTCGATTTTTCAAGGGCGCATGGGATACGCCCCCGCAAAATTGGTCCTAAATGAACCGTGTTGCGCCCCGAGACGGAACTCCAAACCGGCGTGAAAACGAAATCTACGCCTTTTCGCCCTCTCCGGAACTTGTGCCCGCGGCGCCGAAAAACGGCCGCAGCGCGCGGTACAGGTAGTGGGTGTCCCGGCTGCCGCCGGTCTCCCGGATGGAATGCATGGCCCAGATGGGCACGCCCACGTCCGCGGTGGCCACGCCGATGCGCGCCTCGGTCAGCGGACCGATGGTGCTGCCGCAGGCCAGATCGCTTCGCATCACGAATTCCTGAACGGGCACTTCCGCCGTTTGGCACAGGCCGCGGAACCGGGCGGCGGTTTCGCTATTGGAAGCGTACCGATGGCTGGCGTTGACCTTGATGACCGGCCCGCCGTTGAGAAACGGCTGATGTTCCGGGTCCGACTTCCCGGCATGATTGGGATGGACCCCGTGGGCGTCGTCGGCGGAGATCAATTGGGACCGCGCCACCGTGCGCGCCAGGGATTCCGGATCGGGGCACAGCCGGTTCAGCACCGCATGGAGAAACGGCCCCGCGGCGCCGCCGCCGGCGTTGCTGCCCACTTCCTCGTGGTCGTTCAGAATCAACAGACAGGGCGATTCCGGGTCCGCCTCCGCCATGGCTTGCAGGCCCGCGTAGCAGCTCATGAGGTTGTCCAGCCGGCCGCCGGCGATGAACTCCCGCTTCAATCCGACGAAATTCGGGGGCTGGGCGTCGTAGAGGCACATTTCAAAATCCAGGACGGCCGCCACCTCGGTATCCGGCTCCTCGGCCCGAAGGCGGCGAAGCAGGATTTCCCGAAAATCGGGCGTTTCCTCCTCGTCCCCCGCCAGCCCGACGATGGGGGGCAGATCGTCCTGGGCGTTGATGGGCCGCCCCTTGTTGGCCTCCCGGTCAAAGTGGATGGCCAGACTGGGAATCATCGCCACCGGGCTTCGGAAATCGATCAGCCGACTGACGATCTGGCCCGAGCCGGTGCGGCCGGCGACCCGGCCGGCCATGGAAAGGTCCCGGTCGAACCAGGGATGGAGCAACGGCCCGCCGTAAACCTCCACGCCGAGCTGCACCGCGCCGTGGCGAACGAATCGCGGCCGGGGCTTCAGCCGCAGGCCGGGGCTGTCGGTGTGGGCCCCGACCATGTGGAATCCGGTTTCCGCCAGGGGCCGAAAACCCGACGTGAAGGCCAGCAGCGCGGAACCATTCCGCGTCAGAACGTACCGGCCGCCCGGGGCGATCTCCCACGCGTCGGCTTCCGCCAGCGGTTGAAAACCGGCCTCGGTCAGCAAGGCCAGCCCGTTGGCCGCGGCGTGAAAAGGGGTGGGCGAAGCGGCAAGAAAATCGAGCAGTCCCTGGTTGAAGGCGTCCAATGGCTTCATGAAGGCATATCTCCGGAAGGCGGCGGGGCGGTCGGGCATCCGTTGCAGGTAAAATCCCAGACCAGCGGGGCATGGTCGGAAAGGCGGACCGGCGGAATCTGAAAATTTCGGGTCGCCAGTTCGGGATCGTGGAAAATGTAATCGAGCTGAATGCGGGGGGCGCGGCTGGGATAGGACGGATCGCCGTTGGCGTTGGCGGATTGCAGCCCGGTGGCCGCCAGAAACAGGGCCAGCTCCCGATCGCCCCAAAAGGCGTTGAAATCCCCCGCCAGGACGACCGGCTTCCGCGCGCACTTTACGAAATCGTACAGTTCCTGAAGCTGATGGTGGCGAATCCGGAACTTAAGACTGAGGTGAACCAGAAACACGGTGAAATCGGCCATCTCCACTTCCAGCACCAGTCGTTTCATCCCCAGGCTGAAATAGTGCAGCCGCCGACGGACCACCGGCCGGTTCACCAGAAGGGCGTTCCCCTGCTTGTTCAGCACCGGCACGTGCCGGGCCACCGAGGCGGAGCCGTACTTGGATTCGTAAATGGGCCGATGATCCAGCGCCCTTGCGATCAGCTCGGCCTGGTTGGATTTGCCGGAACGGAAGGAGCCCGCGTCCACCTCCACCAACCCCACGATGTCCGGCCCCAGGGACCGAAGGAACTGCAAAATCCGGTCGAAATTTCTGGCCGTGGACTTGACGTGCCCCGCGTAGGGAAACGGAAAATGGAGATCGCGCCCCACCCCGGACCCGTATGCGATGTTGAACAGCACAAAGCGCAGGGGGCGCGGTTGAGCGGTCCGGTCTTCCGAATCCTTTCTCCGGTCGCGTGAAGCGTTCACCCCTTGGCTTCTCCGTCCCGAAAGGCCGCCACCCGATCAAAAAAATCATCCAGCCGCCGGTACAGGGTCTCCAGGCTGGCCAGATCGATGTGCTCGTCGGGGGCGTGAAAACTGCGGTCTCCGTCCACGCCCCACACCACGCCGGGAATGCCGTGGTCGGAAAGATACCGGGCGTCGCTGGCCCCGTGCTCCACTCCGAGTTCGGAATCCGGCGACGCCTGGCGCAGCAGATCCAGGTAGGGCGTTTCCCCGGCGTAAAACATGGGGGATTTGGAAATCAGGGTCAACTCGCCGGCGATGGCCGCCTGCATTTCCCTGTGCAGCGCCGGCATGTCGTCCTTTTCCGTAAACCGGATGTCCAGCTCGGCCACCGCCTTGTCCGGCACCTGATTGATGGACTGGCCGGCCCGGATGGCGCCGAGGTTCAAGGTGCGGTGCCAGTGATCCTCGGGGTCGTAGCCGAATGCGGAGGGATGAAAAAACGCCTGGATTTTCCGGTAGTCGTCCATCAGCCGTTCCACGGCGTTCACGCCCAGCCAGGGGGTGGAGCCGTGGGCGGTGCGTCCCTTGCTGGTCAGCCGCAGCCGGTATATCCCCTTTTCCTTGGCCACGATGTTCCGCACGTCGCCGCCGTCCAGGGCCAGCCCGAAACCGGCCTTGAATTGCTTCAGCGCGGGCCGCACGCCGTTGGCCCCGCCGACCTCCTCGTCGCCGGTGATCAGGACGCCGAAGGGCATGTCCGACTGATCCCGCCCCTGGGACCGCAATTTTTCCAGCCGATTCTTAAAAAGCACCAGCGAAAGCGCCACCGCGTATTTGTCGTCCAGACTTCCCCGGCCGAAAAGCTTTCCGTCCCGCTCCACGGGGGTGAACAATTCTTCGGGGGCGTCCACCACGTCCACATGGCTCATCAGCACCACCGGGGTGGACGTTTCCGCGGGCAACGCCATGGCCGAAGGAACCCCCGCGTGTTCCATCCGCCGAACGCTCGCGCCCGCGGCCTCCAGATATTCCACCACCCGGTCCACGCACCGGGCGATCTCCTCCGGCCGCGAATGCATGGAGGGAATCCGGACAAGCTCCTTGGTCAGCTCCACCACTTCCCGCATATTGGTTTCCATTCCTTGTCAAAACGTTCACATCCTGCATCTTTTAGGGGATGCCGCCTCCAGGGTCAAGGCCGGAGATGGCGAGGAACGCCATGGAGGCGGTCGCCGAACCCGCCGAAAATCTCCGGTTTCCCCTTCCCCCGCCGACCCGTGTCCAAGGTTTCGGCCCCGGCGGAACCGGAGAGAAATAAAAGGCCGGCGGTCGGAGAATTTGACACGGCCGCTTCAAGACCCCATGTTCACAACGGTTTCTTGATCATTTTCGAAGGAAAATTTCCAATTTTCACCCATCATGAAAGGGGATCGCCATCCTCACCCAATTCAAGCCCGTGATTGAAGCCGTCGTTGCCGGTTGTCATGGCAACGAGGAAGCCGTCGAGAATGTCCGTAAAATTTTTCCCGCCTGGCGAGAGCAGGACCCGCCCTGCGTGGACGCCATCGAAGCCATTTGGGACGGAGAACGGGACGCCGACACGCTGACGCGGGAAGTCGGCCCGGAAGGGACCGCCGTGGTTCAGGCCATTCTGGCCCGGCTGGAGGGAAAAGACCCGTATCCCCCGGAAGCCGAATCGACGGCCGAGGCCGCTCCCCAAAACCCGGAAGCGGAACTGCTGAACCATTTTCGCCCGGTGATCGAGGGCGTCGTCGCGGCGGCCGGCGGCGACGCGGAGGCCCATACCCGTGTGGAAGGCATTTTCCCGGAATGGCGCAAGCAGGACGCTCCCTGCGTCGAGTCGGTGGAAGCCATCATTTCCGGCGAGCGGGACGAAGCAACCCTGACCGAGTCCGCCAAACCCCAAGGCGCGGCGATCATTCGGGCGATCCTGGCCCGTCTCCGGGGCGAAGACCCCTTCCCTCCGGGTTCCGAAGCGCCCCGGGAACAGGCCGCGGACATTCTTCGCCATTTCCGGCCCATCATCGAGGTGGTGGTCGCCGCCTGCAACGGCGACGCCGAGGCCAAGGTCCATGTGGACCAGCTCTACGACCAGCTCGCGGAAAGCGGATGGGAAGTCGGCCATTCCATCCGCCGAATCGTCGAAGAGGGAGAACGGGACGAAGCGACCCTAATCGATTCGCTGGACCCGGCCGACGCGACCATCGTCCACGCCATCCTGCTGCGCCTCGACGGGGAGGATCCGTATCCGCCCGAGGCGGAACCGGATTCCGCTCCGGCCGGCGAGGACGAGGCCATCACCCTTGGACAGTTGATGGGACAGGTGGAAGCCGCCTGCCGTCCGGAGGCCTCCGAAGAAGCCGTTCTTCAGATTCGGAACCTGACCCAGGCCATGGCCCAGACGCCGAGCCTGCCGGAAAACGTCAACAAGCTGGGGGAAATTCTCCACGCCATTGTGGAAGGGGAACGAGATCCCGACCTTTCGGAACTCAGCGACGAACTGTCCGGCGAAGTCAAGGCCCTGCTGGTTCGGCTCGGATAGCCTTCGTGCAGGTCCATCGTCTTGCGAAAAACAACGAAAGGTTCCGGACGCCGCGCCGGAGCCTTTCGATTTTTCAGCCCCCCCGACGAGTCCAATCGGTTGAATCGCTCCCTTCCTCCGGCGGGTGATCGGGAAAATCCACCCGTTCGTAAATCAGCGACAAGGGCAATCGAAGCTCCAGCCCGGTCAAAATCACGTCGCTTTCCATCCCTTTGCAGTCCCGAAGCCGCCATCCGTCGTCCATCCGGGAATAATGCTCCACATGCGCCGAATACTGGTCCACCGCCAGGAAATCCCGCAATGCGGCGATGTTCCGATACCCCGTGAACTTGCCGGCCCGGTCGTAATCCCGCGTGGATTTGGAAAGCACTTCCACGATCAGAATCGGATTGGCGATCACGTCGTCCCGCCCGCCGGGAAATTCGATCTCCCCGCAAACCGCCATCACGTCGGGGTAGGTGTAGCGCAGGCCCGGCTCCGCCTGGACTTTCATGTCGGACATGAACACGAAACAATTGGAAGAACGGAGGGAATCTCGAAGCGCCCCAAAAATGTTTCCCGCAACAACATTGTGGCGAAAGGACGCCCCGGTCATGGCGAACAGTTCGCCATGGTAATACTCGGAACGGAATTCGGCGTGCCGCTCCATGTCCAAATAAACCTCCGGAGGGATTCCCGTTTTTTTGACCGCTTCCGTCATGGTTCTTCTCCCTGTTTTCCCCTTTGAAAAGGAGTGGGCGAAAGCCCGCTGGTGGGCGCCGGATTCATCCACCCGTCACGATCCGCGTGCCCGTTTTGCCCGCAACCGCCTCGCCGATGCGGTCCACCGAGGCGATGACCGCCTCACGTCCCCCCGACTTTACGAAGGCGACGGCCGCCTCGATTTTGGGGCCCATGGAGCCTGGGGGAAACTGGCCCGCTTCCAGATGCCCTTCGGCTTCCTCCACCGTCATTTCGGAGAGAAATCGCTGATCCGGTTTCCCGTAGTCCAAGAACGCGCCGGGCTCGTCGGTGGCGATGAGAAAGCGGTCCACCCCAACCTCGGCGGCCAAGCGGGCGCTGGCCAGGTCCTTGTCGATCACCGCGTCCACCCCGGCGAAACTCCGCCCTTCCCGGATCACCGGAATTCCCCCGCCCCCGCAGCAGATCACCAGGAACCCGGCCTCGATCAGCCGGCGGATTTCCCGCTTTTCCACGATGGTCGCCGGCTTGGGCGAGGCGACCACCCGACGCCAACCTTTGGCGGTTTTGCGAGTGGGACAACTCAGCCGGGCCGCCTGGGCCTCGCTAAACACCGGCCCCACCGGCTTGGACGGATCGGAAAACGCCGGGTCGTCCGGGTCCACCACCACGTAGCTCAAGAGACTCACGAAAAGCTGATCCTCCACGCCCAACGCCATGAGCGCCGCGTCCAGGGTCGATTCGATCATGTAGCCGATCTGCCCCTGGGTCTGGGCCACCAGAATTTCCAGCGGGAGGCCGGGAACGGCGTCGCAACATTCCTGCTGGAGCATGAGGTTGCCCACCTGGGGACCGTTCCCGTGGGTCAGAATAATCCGGAAATCTCGGGACAGCCGCGCCACCTGCTCCATCGGCGTGCGGAGATTCTCGAACTGCTCGTCGATGGTCCCCGCCTGCCCCTTGCGGATCAGGGCGTTTCCGCCCAGGGCGACGAGGAGGATTTTTTTTTTGGAATTGGACGCCATCGGGCTTCCTTCCGAATCAGATATAGCCATCCCAAATATCGTCGATCGGCTGGATGAACTCTTCCGTCGAAACTAGGATACGTGGCCGAATGATCATCTTCTTTCGCCAATCCTTTTTCGAAGATTCCATGGGCGTTTCCTCGGAAAAGGTCGCGTCGGAGTTGGTCGTGTCTTTTTTGTCGTTCGTCTCCATTTCGGCCCCTCCGGATGGTGAAACTTTCCATCTATACGCAAAAAACCATTAATTTTTCAATTGATTAGCCATTCAACTCCGACAACCGCCGCGTCAAAACCTCACCAAGCGTCGGCTCGCCGTGATCGGCGTATTCGTACCGGACCCGCTGGGCGGGGTGGCCCACGTCGATGAGGCGCGGCAGGTCGATGGGGGTGGCGCAGAGAACCAAGTCGCAGTCGGCCTTTCGGATGGTTTCCTCCAGCGCCTTGATCTGTTTTTCCCCGTAGCCCATGGCCGGCAGCACCGGCCCGATGTGGGGATACCGGTCGAAGACCGACCGGATGGATTCCGCCGCGAAGGGGCGCGGGTCCACAATTTCGCCCGCCTCGTGCCGTTTGGCCGCCAGCCAGCCCGCGCCAAAAGCCATTTCCCCGTGGGTCAGGGTTGGGCCGTCTTCCACCACCAGCACCCGCCGTCCACGAATTTGTTCGGGATCGTCCGCGGAAACGGCCGATTCCGCCAGCACGATGTCGGCTTCCGGCGCGTGGGTCTCGATGTTCCGCCGCACCTCGGAAATCCCTTTCGCCTCGGCGGAATCCACCTTGTTGATGACGGCGATATCGGCCATCAGCAGATTGGTTTCTCCGGGATAGTAGCGCAACTCGTGACCCGGACGATGGGGATCGAAGACCACGATGTGAACGTCCGGCCGGAAAAAGGGCGTGTCGTTGTTGCCGCCGTCCCACACGATGACGTCGGCCTCCCGCTCCGCCCGCCGAAGGATCGCCGCGTAGTCCACCCCGGCGTAAACCACGATGCCCCGGTCCACCAGCGGCTCGTATTCCTCCCGTTCTTCGATGGTGCAGCCGTGCCGGTCGAAATCGGCGTAATCGGAAAAACGCTGGACGGCGGAAGCGCCGAGGTCGCCGTAGGGCATGGGGTGGCGGACGACGACGGGGCGACGGCCCGATTCCCGGACGATTTCGGCGACGCGCCGGGTGGTCTGGGACTTGCCGCAGCCGGTGCGAACCGCGCAGACCGCCACCACCGGCTTTTCGGAGCGAAGCATGGTGTAGCCGGCGCCGATGAGGATGAAGTCGGCCCCATGGGCCATGGCCAGGGACGCCCGGTGCATGACCGTTTCGTGGGGCACGTCGCTGTACGAAAAGGCCACCAGATCCACCCGATGGGCGCCGATCAGCTGGGCCAGATCGCCTTCGGGATGGATGGGGATGCCGTCGGGATAGCCTTCCCCCGCCAGATCGGGCGGGTAGCGACGACCTTCGATGTCGGGTATCTGGGCGGCGGTGAAGGCGACCACCCGATAGCGGGGATTGGCCCGGAAGTAGATGTTGAAGTTGTGGAAATCCCGCCCCGCGGCGCCCATGATGACGACGGTCTCGATCATCCCCTCCCCTTTCTTCCGGACTTTACAATAGAATATCCGATCTTTATACTCCACGGATTTCGCCGACGCTCAACATAACGGAAAATATGCATGAAAACCATCGGACGCTACATCGTGCGGGGACAGCTCGGCCGGGGCGGCATGGCCAACGTGTTCAAGGTCGAAATGCCGGTGACCGGAAAAATGGTCGCCATGAAGCAGCTCAAACCCAACGAATTTCTCACCGCGCTGGTGGGCATGGACCGGCTTCGGGAACTTTTCACCGCCGAAGCGGCGACCATGGCCAACCTTCGCCATCCCAACCTGGTGGACGTGTGGGACTTCGACGAGGCCGACGGCCGGCCGTTTTACATCATGGAATATTTTTGCAACAATCTGGGAACCATGATCGGGGAGACCTACGAAACCGAGCGGCCGTCCCGGGTGCTGCCGGTGGAAAAAGCGGTGCGGTACATTCGCCACGTTCTCCACGGACTGGCCCGGCTCCACCACGCCGGGTTCATCCACCGGGACATCAAGCCGTTCAATATGCTGGTGACGGACCAGGACACGGTAAAAATTTGCGATTTCGGCTTGTCCAAACTGCGCGGGGAGACGTTTCGGGGGCCGGAAAACCTGAAAGTGGGCACCCCCTATTACGCCCCGCCGGAACAGGAAGAGGACCCGGACGCGGCCGATGAAACGGCCGATCTCTACGCCGCGGGCGTCACGCTGTACCGAATGTTGACCGGACGGCTGCCCATGGAATCTCCGACGCCGCCCTCCCGACTGAATCCCGACCTGGACGAACGTTGGGATCAGATGCTGGCAACCTCCCTGGCCTTCCGGCCGGCGTCCCGATATCCCAAAGCCGCCAAAATGCTGGCCGCCCTGGAGGATTGTTTCGTTCGATGGCAGGCGGAACGGGATCGGGAATGCGCGGTATCCGAAGCCGGGCTTTTGGCCGACGCGCCGGCGACGCCCCTGGAACGCCCGCCCCGGAGCCAACCGGCGAAGGTTCGCCCCCAGGTGGCCCGTGAACGGTTCGGCCTGGACGAGTTGTGGCGGCCGGACCCGTACGTGCGGAACGATTTCGCGGAACGGGAAGGCGGGCTGATCCATGACCGGGCGACCGGACTGACCTGGGAGCGCTCCGGCTCCGAATATCCGGTCACTTGGGAACAGGCCGCGAATTACATCGACCGGTTGAACCGGAACCGTTTCGGCGGCTTTAAGGACTGGCGAATGCCCACGGTGGAGGAGCTGCGCACGTTGGTCGATCCGCCGCCCCGGGGAACGGCGCTTTGCATCCCGCCGGTGTTCGACGCCACCCAGAAATGGCTCTGGAGTTGCGACCGCCGCTCCCACATCGCCGCATGGTACGTCAGCCTGGATTTAGGCTTTGTGGCGGCGCATGATTTTACGGGGTACTACTACGTGCGCGGGGTGCGGGGAAACGGCGGATAATCGGCTTCATCCTCCGCGACGCCTGAACCCGGATCGTTTTTTTAAGCCCGCTCTTGCGCCGCTTCCGGCATGGCTTCGATGATGGCCCGAAGGACCTTGTTGACCGATTCCGAGGAAGAAAAATACCGGGCCACGTCTGGATCAAGAGATACCATCCGAAAATGCTCCCCCGGCAGATCGGCAAAGCGGTTCGGCCGGGCCTGGTCGTAATCCAGGTCGTATTCTTGGGGCATTTCCTCCAATTCCATTTCATCGATTGGCTCGTTGCTCATAGTTCATCCTTTCTCTACGGGTCGTTAGCCGAGCGCTAATGATTCGAACCAATTCTGGTTCCCGTTCTGTAAAACAAACGACTAACAATCGATTTGCCTGGGAATACCCCATGATTATTTCCCTTTCCTCGTTAAAGGAATGCATTGGATCATCAAAAATAAACGCCAATCGGTCACCGAACACGGTTTTCGCTTCTTCGAAAGCGACGCCATGTTTTTGAATGTTCTTTTCCGCTTCCCACTGATCCCATTCAAATCGAACTAAAGTCATCATCTTTCCCAAAGTCAAATCAATATCCCAATGCACCTTCCTTCGGCTCGTCCTTCTGAACCTGATTGACGTTG
>JBKHDD010000125.1:0-14180 GCA_046541515.1 Desulfococcaceae bacterium
CCGCAACATTTTTTATCCGGATTTTTGTACGAAAATCGGTCCCCGACCCGGCGTCGGGGACGAAATGGAGTCATCGTCGAACTTACCTTGGAGGACGTCTGAATCCATGATTGAAGTCAAGCATTTAACCAAGCGCTTCGGGACCAAGACCGCGGTGGACGACGTGTCCTTCACCGTGGAAAAGGGAGAGATCCTCGGCTTTCTGGGTCCCAACGGCGCCGGCAAATCCACCAGCATGCGGATGATCACCGGCTTTCTGCCGCCCACCCGGGGCACCGCGGTCATCGGCGGCGACGACATTCGGGAGGCGCCCATCGCCGCCCGGTCGCGCATGGGCTATCTCCCGGAGAACGCGCCGGTCTATCCGGAAATGACGGTTCGGGGCTATCTCAATTTCTGCGCTGAAATCCGGGGCTTTTCCGGCGAAGCGCGGAATCGGCGGGTGGCCGAAACGGTGGAACGCTGTTTTCTCAACGGCGTCGAGCCCCAGCCCATCGGGACCCTTTCCAAGGGCTATCGCCAGCGGGTCTGCTTCGCCCAAAGCATTCTCCATGATCCCGAATACCTGATCATGGACGAGCCCACCGACGGCCTGGATCCCAACCAAAAACACGAAGTCCGCCAGATGATCCGGCGAATGAGCGCGGACAAGGCCATCGTTTTGTCCACCCACATCCTGGACGAGGTGGACGCGATCTGCACCCGGGCCATCATCATCTCCGGCGGCCGGGTGGCGGTGGACGACACGCCCGAAAACCTCCGCGCCCGCTCCAAAATCCACGGCACGCTGTCGCTGACCCTCTCTTCCGCCGATCCCGAGGCCGTGCTGGGGCGGGTTCGGAAGATCGACGGGGTCAGGGAGGCACGGCTGCTGGAAAGCGAGAACGGCCTCGTAAACATCCGGGTGTTTCCCGCCCAATCCGCCGATCCGCGAATCGCCGACCGGGTGGTGGCCGCCCTTTCCGACGGCGGCTTCGAGCTTCGGACGCTGTTCGTGGAACGGGGACGGCTCGACGAGGTCTTCCGCACCATCACTTCGGCCGGCTGACGCCGCCGCGGTCTTTCTTGTCATCCAAAAACCGTGATCAATCTAGGTGAGGCATGGATACCAAAGCGTTTGCGGTACATGTACGGGCGATCTTCAAGCGGGAGATCGCCGGGTATTTCGGCTCCCCGGTGGCCTACGTCTTCATCGCCATCTTTCTGATGCTGTTGGGGTTTTTCACGTTCTACATCAGCCGGTTCTTTGAAATGGGCCAGGCCGACCTGCGGGCCTTTTTCGAGTGGCACCCCTGGGTCTATCTGTTCCTGGTGCCGGCCGTGGCCATGCGGCTGTGGGCCGAGGAACGGCGGATGGGCACCATCGAGCTGGTGCTGACCTTTCCGGTGACGCCCTGGGAGGTGATTCTGGGCAAATTCCTGGCCGCCTGGCTCTTTCTGGGGGTGGCCCTGGCGCTCACGTTCCCGATGGTCCTGACGGTGGCCTATCTGGGCGACCCGGACATGGGGGCCATCTTCTGCGGCTACGTGGGCAGCCTCTTCATGGCCGGCGCCTTTCTCAGCGTCGGCTGCATGACCTCCGCCCTGACCCGCAGCCAGGTCATCAGCTTCGTGGTGGCCTTGGTGCTCAGCCTGTTTTTCATTCTGGCCGGTTTTCCCCCGGTCACCGACATGCTGTCGGGCTGGGCGCCGGACTGGCTGCTGGCGGTGGTTTCGGAACTCGGCTTCCTCTCCCATTTCACGGCCCTTCGGCGCGGCGTGCTGGACCTTCGGGACATCGTCTACTTCCTCTCGGTGGTGGCCTTTTTTCTGTTCGCCAACGGGCTGGTCATCGAAAACCGACGGACCTGAGCCCCATTCGGCGCGCCTCCGGCCGCCGTCAACGGATTCAACCCCAAATTCCGATTGATCAACTGGAGAATTTCCCATGTCGGATACGGAAAAAACATCCGCCGGCCCCTCCCGATCCCTGCTGTCCGCGGGCGGGCTTCTGCTGGTGCTGGTGATCTTGGCGCTCTTCAACCTGTTGCTCGGCCAGGCGAGTCTGCGCTGGGATCTGACGGAAGACAATATCTACTCCCTCTCCGAAGGCTCCCGAAAAATCCTTTCGGAGCTGGAGCGGGACGTGACCCTGCAAATCTACCACGGCGAAGACGACGCCCAGGCGCCCATGCGGCTGAAAACCTACGCCCGTCGGGCCATTGATTTCATCCGGGAATACGAGTCCGCCAGCGACGGCCGGGTGAACGTGGAAGTGATCGACGCGGAGCCGGACAGCGAAGCGGAGGAATGGGCGGTCACCTACGGCGTGAACGGCGTGGACCTGCCCACCGGCGACCGGTTTTACTTTGGCCTGGTGGCGCTTTCGGCGGACCAGGAAGAAACCATCCCCATGCTGGACCCGGCCCGGGAAGAGCAGTTGGAGTACGAGGTGACCCGGACCATCTGGCGGGTGCAGGCCCCCAAGCGGACCACCATCGGGGTGATCAGCGGTCTGCCGATCTTCGGCGGACCGCCCCAAAACCCCATGGGCCAGCCCCGGCAAAGCGACCCCTGGCTCTTCATCCAAGAATTGCGCAAGACCTACGAGGTGACCGAAATCGCCGCCGACGCCGAGGAAATCCCCGGGGATGTGGACGTGCTGCTGGCGGTCCATCCCACCGGCCTCTCCGATTCCCTGGTCTACGCCATCGACCAGTTCGTGTTGCGGGGCGGCAACCTGATGGCCTTCGTGGACCCGCTGCCGGTGACCATGGGACAGGAGGGCATGGGGGGCCCCGGCGGCAGCGACGGCCTGAACCGGCTGCTGCCGGCATGGGGGATCGAATGGTCCGCCGACCGGGTGCTGGTGGATTTCGGCAACGCCACCCAGCTTCGGGGACAGAACAACCAGATCGAGGACAATCCCCTCTGGATCAGCCTGGCGCCCGAGGCCTTCAGCCAAGACGCCATTTTGACCGCCCAGCTGGAAAGCCTGCTGATGCCCATGGCCGGGACCCTTTCCAAGGCCGAGGACGCCCCCGGGGAATACGAGACGCTGGTCCGCTCCAGCGCCAATTCCTCCACCATCGGCGCCATGGAGGCCCGGTTCGCCGGCGACAACCTGCGGCGGGATTTTTCCGCCACGCCGGACCGGTACGACCTGGCCGTTCGGGTGCGCGGAACGTTTAAGAGCGCCTTTCCCGACGGAAAGCCGAGCGGGGAAACCGACGCGGAGGGCGAGGCGGCCGGAGACGAAGCCGCCGGGGACGGCGGGGAACACTTGGCCGAGGCGGCCGCGCCCGCCACGGTGGTGGTGGTCTCCGACGCCGACATGCTCTTCGACAATTTCTACGTGCAGCGCCAAAATTTCCTGGGCATGAACATCAGCCGGATGTTCAACGACAACCTCAACTTTCTCCTCAACGGCGGCGAGCTGCTGGCGGGCAACGACGCCCTCATCGGCATCCGCAGCCGGGGCAAGTTCGAGCGGCCCTTCACCCGGGTGGAGGCGCTGGAACGAAGGGCCCAGGAGCGCTGGCTGGCCCGGGAGCAGGAGCTGATGCGCAAGGTGGATGAAACCAACCGGAAGCTGGAGCAGCTCGAACGGCAAAAGGACGGCTCCCAGGAATTCATCATGAGCGCGGAGCAGGAGGCTGAAATTCAGCAATTCCAGCAGGAAAAGGCCCGCATCAACCGGGAGCTGAAGGAGGTGCGCCGCAATCTCCGGGCCGACATCGAGACCCTGGGCGGGTGGGTCAAATTTCTCAACATCTTCGGGATGGTGCTGGTGGTGGCCATGGCCGGCCTCGCCTTCGGCCTGTACCAGCGGCGACAAAGCGGCCGCGGATAACCGCGTTTCCGAAAACCCAATCCGACAACCCAAAAGGATTCGATCGAGGGAATTATGAAATCGAAAACATTCCTGACCCTGCTGGCGGTGTGCGCCGTTCTCGCCCTGGCGTCTTGGGCCGTTTTTCAGGGCGAGGAAGAAGTCGCAGGCCCCGTGGGCGCGGATTATTTTTCCGGCCTGCCGATCAACGAAGTGACCGCGCTGACCCTGACCGGTCCCGACGGCGAGGTGGTCCTGGAAAAAAGCGGCACGGTCTGGCAGGTGGAAAGCCGCCACGGATATCCGGCCGATTTTGAGGAGATTCGGAAATTCATCCTGAAGCTGCGGGATTTGAAGGTGGGACGCACCTTCGCGGCGGACGAGGAATCCCGACGGCGGCTCTCCCTGCTGCCGCCCGACGCGCCGGAGGCCGAGGCGGACCAAAGGGGCGCCCGGGTGGCGATGAAAAAGGCCGACGGCGAAACCGCGGCCGACCTGATCATCGGGGCGGCCAGGGAAACCGAAACCGGGAACGGCGGCCACTACCTGATGCCGGCCGACGGCGAAACGGTTTTCCTGGTGGACGAGAGCTTCCGCTTTATCGAACTGGATTCCGCCGAATGGCTGGCCCCGGACCTGCTGGACGTCTCCCCGGGCGACGTCCGCCGGGTCGCCCTGCTCAACCCGGCCACCGGCGAGGAACAGTATCTGATTGAGCGGCCGGAAAAGGGCGAACCGCCCGCGTTCATCAACCCCGACCCGGCGGAACGGGAGGGCGCGGTGATCGAATCCAAGGTCGCCAACCTCTTTTCCGCCCTGGACGACCTGACCCTCCGGGACGTGGCCGACCCGGAAACGCCGGCGGACGAGATGGGGCTGGAGAATCCGCTTTGCCACGAATTCTGGCTCTTCGACGGGACGACGTACACCGTCTGCCGGGGCGAGCCGACGCCCGATTCCGACAACGAACGGTACATTCGGGTAACCGCCGGCTACCGGGCCCCGCCGGAATCCGAACCCGAACCGGAACCGGCGCCCGAGTCGGAAGCGGAGGCCGAGGCGACCGGGGAAACCGTCGAAGAAACCGGGGATGCCCCGGAAGAAGAGACCGCGAGCGGGGAAGAAGCCGAAGCCCCGGCGGACGAAGCTTCCAAGGCGGCGGAATCGGAACCGGCGGAGGAAGGACCGGACCCGGCCCAACTGGCCGCCGAGGCGGAGAAGAAAAACGAGGCGCTGTCCCGCTGGACCTTCGCGGTGGTGGAGTGGAAAGCCGACCGGCTGGAAACCGACCTGAACGAATTTTTCGAAACGCCGGCGCCGGAAGGCGAGGCCGCGACAGAGTCGGAGGTGATCGGCGGCGGTTCCTGATTCCGCCGAACAACGCGAAACCCGGCCGCCGGCCAATGGTCGGGAATTAAACGGGCGCTCCCTCGGGAGCGCCCGCTTTGGATGGGTCAATGGTCGGGGACGAAGTCCCCCGCTCAAAACGTTACCGATCCGGATCGGACGCGTCCCCGTCGCCGATCTCCTCCGCCAAGGGCAAAAAGACCCGGAACAGGCTGCCCCGGCCCGGTTCGGTTTCCAGATCCACCGCGCCGTCCAGGCCCTTCAACGTGCCCAGAACCACCGCCAGCCCCAGCCCCCGCCCGGTGAAGCGGGTGGAAAAAAACGGATCGAACAGCCGTTCCCGGTCCTCGGCCGAAACGCCGTCTCCCGAATCGGAAACCTCCAGCGCGGCGTAGGAACGGTCTTTTCGAGGCTGAAACCCCACCGGCATCGCATGGGCGGTTTCGATTTCCCGGCCGGGAACGACGGACAGGCGAACCCGTATGGTCCCGCCCGCCTCCTCCATGGCCTCCCGGGCGTTTTCCACCAGGTTTTCCAGAATCTGGCGCAGATTTTCCTCCCGGGCCCGCACGGCGATGTCCCGATCGGCGAAATCGGCCACCAGGTTGACCGCGGAGGGCATCCGGGAACGGAGCTGCGAAACCGTCCCACGGCAAATCTCGGCCATGTCCAGGGTTTGCCGATCCTGGCCGAAATAGCCCAGGTAGGCCAGCATTTGCCCGCTTAAATCCGAGGCGCGGCGAGCCGCCGCAATGGCCGCCTCCAGGTTTTGGCGAATAAAAGAGGATTCGGGGGCGTCCTCTTCGGCCATTTCCAGGTTGCCCAGAATGGTAAAGAGCAAGTTGTTGAAATGGTGGGCGACGGCCCCGGCCATCCGCTCCAGGCTTTCCGCCTTCCGGAGCTGATGGGCCTGCCGGTCCAGCCGCCGGCGTTCCCGCTCCAGCTCCTTGTCCCGGGTGACGTCGATGTGCGTGCCGAGCATACGGACCGGCGCGCCGTCTTCGTCCCACTCCACCACCCGCCCCCGATCCCGCACCCAAACCCAATGGCCGCTCTTGTGGCGAATCCGGCAGTCGCATTCGTAATAATCCTTTTCCCCGGAAAAATGGGCCCGCAACCGTTCTTCCGAAGCCGGCAAGTCTTCCGGATGGCAAAGAGTTTTCCAGGTGTGGATGCTCACCGGCGCCAGCTCCTCCAGGGTATAGCCGGCGATTTCCGCCCACCGTTCCGAAAACCAAGCCTCGCCGGTGGCCAACCGCCATTCCCAGATGCCGGCCCGGGTGCCCCGGATCACCTGTTCCAGCCGTTCCTTCTCCCGGTGAATTTCCATTTCGCACCGGATCAGCTCGGTTTCGTCGTGGCCGATGGCCAGCAGGCCCGCCGGATTCCCCTCGGGGTCGTGCAGCAACGTGCCGAACCACTCCACCATGATCTCCCGGCCCTCCCGGTCCAGGATCCCGAAGCGTTCGCCATGGGTGAATTGCCCCGCCAAAGAGGCATGAAACCGCTCCCGGGCCGCGGGAATCGCCTCCGGTCGCAGGAAGGTCGCAAACCAGTCGGCGCCCTTCACCTCTTCCAGCCGGCGGCCGCAGAGGTTTTCCATGAACCGGTTGAACCGGACGATGCGGCCCTCCATGTCCAGCACCAGGATGATCGTCGGCGCGGTTTCCACCAGGCCGTCGGCGAAATCCCGCTCGGTCCGCAGGGCGTTTTGGGTCTGCCGCAGTTCGGTGATGTCGACGGCGGCGCAGACCACGTGCTCCACGTCGCCGTCGGCGCCCAGCCAGGGGGATTTATGGATCTGAAGGAGCCGGGCTTCCCCGGCGGCGTTTCGGACCCATTCCTCGGTCCGCACGGGGAGGCGGGTATCGAACACCTGCCGGTTGCCCGCCCGGCAGACCGCCGTTTCGTCGGCGGACAGAAAGCTTTCCAGCGGCTGGAATTCCAGCCGGGATTTGTCCAGCCCCAGAAAGTCGGCGTGGGCCTGGTTGACCCGGCCGTACCGCCCGGTATCGGCGAGATACCAGACCTGAATGGGGATGGCGTCCAGCAACAGGGTCAGCTCTTCGTTCTTTCGCCGCAACCGGTCTTCCGCCCCCCGTCGAGCCGTCACGTCGGAAACCACCGTCAGCACGCTCCGGACGCCTTCGGCCCCGAAAACCGGGATTTTTCGGACCTCGGTGTAAAACCGGCGGCCCCCCGCGGAAAAATTCTCCTCGGAAAACCGGGGCTCGCCGGCGTCAAACACATCGGCGTACTCGGCCAACGCGTCGTCCGACAAAAAGGGAAACACCTCCCGCAGGGGGCGGCCCAGGGCGTCGGCGCATAGGCCCAGCTCTTCGCACCACTCCCGGAAGCGACGGTTCAAAAGCAGAATCCGCAGATCCGGCCCCACGATGTGCGCGCCATCCTCCAGGGAATCCACCACGGTTCGGTTCAGGGACTCGCTGGCCCGGAGCTGGCGGCTCCGTTTTTCCAGCAGCTCCTCCACCCGCAACAGGGCCCGTTCCCGCCGGGCCCGGTCGCACAGGGCCACCAGATACTCCGGCTCGAAGGGCTTTCGCACATAGGCGGCGGCCCCGGCCTTCATCCATTCCACGGCCAGCTCGGGGCGCGGGTCGCCGGTCATCATGATGCAGACGCATTCGGGATTCCAGGCCCGGAATCCCCGCAGGAGGGAGTCCCCGTTGCCGTCGGGCAGGTGGTAGTCGATCACCGCCACGTCGAATTTCTCGCCTCGGAAAGCGGAAATGCCCTGACGGCCCTTGAGCAGGGCGTCGGCCCGGTAGCCGTGATTCCGAAAGGCGGATTCCAGGGCTTCGGCCAGGGAGGGGCTGTCTTCGACGATGAGAACCCGGGGCGGGGCGACGTTGACCTCGCCCGCCAGCAAGGATCGAACCGCCGCGAGCAGCCGCTCTCCGTCCACCGGGGAGGGAAGGAAGGCGTCGGCGCCGATGTCCGACGCGATGCGGTTGGCCTCGTCGCCGGAGAAGGTGGCGGAAACCACCAAAATGGGGATTTTGTTGTAGCGCTCAAACTCCGGCGAGCGGAGCAGACGGCAGAATCGCCAGCCGTCGATGCCCGGCATGTACAAATCGGTGATGATCAGGTCGGGCGGTCGCCCGGCGTCCATGCCCCGGAGCGCCTGCTCCGCGGAGGCGAAGCTCCGAACCGCATGGCGGTCCTTTTTGAGCAGACCGGACAGGATGGACAACTGGGTGACGTCGTCGTTGACGATGATGATCGACATGGAAGCCTCGCGGGGTATGGCGAAACGGAAATGTGATTTTTGCACCGCCAAAGCCCCGGGTCAAGTCCCATGGAACGTTTTCCCCCCCTTGAGCGTTTCGGCCAGCGCTTGAAACCGGGCTTCCAGGGCCGTCATCCGCGCCCGCAGGGCGGACCTGTCCCGGGCGGCGACCGCCCGCTCCAGCTCCTTGGCGATTTCCTGGAGGGCCGGGCTTCCGATACTTCCGGTGGCCCCCTTGATCCGATGGGCGACGTGGCCGATCTCGTCCCAATCCCGCGGACCAACGGCCCGCTGAAGAGCGGCGATCTGCCGGGGCAGATCGGCCAGGAATTCGCCCAGGACCATGGAAACCAGGGATTCGTCGCCCATCATGCGCCGCCGAAGCACCTCGGGATCAAACAACGCCAAGCCGGACGCGGGGGCTTCCGAGGGGCCGAAATCCTCGGCCGCCTCGCTCGCCGAGGCCGCCCGGGGGGCGTTCCGGGTTTCCGCCTCGGGTTTCAGCCACCGCTCGATGGCCTCGGAAAAACGGACCGGATCGACGGGCTTTGGAAGATAGTCGTCCATGCCCGCCTCCAGACACCGTTCCCGGAACCCCTTCATCACGTGGGCGCTGAGGGCGACGATGGGGCGACGCCGATTCTCCTCCCCCGCCTCTCCGGCCCGGATGCGCCGGGTCGCCTCGAACCCGTCCATCACCGGCATCTGGCAGTCCATCAGCACCAGGTCGTAGCGGCGATCGCGCAACGCCGCCAGCGCCTCCCGGCCGTCGGCGGCGATATCGGCCGTGTAGCCCAGTTTGCCCAACAGCCGCAGGGCCACCTCCAAATTGACCCGGTTGTCCTCCACCACCAAAATCCGCACCGGCCATTTGCGGGCCTCCAACACGGTGTGGCGGGTGATGAGGCCGAAATCGCACGGCCCGCCCTCTCCGGGAAGACCGGCGCCCAGGGCCAGCGCCAAACAGTCCCGCAGGTGGGACTGCCGAAACGGCTTGGCCAAGTATGCGGCGAACCCGATTTCCTCCAGTCGCCGCCCGTCCCCCCGCTGGCCGAAGGAGGTCATCATGATCAGCACCGTGCCGCTCGTCATCGGGTCCGCCTTGATCCGGCGGCCCAGGGTTTCCCCGTCCATCTCGGGCATCAGCATGTCCAGAACGGCGATCTGGAAGGGATCGTCTTCCTCGGCCGCCGCCCGGAGAATCTCCACCGCCTCTCCCGGATGGGCGGTCTCCTCGCAGCGCAGCCCCCAGCCCCGCAGCAGGGTGTACATGAGCAGCCGATTGGTTTCGTGGTCGTCCACCACCAGCACCCGCACGCCCCGCAGGTCCTCGGGGATTTCCGGACAAACCCGCCCGCCGCTTTGCTGCTTGCCGAAGACGGCGGTGAATCGAAAAACCGATCCTTCCCCCGGTCGGCTTTCCGCCCGAATTTCCCCGCCCATCATCTCCACCAGCCGTCGAGAAATGGCCAGGCCAAGACCGGTGCCGCCGTATTTTCGGGCCACGGCCGCGTCGCCCTGGGCGAACGGCTGAAACAGGACGTCCAGCACATCCCGCGGCATGCCCATTCCGGTATCCCGCACCGAAACCCGGATCACCGCCGCGTCCTCGGATTCCCGTTCCAGATTCACCCGCAGGGCGATCTCGCCCGTTTCGGTAAATTTGAGCGCGTTGCCCAGAAGATTGGTCGCCACCTGACGCAGCCGGCCGGGATCGCCCCGGAGAAGCGAAGGGGCCTCGGGGTCCACGAAGGCGGTCAGCTCCAGCCCCTTTTCCGCGGCCTTCAGGGCGAAAGATTCCAAGATTCCCTCCATGGTGGACCGCAGGTCGAAATCCCGGCTTTCCAGCTCCAGCTTTCCGGCTTCGATTTTGGAAAAGTCGAGAATGTCGTTGACGATGCCCATCAGGGCCAGGCCGCTGTCGCGGATGATGTCCACGTATTTCCGTTGTTCGCCGGTGAGATCCTCCAGGTCCACCAGCAGCTCGGTCATGCCGATCACCCCGTTGAGCGGCGTGCGAATTTCATGGCTCATATTGGCCAGAAACTCGCTTTTGGCGCGGCTGGCCAGCTCGGCCTGGTCGGCCATTTCCCGGGCGAAGGCGGTCTGCTCCTCCAGGCTCCGGTTGGTTCGACGCTGCTCGGCCATGGCCGTTTCCAGGGCCGCCTGGGTCTCCTTCAACTCGGTGACTTCGACCAGAACGACCAAGAAGGCGGTTTCCTCCGCGCCGGTCAAGATTTCGCCGGAAAGAAGCGCGTGGAGCGAGCCGCCGTCCTTGCGGCGAAGCTGCACCTCCCGCTGGTCGATGCGCGCCGCGTTTCGGACCCGCCACGAAATCAGCCGGAGCGTCTCCCGGTCGGGGATGATCCCCAAATCCTCCACGGACCGGTCCAGCACCTCCTCCCGGCGAAATCCCAATCGGGCCAAAAAGGCATCGTTCACCTCCGACAGCCGGAGGTCGGCCCGTTCGCAGACCGCCATCAAGACCGGGTTGGCATGGAAAAACCCCTCGAACTTCTCCAGCGCCGCCGTTTCCCGGCTCCGGTCCTTGGCCAGGGCGAAGAGACCGTCGTCGCCGTCCCACCGGCCGAACCAGACCCGGGTCGCGGCGGGCACCCGCACGCCCTCCCGGGTGCGCAGGGGAAGGGCGCTGTCCATCCGGTCTCCGGCCAGCATGTCGCGCAGGGTTCGTTCCGCCTCCTGGCCAAACTCCGGCGGGTGCAGCTCCGCCAGACGCATCCGCCGCAACTCGGCGGGCGAAAATCCCAGTTTTTCCGTCACCGCCGGATTGGCATAACGGACCCGGCCGTCGAGTTCGGCCACGAAGACCATGTCTTCCATGGTTTCAAAAAAGGCGCGAAAATTTTCCTCGCTCTCCCGCAGCCGAATTTCGGTTTGCTTCCGGCCGGTGACGTCGGCGATGGCCAGCAGGACATGGCGGGTCCCGTCCAGCTCCAGCGGGGCGGCGCTGACGGAGATATGCCATTCGGGGACGGCCGGCGTCGGCCCCGGACCGATGATCCCCTCCTGGTCCCGGACCGTGCCGCCGCTTCGGAGCACCCGCTCGAAACTGGCGCGAATGACGCAGTCCCGGCAATTTTCGGTCTGGCCGCATTGGACCCCGGCCCGGCCAAGTCGTTCCCCGCACAGGGCGTCGCCCGGCTTGCGGTTGAGCAGCTCGTCCGCCGGCCGTCCCACCAGCCGGGCGGCGGCCTGATTGACGCGCCGGACCATGGCGTTTTCGTCCAGCAGCATCAGCCCCACCTGGGAGGCTTCGAACATGGCGTGGAGATTGGCCTGTTCGCGGCGGGCCTTTTCCTCGGCGTCCATTCGCCGGGTGATGTCCACCGAAATGTTTCCGCTCCCGATCCGCCGACCTTGCCGATCGAAGATGGGATACTTTCGGGTGTGGACGTAGCGGAAATTGCCGTCGGGATACCGCACCGGCTCCTCGCGCACCAGCACCTCTCCCCGGGGAAGGCCCTGGGCCTGGCGGTCGTCGGCCATGTAGCTGCGCACCGGTTCGGTTTGCGGCGAAACCCCGAAGATTTCCGCGTCGGTCTTCCCGATCATCGAGGCGGGGTCGGGATGTCCGGCGGCCCGGGCGAAGGCGGCGTTGGTGGCCATCACCCGCAGGTCCATGTCCTTGACCACCACGATGCTGTCGCTGTTTTCCACCACGGCAAAAAAGGCCGCCGCCTCCCGTTCCGCGCGACGGCTCTCGGCGACGTTGGTGGAAACCCCGACAATCCGTTCCACCGCCCCCTTTTCTCCCCGAACCGGGTGCAGAACCACGCGCCAGACCGAGGGGTCGCCGCCGCTCTCGTCGGTTTGGGTTTCCAATGCGGCGGTTTCCCCCCCTCGCGCCCGTTCCAGGGCGGCCTCGGCCGCGGAGCGATCCGCCTCCGGCCAAAGTGTCGGCCAGGGCGGCCTCGAACTCGATCCGAGCGCCCAAAGGGATTCCTCCGTCGGATCGAGTTCGAGGGCGCCCAGTCGCTCCCGCTCGAAGCGGTTGAGGAATAAAATCCGCCCCTCCGCGTCCAGCAGTTGGATCCCGTGGGGCAATGCATCCACCAGCCCCCGGTGGAAGGCCTCCCCGTCCCCCTCCTCGCGCGCCGTTTCCCGCTCCTCGGGCTCCCCGGACACCCCCTGGTATTGGCCGGAAGCGAGACGACCTTCCAGAACGAAGATTCGCCCGGCCGCCAGGGCGACGAGGGTCCCCAACAGGCCCAGCGCCAGCCATTCTCCCGCCGATCCCGGCCCGTGGATGAAAACCGCCAAAACGGCAAGCCCCGACAGGATGGCGAAAAACATCCACCCGCGATGGTTCTCACGCATCTTTATCATGCCCTCGACCCCGAATTCGGGTCCCCCATTTTCAATTTTTCCCTTTGAAACCGTGCCTCTCGCCCCCATGGACAGGGGCGTTCCAAGGCGGCCCGAGACCGGTCCGCGGCCAGGTTCCCGGAAGGTTGAGCATCCGGTTAGGTTGAACGCGGCAAAAAATTTCGAAACCAGCCGTCGTTTCTGGAAGAATGTGGATTTTCTGAAGGACCTTTTCCCACTTTTAGAATTTTATTTCTACCCCTTTTTGGTTCAGCGGTAAAGAAAAAGACGCCGGAATGGATTTGTCATTCATGTCCCGGATAAAGGGAAACCGATCGGGACGCCCCGCGCCGACGCCGGCCCCTTTTGCCGGTTTTTGAGACGGCTTAACCAAATTCCAACGGTTCTCTTTTAGGTTGCCCTTTTGGCCCGGGAATCCGTCCGACGGAAAAAGGAGACAGTCCATGAATCGAAATCCGGAAACCATCTGGGCTGAAGGCCGGACCGTCCGACTCGACGACGGGTTGAACAAATTGAAAACCCTGCGCCAGACCTGCGAGGCCGCGGACCCGGAGACGCGGGAGGCCCTCGCCAAGGCCGAGGCCGACGAAGAGCCGGTTCCGTGCCAGGCCGAGCTGATCCGTCTTCAGGAATGGCCGGAGCGGGAAAAGCGACGGATGATCATTCTGTATCGAGGGCCGGGACGCGGCCGGAAAGGGCGACGGCATTCGCCGCATCACCCGCCACATGAACCAGAGGCATTATCGCGTGGTGGTCCTGACCAAGCCCGCCAAAGAGCAGCGGACCCAGCGGTATTGCCGGAAGCACGTGGCCCACTTTCCCCGGGGCGGCGAAATCGTCTTGTTCGACCGAAGCTGGTGCAACCGGGCCATGGTGGAGCGGGTGTTCGGCTTTTGCGCGGAAAAGGAATACGAAGACTTCATGGAGGGGATGGGCTGCATGGTTCCCGACCCCGAGGCGATGATTTCCGGCGCCCGGGAGCCGGAGTTGATGGAGGCGGAACGGCTCCGGACGGGCAAATCCAGTTTTTGGGGATTGGCGGGGATCGGAATACCGCCTGGACGGTGCGCCGAGGAATTATTCTCCGGCCAAATCCAGGCGTTGAAGATCGGGCGGGAAACAATGGGAGAAAAAACTAAAAATGGCCATTCACTCTGAAACGAAGTTTCTTGCCCAGTCCTTTCGATTGGGGTATTTTCTCGGCATACACGCGGCCAGCGCGGAGGCGTACATTCTGCTTGAAAGCTGGGCAACCGGCTAATCGGCAACCGAAAAGGGGCTCAGCAGCAGCTGAAATACCGTTTGGGATTTCCATTGCTCAACCGTGCCAGATTGCACAAGGGCGAATGCAATTGGCCACTACCCGATTCCGTCAAAACGAACGGCCCTGGGATTTATACGGTACATCGACAATTTCCGAGTCCC
>JBKHDD010000126.1:0-14169 GCA_046541515.1 Desulfococcaceae bacterium
TTCTACCGCCGAACGACATGATTCCGAGAAATTTCCGCTCCGTTCTGGATGGGGCCAGGGCGAATGCGATTCGCCCCTACTTCCTTCCTTCCAACCGCTTCAACCGCTCGTCAATCACCGACAACTTCCGCTGGATCGCCTCTAACCGTTCATCCATTTTTTCCCGTTCCCGCTTTCGCTCTTCGGGATCGGTGCCGGAGCGGCGGAAACCCTTCCAGGCTTCCACCACGATGAAGGCGATGGTGCCGAATCCGGCGCAGGCGATCAGCTCCACCGGGTCAAGCGGCGTGGTCTTGAAGAAGGTCTGGAGAAACGGAACGTAGAGCAGGACGATTTGCAGCGCCACGATTCCCAGGCACATCCAAAGCATAAGCAGGTTGGTGGTCGCGCCCAGGGTGAAAAAAGACTCCCGGTCGGAGCGCATGGCCAGGGCCTGGCCCACCTGGAGAAAGGCGATCAGCGTGAAGATCATGGACTGCCAGACGCCGCCGGCCCCGTCGCCGGTCTGGTGATACCAGGCGCCCACGCCCAGCGCCACCGCGCCGATGACCGTGCCCACCAGAAAGACCTGCCCCACGCCGCCCCGGCTGAAGACGCCCTCGTCCGGCGCCCGGGGCGGCCGGTTCATGGTGTGGGGATCGGGCGGCTCCACGCTCATGCCCAAGCCCAGCAGGCCGTCGGTGATCAGATTGAGCCAGAGCAACTGCAACGGCATGAGCGCCAGGGAAATGCCAAACACCGGCGCGAACATCATCACGATGACCTTGCCGATGTTCCCGGCGATGGAATACTTGACGAACCGGCGCACGTTGTCGCCGATGACCCGCCCCTCCTCCACCGCCGCCACGATGGTGGCGTAGTTGTCGTCCAACAGCACCATGTCGGACGCCTCCTTGGAGACGTCGGTGCCGGTGATGCCCATGGCCACCCCGATGTCGGCCCGCTTCAAAGCCGGGGCGTCGTTCACCCCGTCGCCGGTCATGGAACAGATTTCCCCGTTGGCCTGGAGGGCGTCCACGATGTTGAGCTTGTGCTCGGGGGACACCCGGGCGAAGACCGAAGTCTCCCGCACCGCCTCGGCCAGCTCCCGCTCGGACATCCGGCCCAGCTCCCTGCCGGTGAGAACGCGATCGTTGGCGGTGATGCCCAGGTCCCGGGCGATGGAGAGCGCGGTCAGGGGATGATCTCCGGTGATCATGATGGGCCGGATTCCGGCGGTGCGGCATTGCTTCACCGCCTCCTTCACCTCCGGCCGGGGCGGATCGATGAGGCCGAAGAATCCCACGAAGGTCAAATCGGCCTCGTCGTCGAACGCCGGATCGTCCGGCGCCGAATCCCAAAAGCGGATCGCCAGCCCCAGCACCCGCATTCCTTTCCGGGTCAGCGATTCATTGTCGGAAAGAATCGCTTCGCGGAGATCCTCGTCCAGCGTCACCGGACCATCCTCGGTCCAGACTTCCGCGCCGATGTCCAGCAAACCGTCCACCGCGCCTTTGGTGACCGCCAAGCATCCCGTCCCCTCGGGAATCAAATCGGCCAGGCCGCCCGGGAGGCCGCTCCGGTCATCGGGAACCCGGTGGAAGGTGGTCATCCGCTTCCGGTCGGAGTCGAAAGACAACTCCCGCACCCGCTCCATGGTTTCGGCCAAGGCGCTTCCGCTCACGCCCACCCGGCTTGCGGCCAGTCTAAGCGCCCCTTCGGTGGGATCGCCCACCGTGTCGATCCGGCCGGTCTCCTCGTTGCGGGTCAGGCCGGCGTCGTTGCAGAGAACCCCGCCCGCCACCAGCAGTTGAATCCGTTCCGGCAGTTTCCCGAACGTCTCTCCGTCGTGCTCGGACCGCTCCGGCTGCTTCGGCTCGGGAAATTCCGCCAAATCCAGCGGCTCGCCCGGAACCCGCAGTTCCGTGGCGGTCATCCGGTTCTGGGTCAACGTTCCGGTTTTATCGGTGCAGATGACGGTGACCGAGCCCAGGGTTTCCACCGCCGGCAGCTTGCGGACCAGGCTGTTGCGTTTCAACATCCGCTGGGAGCCCAGGGACAGCGTCATCGTCACCACGGCGGGCAGCCCCTCGGGCACCACGGCCACCGCCAGGCTGACTGCCACCAAGAACATTTCCCGGATGGGTTGTTCGAGAAGAAAAAAGCCGACCGATGCCACCACGATCGACACGGCCACGCCCCCGGCCGCCAAGATTTTGCCCACCCGGTCCAGCTCGGCCTGCATGGGCGTGCGGCCGCCTTCGTCCTCCTGGATCATGGAGGCGATATGGCCCATCTCCGTGGCCATTCCCGTCCGCGCCACCACGCCCAAACCCCGACCGCCACTGACCACGGTGCCGCCGTAGGCCATGTTCGTCCGGTCGCCCAGGGGAGAGTCCGCCTCCTCCAGCGGGTCGATGGATTTTTCCACCGGCTCCGACTCGCCGGTCAATGCCGCCTCGTCGATTCGAAGATCGTTGGCCTCGACGAGCCGCAGGTCGGCCGGAACCACGTTCCCGGCTTCCAGATAGACGATGTCGCCGGGAACCAGTTCTTTGGAGGAAATTTGCCGGTCCTCCCCGCCCCTTCGGACGCGCACCTCCGGAACGGCCATCTCCCGAAGCGCGGCCATGGCCCGGTCGGCCCGGTAATCTTGAATGAACCCGAGCGTGGCGAACAGAATCACGATGGCCAGAATCGCCCCGGCCTCCAGCCAATCGCCCAAAAAGGCCGAAATGATCGCGGCCACGATGAGGATGATCACCATGGTCTGGGCGAATTGTTCCAGCAGGATCGCCCAGGGACTGCGGGTCCCTTTTTCCTGAAGCTCGTTGGGACCGTGTTTTTCCAGGCGCTTGCCGGCCTCGTCTTCGCCAAGCCCCTCGCGTCGGGATTCCAGGGCCTTCAATGCCTCGTCGATGGTCTGTTGATGGAAATCGCTCATGGGCGGGTTCCATTCCTTTCAAGGGCGAAATAATTATCAAGGGCGAAATAATTAAGAATGAACAATGGACAATTCAGCGGGAGCCATGGATATAAGGGAACTTCTTTGGGACGGACCCTCCAGCCCAAAAAAGGGAGCCTTTTCCAATGAACGGAAAAAGGCAATACTCGAAAAGCGGTATTTTGGGAACCATTGGTTCGCCAATCCGCCAAGGCGGCGTTTTTTGACAATCGGTCCTCAAATCCGCCATATTGGCGCTAAGCGCCGGCCGCTCTTCGGAATGATTCGAAACCACCGGCGGAGAACTGGAAGCCTTCAATCAAGGAGCGCCAACATGCCCAGAATCGTCAAAGTCCCCTGCAACGGGTCGGGACGTCACGAAAACGAAATCGACGTGGACAAGCTGTTCACCCCCTGCTTCGTGGTGCGGCCGGACGCGCCGGTTCCCGGAATGGAGCGCCGCCGGGTGCTGGACTGCGCCCATTGCCGGGAGGGAAAAGTGGTGGTGACCCCGGAAATGGTCCGCGAGGCGCTGGGCTATTCCTCGTCTTCGTAAAGTTCCGGATAAAACCGCCGGGCGCATTCCGGGCAAATGCTGTGGCTGAACTGGGCCGGGCTCCGTTTCTGGATGTAGGCCTCCACCTGTTCCCAATAGCCGTCCCCGTCCCGAATTTTTTTGCAGGAGGCGCAGATGGGGATGATGCCCAGCAAAGTTTCCACCTCCGCCTCGGCCTCCTTTTGGGCGGTGATGTCGATCATCACGCCGTCCCAAAGGATGTCTCCGTTTTCCAGCCGCCGCGGCGTGGATTCGGCCCGGAGCCAGAGGGTCCGTCCCCCCGGGTGAACCACCCGAAACTCGCATAGAAAGTTTGCCATGGTATCGGCGGAACGCCGAATGGCCGTGTATACCGCAGGGCTATCGTCGGGATGGATGGCGCGAAACACGGCTTCCGGGTTATTTTGCGCCAGTTCGACGGAAATGCCGGAATAATGCTGAAATTTTTCGCTCAAAAACGGAAAGGAAAAGGCCCCGTCCGCGCCGGAGCGCCGGAACTGGTAGATCAACCCGGGCAGATTCCGGGCGATCCGCCGAATCTGGTTGTCTTTTTGGAGAAGTTCACGTTCCATCCGCACCTTGGACAACCCCATTTCCAAGGTGACAAGCAGGTCTTTTTCCTTGACCGGCTTGATCAAGTATCCGTAAGGTTCCGCCTTCCGCGCCCGCTCCACCAGCGCCCCGAAGGCGAAGGCCGTCAAAAAAATCACCGGAATGCGAAACCGACGGCGGATTTCCATGGCCGTTTCCACCCCGTCCAGCTCCCCTTCCAGCTTGATGTCCATCAGCACCGCCTCCGGCCGGGCGTCCGCGATGGATTGCAGGGCTTCATGTCCGTCGGCATAGGGCCCCAGCACCCGATACCCGGCGTCCTTCAACGCCTCTTCCAGATGGGCGGCGATCAACGCCTCGTCTTCCACGATCAGAATTGGGATCTCCCCCACCGTTATCCCTCGTTTCTTCCAAAAAATTCAGTTTCGGAAATCTTCTTGGCCGGCCAGTGAAATCGAAACCCCGCGCCTTTTCCGGGAAGAATTTTCCATTGCCCCCGCAACTGCCGTTCCACCAGCAGCCGCACGATCCGCATGCCCAAGGTGTCTTTCTTTTCCACGCCTTCGGGAAGCCCGATCCCGTCATCCCGAACGGCAACCTCCACTTGCGGTTCCGAATGGCCCCGGTCCGAAAGGCGCGCCGAAATCGCAATGGCGCCGCCCCGACCGGACGGAAACGCGTATTTCAATGAATTCATCAAGAGTTCATTCAAAACGAGACCGCAACTCACCGCCTGCTCCAAGGGGAGAAGAACATGCCTCGATTCCACGGTCAACCGGACGGGCCCGTCGACGAGACAAAAGCTTTCCAACAGGGAACGTCCAAGCCCTTCGGCGTATCTCCGGAAATCCACCGCGCCCAACCGATCCCCCCGGTACAGATTTTCGTGGATCAGCGCCATGGCGGAAATGCGGGAGGCGCTCTGCTCCAGCGCGCTCCGCACCTCCGGCTGGACGGACCGACGCCCCTGGAGCGCCAACAGGCTGTTGACGACCGCCAGGTTGTTCTTGACCCGGTGATGGACCTCCCGCAACAGCAGCTCCTTTTCTTGAAGCGCCGTTCGAAGTTGCTCTCGGGTTTCCACCAGTTCCGTGATGTCGATGGCCATGCCGCCGATGCGGGCGACGGGACGTTCCGACCCGATTGGGAATTTGGAAATCACCTGATACCGGTCCCGATCGCGGCCGGGGGCGGCGGCCACCGTTTGAACCCGCAGACCGGTTTCCCGGACTTCCCGATCGGTCTTCCCGTAGTGGTCCGCGAAAATCGGGGGAAAAATCTCCTTGTCGGTCCGGCCCACCAAACTTTCCGGCGGAATGGTTTCATACCCGGCGGGAGACCGGTTCGCCCAAATGTAGCGGCCGTCGGCCTCCTTGATGAAGGCGAGCCCCGGAAAATGGATCATGAAACTGTGGAACCGCTCCTCGCTGGCCCGGATCATTTCATCGGCCCGCTTGGTCTCGGTCACGTCCCGCATGGTGCACACGAAGCCGTCAAAGGTTCCGTCCGGTTTCCGCACCGGCGTGGTGGTGATTTCCATCCAAACCGGGACGCCGTCTTTCCGCCGAAGGGCGAACGTCCGCTTTCGGCTTTGCACGTCCGCCCGGCCGCGACCCTCTTTTTCCTGCCGGCCGTCGATGGCGGCCTTGGCCTCGTCCCGCTGGTCGGGGGCGAACAGAAACGCCCAAGATTTCCCGATCAACTCGTCGGGAGAATAGCCCAGCAGCCGGTCTACCGAAGGGCTGACCCAGGTGCAGACAAATCCCTCGTCCATCCGCCAAACCACGTCGTGGCCGTGCTCCGCCAACAGTCGATATGCCCGTTCCCGCTCGGCCAAGGCCCGTTCGGCCGCCTTGCGTTCGGTGACGTCAACGACGATCGAATACAGGCATTCCCGGCCGCGAAAGACCACCGGACTGGAGAAAATGGCCACGTCGCGCACCGTTCCATCCGCCAGCCGGTGGGGGAAGGGCTCGAACATGCAGGCAGACCGTTTCACTTCCGCCATTCTGGCCCGCACGGTGGATTCCGGCAATTGGTTGATGTCCCAGACCTTCATGCGACGGAGGGTTTCCGGCGAATAGCCGTAAAACCGCGACGCCGCCGGATTCGCCTCCAGAATGTCGCCGGTTTCCGGGGAAACAAACCAGCTGACCGCCGGGTTTTCCAGAAAAAGCCCATGGAACAGATGCTCGCCTGCCGTCACCTCCCGCAAAGTGACGACAATGCCCAGGGGGTCGCCCGACGCGTCGGGAAGCGGTTTTCGATCCACCCGCACCCAATCCAACGGATCGGTTCCCGGAATGGCAAACCGCCGTCCGGGAACCGCCTCCCCCGCCAGAACGCGCCGGTCGGCCTCCCGCAAACCAGGCAAATCGTCCGGCGCGAAAAAATCGGCGTCGGTCCGGCCGACGATATCCTCCTTCCGACGACCCAGCGCGACGGCAAAGGCGGGATTCGCCAGCCGGTAAATCCCGGCGGGATCCTTCACCGCGACGCCCGCTTCCACCGAATCCAGCAGATTGGCGTAAAGGGAAAGGGTCGTTCGAAACCGTTGTTCCGAAGAGATCGGGTCGGATTCCGACGAAAAGCCGGAGTCACCGGTATCCTGCACAGTGGCCTCCTTCGGTTTCCGGCCCGAAACGGCCGGCCGAGGGCTCGGGGAAACGAAAAAAAGCGGATGGGAACGGTTTTTCGAGAAAAACCAAGAGAGGATATTCGATTCGGGGAGAAAAGGCAAACCTCGGAGGAATAAAAATACTAAATTGGGAACATGTTTTGGGACAAAAACGACAAAAAAATTACGATTCAGAAAAAAGAGGACAACCGCAGATGGCGGGAATCGGATATTCCGGAAAAAATCAGCGACGCCGGAACCGGTTGACCATTGCAATGCCCGCCAAAATCAGCGCGGCCCCGGCGCCCTGAAACAGCTGAAACGCCTCCCCCAGCAGCAAAATGGCCAGCAGGGTCCCGAAAACCGGAATCAAGTGAATGAAGAGTCCGGCCCGGTTGGGACCCACCAGTTCCACGCCCCGATTGAAAAACAGATAGGAAAGAATGGAGGGGAACACCGCCACGTAGGCCACCGCCAGCAGGGTGGTCGGCGTCGCCGTCAGCGTTCGGCCCGAAGCCTGCTCCCACAGAAAAAACGGCAGCAGCAAAATGGAGCCGGTGACGAAAGTGGTCCAGAGAAAGCTGAGGGGGTGCAGCGGCGGCCGAAGTCGCAGCAATGCGGAATAGGCGGCGTAGCAAATCACCGCCACAAAGACCAACAGGTCCCCCGGTCGGAATTCCATGGCGAGAAAAACGGCGGGATCGCCCCGGGACACCAGCAATGCCGCCCCCGCCAGGGAGATCAGCACGCCCGCCGACTGGCCCCGGGTCAGCCGTTCTCCGTACAGAAAGAACGAAAAAAACACGATCAGCACCGGCATGGCCGACTGAATCAACGCCCCGTTGATGGCGGTGGTGGTCTGAAGGCCGAGATAGAGCAACGTGTTAAATATTGCGATCCCCACCGCCGAATAGACCAGCAAAATCCGCCAGTGCTCCAGAATCACGGAAATTTCGCGACGGACATGGGGCAGCGCGGCCCAGGACACCAGCAACGTCGCCCCGATCCATCGGCAGAAGGCCAACGCCACCGGCGGCACCTCCGCCCGAACGGCGCGGCCCAGCACCACGTTCCCGGACCAAAAGAGGACCGTCAGCGTCAACAGCAGATAGGGCCGATGAAAAAAG
Source organism: Desulfococcaceae bacterium (assembly GCA_046541515.1). Taxonomy (GTDB): domain Bacteria; phylum Desulfobacterota; class Desulfobacteria; order Desulfobacterales; family Desulfococcaceae; genus CAYFVR01. Next base: position 7,776 of record JBKHDD010000126.1, read on the forward strand.
CCGGCCCGGGTCGGCGGGGAGGTTTCCATGGCGGGGCACGGTAGCAGAGGATCGCGAAACCGGCAAGGCATCGGCGAAAATTGAAAAATCGTCCCCGCGCCGCGCCGGGGAATAAATCCCCCGGCTCACACCGAAAAAGCCCGCTAAAGCGGGCGCCCATGACCCTGGAACGGGTTTGTCACCGAAAATGGAGGAGCGCCCTTCAGGGCGCTTTTCGGAATGAGCCGGGGGATTTATCCCCTGGCGGCGGGAAACGGCATCTCCGTTTATTTCCAATCCAACGCCAAACGGCCTCAACCGGCCGCCGTGAGCCGCTCCAAGGGCGCGGCCTCGGCAAACATCTCACCCAGAATCCCCACCGCCTTGTCGATGGTTTCCGGGTCGGCGGCGGTGAAATTGAGGCGAAGAGTTTCCCGCCCGTCTCCCGACCGGGGAAAGAAGAACGTCCCGGGCACGTAGGCCACGTTCCGCCGAACCGCTTCGGCGTACCATTGGCCCATGTCCATCCCCTTCGGGCCGGCCACCCAGAGGAACATCCCGCCCTCGGGCCGGGTCCAGTGAAATCCCGGCGGCATCCAGCGTTCCAGGGAGGCGAGCATGGCCGCCTGTCGAGGCGCGTAGAGGGACAAAATCCGGGGCAGATGACGATCCAGATGGCCGCCGTCCAGATACTCCGCCGCCAGGGCCTGGCCAAAGGTGTTGGTGTGCAGGTCGGTTCCCTGCCGGGCCAGGGTCAGCCAGCGGCGAATCGGGGCCGGGGCGGCGCAAAAGCCGAGCCGGAGACCGGGTGCGAACACCTTGGAAAGGGTGGAGATGTAGACCACGTTTTCCGGCGCGAAGGTCTGGATGGGCGGCAACGGGTCCCCGTGATACCGCAACGGGCTGTAGGGATCGTCTTCCACCAGCAAGGCGTCGTGCGCCATCAAAATCTCCGCCGCGGCCCGCCGCCGTTGCAGTGGCAGGGTCCGGCCGGCGGGATTCTGGAAAGTCGGGACCAGATAGACGAATTTGATCCGGTCTCGGCGGAGCGCCTCGTCCAGGGATTCGGGAATCAACCCGTCTTCGTCGGTGTCCAGCGGCACGTATTCCGGCTCGTAGGGATTGAAGGCGGAAATCGCGCCGAGATAGGTGGGAGACTCCACCGCCACCCGGTCTCCGGGCGACAGCAGAATCTTTCCAATCCCGTCCAGCACGCCCTGGGAGCCGGAGGCCACCAGCAGTTCGTCCGGCCCCGCGGCGATGCCCCGGCCGGACAGATATCCCGCCAACGCCTCGCGAAGCGGCAGAAAGCCTTCGGTCTGATCGTACTGAAGCGCGGCGGGACCAAAGCGGGTCAGGACCGCGTCCACCAGGGACGGCACAAGTTCCGCCGGAAAGCTCTCCGGCGCGGGCAGGCCCCCGGCCAGGGAGATCATCCCCGGCCGGGAGGCCACATGAAGAATTTCCCGGATGGCGTTGGCGCCCATCCGGCCGGCGCGCCGGGCCAGCAATCGTTCCGCGTCCATGGTTCCGCCTCCCTTTCGTTTCGGTTTGAAATGGATCTACCGAAACCGAAGGCGAAACAACAGATACAGAATTCCCATTTTTTGATGGGCACAGATTTTCCGGGTCGCCTTTCCCGCCGATCGTTGACGATCCCGCTTTGACTTTTCCAGTCCGCCGTGGATAATCTGTTCGCGGAAAATCAAGCGGGAAAACGGACGGGGAAAAACGGAACGAAAAAGGAAACCATCCAGGAACAAACCGCCTTCCGAACAAACGCCCCCAACCTCAGCCCGGCTGGAGACAGGTCATCTTCTTCGGCCGCTTCCGGAACCCCATCATGACCGGCCATAAAGAACCCTTCCGCTATCGCAGGCTCGCCGACGAGCTGACGGATCAAATTCGAGAGGGAGCCTACGCGCCCGGCGAACGGCTGCCTTCGCTTCGGCGGCTCCACCGGAAGCTGAACCTGAGCGTCAACACGGTTCGACAGGCGTTTCAGGAGCTGGAAGACCGAGGGCTGATCGAATCGCGCCCCAAATCCGGTTTTTTCGTGGCCCCGGTTTCGCTCCAAAGCCTGGAAATGCCCGACGTTCCCCCGCCCGTCGCCGAGCCCCGACCGGTGGAAATCGGCTCCATGGTCAACGCCGTGCTCCGGACCATCCACGACCCCGAAATGCTGTCGCTCAGCTCTTCCGCCACCCATACCGCCCTTCTGCCGACCCGGCGCTTCGCCCGCTTGATAAAGGAGATTTCCGCCAGGGAACTGGAATCCCTCATGGGCTACGCCCCGGCCGAGGGGCTGCCGGAACTCCGCCGCCAAATCGCCCGGCGCACCCTGGGGTTGCTGCCCGGCGTCGCGCCGGAGGACGTGGTGATCACCAGCGGCTGCATGGAGGCGGTCACGCTGTGTCTCCAGGCCGTGGCCAAGCCGGGCGACACGATCGCCATCGAAGCGCCCACCCATTTCGGCTTTTTGCAGTATTTTCGGGAGATGGGATTGCTGGCGGCGGAAATCCCCACCCATCCCCGGGACGGCGTGGACCTCGACGCGCTGGAGCGGCTGCTGAACCAAACGAAGGTGGCGGCCTGCCTCTTCATGCCCAATTTCCACAATCCCACCGGGGCGCTGATGCCGGACGACCGGAAAGAACGGCTGGTGCGGCTGCTCAACGACCGGGAAATCCCGCTGATCGAGGACGACATCTGCGGCGACATGGGCCACGAGGACGGCCCCCGGCCGTCCATGCTTCAGGCGTTCGACCGGCAAGGGCTGGTCATGACCTGCTCCTCGTTTTCCAAAACCCTGGCCCCCGGCTTTCGGGTGGGGTGGGCCCTGCCCGGACGGCGGTTCCGGGAGCGGATTCTTCGGCTCAAGGCGGGCGCCACGGTTTGCACGGCGGCGCCGGATCAGCATCTCATCGCCCGCTTTCTGGCCGAACCGGGCCGGGATCGCCATTTCCGGTCGCTTCGATCCGCCCTGGGGCGCCAGGTGACGCGGACCGCCCTGGCCGTGCAGCGCCATTTTCCCCAGGGAACCCGGCTGGCGGTGCCTCGGGGCGGCTCCCTGCTCTGGATTCAGCTTCCCGCCGGGGCCGGCGGGCTGGAGCTGTATCGGCGGGCCCTGGACGCCCGGATCGCCATTTTGCCCGGCGCGGCCTGCGCGGTGAGCGGCGGGTTTTCCGATTTCATCCGGCTGGGTTGCGGCGCGCCGTTTACGGAGGAAACGGAACGGGGACTGCGGACGCTAGGCCGGCTGGTTTCCGACATCCGGGCCGGGCAGTGACGGGGCATCTTCCGCCCCCACCGCCCAAGCGTCCCCCAAATCAAAAAACGAAATGACCTCCCCCAGCCCGTCCGCCTGGGCGCTCAGCTCCTCGGCGGTGGCGGCCATTTCCTCGGCCGACGAAGCGTTTTCCCGAATCACCTCCCCCAGCTCCCGGATGGCCTGGTTCATTCGCTCCGCCCCCGCCTCCTGCTCCCGACAGGCGCCGCTGATCTCCCGAACCAGCTCGGCGGTGCGCCGAATTTCGGGCAGCATGGCCTCCAGGCGCTCGCCCAGCCGTTCCGCCCCCTCGAAACCCCGCCCCGAGAGCCGCCCCACCTCGCGGGCGGTGGCCTCGCTTTTTTCCGCCAGCTTCCGCACCTCCCCGGCCACCACCGCGAAACCCCGGCCCGCGTCGCCGGCCCGGGCCGCTTCGATGGCGGCGTTCAAGGCCAGCAAATCGGTCCGCCGGGCGATTTCCTCCACGGAACGAATCCGCTCCGACACTTCTCGCATGGTGGCCAGCGCCTCCCCGGCCGCCCGAACGCCCTCGTCGGCCCGCTCGGCGGATGCGCCGGCGATCCGCTCGGTCTGATCCGCGTTGTCCGCGTTGGTCCGGATGCCGTCCTCCATGACGTCCATGGCGGCGGAAAGGGTTTCGGCCGCCTCGTTCTGCTGCCCCGCGCCGTCGGCGATGCGCTGGGCGCTCAGGCTCACCTCCCGACTGCCGGAACGGATATTGTCGGCCCCGTTGACCACCTGCCGGATCACGTCCCGGAACCGCTTGGCCAGGGCGCCCAACGCGTTGGCCAATTCCCCGATTTCATCCCCGTCGCCGACCGGCGGCCGCGCGCCCAAATCGCCGTCGGCCAGCTCCTTGGCGAATCGGATGCAGCGGAACACCGGCGTCAAGGTTCGGCGGACCACGAAGAGCGCCGCCAGGGAGACCAGAATGCCCACCCCGACCACCGCGCCCAGAATCGCGTTGCGAATGCCGGCGAAGGCGGCTTCGATCGCCTTCCGCTCCTTGCCCACAAACCACATGCCCTTGATTTCGCCCGCGGCGGAGACGATGGGCCAGTAGGCGGTGGTGTAGGCGTGATTCAGGATGGTATCGACTTCGTAAAACGGCGCCCCCTCCTCCAACACGGTTCGAATCACCTCGGGATTCTCCATTCGCGTGCCCGCCACCCGCTCGCCCTCCCGGCGGATGGTGGTCGAGACCCGCTCGGCGCCTTGAAACACCGTGGCCTCCACGTCCAGCAGCGCCTGGATTTCATCCACGAAACGGTTCGCCTGGGTCAGATGCATTCCGGTGATCACCGCACCGATGATCTCGCCATTCCAGCGGATCGGATGGGCCGCCCGCAGGGACAGTTTGACCACCTTCCCCTCCTCCACCCCCACCGATGGCCTTCCGGACAGCGCGATCTGGAGATTTTCCTGGGTGGCGATGGAATCGCCATGGCGGTCGGTGTGGCCCCGGGCCACGATGTCCCCGGCCGTGTCGGTGAACACGATGAAACCGGCGCCGACCCGCGCCATCAGTTCCGCCCCGTATTGTTGAAGGAAGAAGGTGTCGCCCTGGTCCACGGCGTTGGCCACCTCGGGAAGCCCGGCGATGAAATCGGCCGCCTGGGCGAATCGAATTTTCCGGTCGGCCAACATCTGCTCCACCACCTCCCGGGCGGCCATGATTTCGCCCCGGGCCTGGACGTCGAAACTCCGAAAAACGACGATATTCGCCAGGAAACCGATCACGCCCGAAGCGATCAGCACCGATAAAATTACCAAGCCGACCATTTTATGAAGAAAACGAATCCGGATTTGCATGAAACCTCCCTCGCCGATCAAAAAACCGAAACCCGAACGAGGCCGGGATGAATTTGGAAAACTGAAACTGCTTATTACAAATGAATAAAAAAAAGAAAACCGCTTTTTTTGCCGGCAAGGGCGTCGCGTTTTGGGGATGGCGCGAACCCCGTCCGGAAAGGGGCAAAAATTCAGGAAAAAAAGGAATTCCGAAGTTCAACCATTTCGGCCGGAAGGGGGGCGCGAAGGCGGAGAAGGGTCCCGGTGACGGGATGGGGCAACCGCAGGCCGGCGGCGTGGAGGGCCTGCCGGGGGAGTCGGAGCGCACTCCGATCCGCGGCGGTCAGCTCGTCCGAAAGAAACCGAAGAAACAGCGTTTCATCGACCCCGTAGATTTTGTCCCCGACCACCGGAAAGCCCAACGCCGAAAGGGTGGCCCGAATCTGGTGAAGCCGCCCGGTCTTCGACACGGCGACCACGAGGCTGAGAGGCCCCCGTCGGGCTTGGAGACGAAATGTTGTCCGACAACAACGAACGTCACCGTCGCCGGCCGGCGGGCGGATTCCGTCCTTCTCCGGAAAAAAACGCCGCCGTTTTCGGACGAGGCTATCCGGCTCGCCGGCCATCCATCCGGCCGCATGGACCGTTCCCGACGGGAACCCGCCTTCCACCAGGACCTGGTAGATCTTTCGCACCGCGCCGGAAACGAAGGCTTCCCGCCCGGCCCGGGCCGCCTCGGCGGTTCGAGCCACCAGAACGACGCCGGAAGTTTCCCGGTCCAGCCGATGGAGAAACCGGGGTTTTTCAATTCCTTCTTTCTGCCGCAGCAAATGCCAAAGGGTGTGGCGGAAGTAGCGGCCGCCCGGATGACAAGGCAGGTTGCCCGGTTTGTCCACCGCCACAAGGTGCTCGTCCCGGTGGACGATCCGGTAGTCGGCCCGAACCGGCGGCTCCGGCAGGTCGTCCATTTCGAAGACGAGTCGGTCGCCGGTCCGAAGAATGTCGCCCGGACCGGCGAGGCGTTCGTTGATCCAAAGCCGGTCGGCGGAAATGGCCTCGGACCAGCCGGCGCGGCCCAGGTACCGAAAGCGGTTGGTCAGAAACCGGAGCAGGGGCAGACCGTCGGCTTCCGGTTTCACGCGGAGTTCGGCCCGGCGGCGTTCCGGGTCGGATGGGGGACGAGGTCGTGCGGACATTTTATGCTTTCGGATGCCAAAAATTGGGGTTTTCGAGCGGTCGGTAGGGGCAGGCCCCCGTGCGTCAGGCCGCGGCGGAAAAAGCGGCGCAGGCGTTTTCGAACGGTCGGTAGGGGCAGGCCCCCGTGCCTGCCCTTCG